>JBLHJX010000312.1:0-6261 GCA_047619225.1 Candidatus Latescibacterota bacterium
AATTTATCGGTTTAACCCAAATTATAACTGGGTGAATTATACGTATCCGGGCGGGCTGTCAGGTGGGTTTGAAAGGGACGATGGGTCGGTTTGGTTTCACTCACAAAAACAAGCGGTACAGTTTCACAAGGGTGTGTGGATGGGGTATGGCCCAGAAGATGGGTTTTTAGATGGGGAGGTGTATGGTTTACATCAAACATCTCAGGCACTTTGGTTTATCGGCACACATAAAGGGCACCATGCCGTGGCTCGGTATGAGGACTCTGCGTGGCGTATTTTCACAGCAGCCGATGGTCTGATTGATGAGGTATATAAACCGCGCAGGTTACAGCGACTTAACGCCGGAGTTGATTTTACATTTTTGCAAACAGTTGTTGAGGCGCGTGATGGATCGGTTTGGTTTTTGGGCAAACACGCCGGAGGTGCCGCGGTTTGCCGGTGGGATGGAAGCACATTTACACGGTATACAGCATCCGACGGTTTGGTTGGTGAGTGGGCTCATGTAGCCTATGAAGCATCGGATGGTTCTATGTGGTTTGCGACGTGGCAATCAGATGTGGATTCCCGTGGATCTGGGGGAGGGCTTTACCGTTTTGATGGATCAGGTTTTACACGGTTTACAAAAAGTGACGGTTTGTCAGATGATTTGGTGATTGATGTTTCGGAGTGGCCCAAAGGCACTCTGTGGGTTGGCACGGTATTGGGTTTGGACAACGCAGATCTCTCTGCCAAAGAAATAACATGGCAAAACAAAACGGATTTTGAGATTGATTTCCCCAAACCGAGAAGTTTTGTGCCCACATCGGATGCACTTTGATTTGGGTTTTTGCCCAATCGTTACGGTGGCGTGATGCGGTATGATGGCAAAAATTGGGTGTCTTTTAAACAAGAGGATGGATTGGCCGGAAATGGTGTGGGTCATATTGTGCAAAATGTAGATGGCACACTGTGGTTTGCTGGGCAAGAAGGTATCAGTCGGTTTGATGGCACACATTGGATGCAGTGGACAGAAGAGGATGGTGTGACACTTGGATGGTTGTTCCCCATGATCTATCCCACCCGCGATGGCAGTTTGTGGGTGGATGATTCACAGGGTCAGGTGTTGTATTTGCCGCGTTTGCCCACGGTTGATGCGCCCAAAACGACCCTTGAAGTTGTGCCCGATCAGGTGTCTTCGGCAGGCAATATTTTACTCAGGTGGTCGGGCAGAGACCGATGGGATCAAACCGCGCCCGATGAGATGTGGTATCGCTGGCGATTGGATCCCGCAACGACGCTTGGAACAGATAGTGGTTGGTCGGCCTGGGATGGGCGATCTGATGTGACTTTTACGGCCCTATCGTCAGGATCACATCATTTTGAAGTGCAATCGAAAAATCGTTTTGGTGTTGTTGATACAACCGCATCGATTCACGCTTTTGTGGTGGAAGCCCCGTGGTGGAAAAATCCGTATGTGCTTGGCATCACCCTCTGTCTCTTGGTTTTGGCGGGTGTGCAAACCACACGGCTTGTTCAGCGTGAACGTCGATTGCGCGAAACCAATGAGGCGCTTTCTGATGCCAACAAAGAACTCCTTCGGGTCAACCTTGAAATTCAACAACAGAGTGAACGAAAATCTACATTTCTCGCGTCGATGTCGCATGAGTTGCGAACGCCGATGAATGCGATTAAAGGCTTCACCAATCTTGTGCTTTCTGTATCGGATACGGGGAAGGGGATTCCGGAGGATGAATTGGCAACGATTTTTGATGAGTATCGTCAGGTGGCGGGATCGGAGAGTCGGGTGCAAAAAGGGACGGGATTGGGGTTGTCGATTACGAAGAAATTTGCGGAGTTGTTGGGTGGGACGATTGGTGTGGCGAGTGTGGTGGGGAAGGGCAGTACGTTTACGGTGCGGGTGCCGGTGGTGTATCCTGAAGGATAAGACATCGGAAACTCGAAACATTTTAAGGCACTATTTCAATGCAAGAACCACAACCTCTTTTTCTAATCGATCAGCCAATGTCATTCTTGCTTTCTCAACTTCATAATGTGTTTGAATGCCGGTCCAGAATTCGACCGACATATCGAAATAACGAGCAAGTCGAAGCGCTGTGTCTGCACTAATACCTCTTTGCCCGCGAACGATTTTGTTGATTCTCATTGCGGGAACGCCAATGTCTTGTGCAAGGCGATATTGACTGATGTCCATGGGGTCACAAGTGAGCGGAGGGAATGTGGTTATGTTGCCTCTTGCAGTACCGCAAGCCCGATTTCGTCAACTTCTACGCGCACGACTTGTAAACCTTCATCGCGTAGTTTGGGTAACACCATTTCCAGAGCAGCTTCAAACGACGATGCTTCTACTGTGCAATCCGCAATCGACTTTTCAGACTTTACAACAAGAGTAACGTCCACGACACCTTCTGGGGCTGCGCCATTTTTACCAAAGTATCCATAGAGCCGGTCTATCTTATCCAGATCGGGTTCAGTCCCAAGCGTAAGCATAAATTCATAGACCCGCATCTTTTTCATCTCCTGATGTGTGAACACGCATCGACATAGCGTTGAAGTTTACGCGCATGGATCGTTGGATTTCTTGGCGTAGAATGAATGTTGAATATATGTCCCTCTCGACTCTGCTCGGGGCAAAGTGCGCGTCCCCAAATATGTGCGCGTGGACCAGCCTTTTCAATACGCCATCCTTGTGAAACTGCGTATCTGATGGCTTCCTGAATATCTTTGTTTGGATGGCGTGAAATCTCAGGCATCGAATTTACCTTAAAGCAATATAGCCCAAATGAAAAAAGGTGTCAATGAATGGCACAAAATGTTCACTTTACAATACACAACTTGAATACATCGTTCATTTCATACCTCTAAATTCTGACTTCACACATCATTCTTGCAATCTTCATACCAAAGATCTACCTAATGGTTAAATTACGATCATCTTATGCGGGAGGGGATGGGGCTGTTGATTTGTAAGTGGTCGGTTGCGTTAATGGGGGGTATTATTGGCGTGGAAAGAGAGCTGGGTAAAGGATCAACGTTTACTGTGAAGGTTCCCGTGACATATCAATGAGAATAATGGGAATTAGGTTTTGTTATTTACTGTTTAGATACCGGTGATGTATCCGGAGAATGAGGAAAATAATGAGTCGATTGGATCGGATGGTTATGCGGGGGAGTTTTACGTGTGTGTACATCGCATGTTTGGCAATTGTTGCGGCGGCGCAACAGCCTGTTGAAGTGGCGCAGTCGATGGTGCGCGATGTGGCGTTGTCTTTGAAGTTGGTGGGTACGGTTGATCCATTGTTGTCGGCAACGGTAAGTGCTGAGATGGCGGGGCGGGTGGATGGGATGTTGGTGGATGAAGGGGATCGTGTAAAAGAAGGGCAAGTGTTGGCACGGCTTGATGGGGATGTGATTCGCGTGCGGTTGGTGCAGGCTCAGGCGCGTTTGAAACAGGCCGAGACGGAGTATCAGCGTATGGTGAAGTTGATGGAACAGAATTTGGCAAGTTTGGAACGGTTGCAAGAGATAGAGACGGAAGTGGTATTGCGCAAGGCGGATGTTGATTTGGCACACTTGTCGCTTGATCACACGGCCATTCGGTCGCCTTTTTCGGGGGTTGTTGCTGGGGTGTATGTGGAGAAGGGGGAGTGGATCAATACGGGGGGGCGCGTGGCAGATGTTATTCAGACCGATCAGGTATTTGTGTTGACGTCGGTGCCTGAAAAGCATGTGCGGCATTTGAAACCGGGCATCCCGGCGGTGATTACGTGTGATGCCTATCCCGATGCCCAATTTGATGGGGCGATCCATTTGGTGTTTCCACGGGGGGATGCGAAAAGCCATGCGTTTCCCATTAAGATTATTGTGCCCAATGTGGATGACAAATTGAAGGCAGGTATGTTTGCACGGGTGAATTTGGAAGTGGATCAAGGTGCTCGGTTGACGTTGGTGCCCAAAGATGCGGTTGTGAATATTGCGGGCGAGAAATATGTGTATACACTTGCAGACAGTTTGGTGCATCGGGTGAAGGTGCAGGTGGGGCGGTCGGAAGATGATTATGTGGTGGTGGATGGGGATTTGGCATTGGGGGCGACGGTGGTGGTGACGGGGAATGAGACATTGCGGGATAATGCGAAGGTGACGGTGGTTAGGAAATACTAAGGGCAGGAGTAAAAAGGCAAGGTCAAAGGCACCTACCCCCAGCCCCTTCCTGAAAGGAAGGGGGGCAAAATCAAAAGCGGGATCAAAGGTAGGAGAGAGGTCGGACAAAGGTAAGTTAGGTGTGGGAGTAGGTCTGAGGTGAGAGAGGGTTGGTTCATGGTATTTGTTAGGAGTAGGAAATGAAAATTATTGATGTGGCGATTCGGCGGCCGACGTCGATTGTGGTGGTGGTTTTGTTGGTGGTGATTTTTGGGGTGTTGTCATTGAGTCGGATGCCGATTCAGATGCGGCCTACGATTGATCGGCCACAGATTTCGGTGCAGGTGAATTACCCGGGTGTGGCGCCGCCAGAGATAGAGTTGCAGGTGACAACGCCAATTGAGCAGCGTTTGAATACGGTGCAGAATTTGACGCGGATTACGTCGCGGTCTCAAACGGGCAGCTCGCGTGTGTCTTTGGAATTTGAGTGGGGTGTGAACAAAGATTTGGCGGGGTTGGATGTGTTGAAGAAGTTGAATCAGGTGCGCAATCTGCCAGAGGATGCCGAGTCGCCCATTATTACAGCGGCCACGTCTGATGACCGGGCGATCAGTTATATTGCGGTGCGCAGCCCCACGCTGGGTGTGAATACGCTGTTTGAGATCACAGAGGACATGATTGCGCCCATGATCGAGCGACTGGAAGGGGTGGGGCGTGTGCAAATTTATGGGGGGCGAAAACGAGAGATCCAGGTGATTTTGGATTATGAGGCGATGACATCGCGCGGTATTTCCATTGCTCAAATTCGCACGGCCATTGGCAATGAAAATCGCAATGCACGCGGTGGGTATATCGACGAGGGCAAGCGGCGGGTGATGGTGCGTACGTTGGGGCAGTTTGAACGCCTTTCAGATTTGGAAAATGTGATTGTCGATCAACGGCCTACGGGGCCTGTGTATTTGCGTGACATTGCCAGGATTGATGACAGTTTTGAAGAGTTGCGAACAACGGTACGCGAGTCGGGTCAACCCGCGGTTGTGATGGCGATTGTGAAGCGCAGTGGGGCCAATACCATTCAGGTGATGGAGGGGGTTGATGGGGTGTTGGAGGGGCTGCGCGAAGAGATGGCGGTGAAAGATATTGTGATCGTCAAGGCGATAGATGAAAGCGACTACATTTGGGATTCGATCAATCAGGTGGTGTCCAATTTGCAAATTGGCGGTGTGTTGGCGTGTGTGATTTTGTTGTTGTTTTTGCGCAATTTTGTGAGCACGGCCATTATTTCATTTGCGATTCCGGTGTCTTTGGTTGCCACGTTTATCTTTTTATACAGTGCAGGGTCGTCGCTTAATATTATTACGTTGGCTGGGTTGGCTTTTGCTGTGGGCATGGTGGTAGACAATGCCATTGTGGTGTTGGAAAATATTTATCGGCATGCAGAAATGGGTGTAAAAAAAGAACGCGCGGCATTTATGGGTGCCGAGGAAGTGTGGGGGGCTGTTTTGGCATCTACGCTGACCACGCTGGCGGTGTTTTTGCCGATCATTTTTGTGAAAGAAGAAGTGGGTCAATTGTTTCGCGACATTGCACTTTCGATTTCATTTGCAATCGTGATGTCGTTGGTGGTGTCCATTACGTTGATTCCCATGTTGGCTTCCAAGTGGTTGGGTGGCGTGCAGAAGCGTGAAGGCCAGCATCATCGGGTGTTGGATATGTTGACATTCACTTGGTTGGGGCAATTTGTGAATCGGTTCTTTCTGGGTTCTGTGCGTTGGTTGTTAAAAGGTGTGGGCAGAAAGATTGTTTTTGTGCTGGTTGTTCTGGGGTTGTTTGGCGGGAGTTTGAGTTTGTTACCACCGGCTGAATATTTGCCCATTGGCAGTATGAATACCATTCGGGGGGGGATGCGTTTGCCACCGGGCAGCAATGTGGATCAGGCCAATTATTTGATGCGGCAAGTGGAGCAGCGTTTTATGGCCATTGAAGAGAGAAAGAACTTGTTTGTCATTTCGGGGTTGTTCAATTTGGTCTTTCTGGTTTGCAAAGACGAATACAAATCCAATTTGAAACCTGTGATTGCCAAGATGCGCAATTTGGTCAAAGACATTCCTGGCGTGCGTATTG
>JBLHJX010000313.1:0-6240 GCA_047619225.1 Candidatus Latescibacterota bacterium
CTCAACTGCGGGGTATGTGGAGTGGGGATCGCTCACGCAAGGAAATGTTGATTGAGCACGGTTTTCGGCTGCCAGCGGCATTGGACAATCGTCCTTTGTACTTTGAAGAGTTTGAGAAGAAGGCGAAGCAACTTGTATTTTTGTCGGCCACACCGGCTGACTATGAGTTGGAGAAATGCGAAGGCGTGGTGGTTGAACAGGTGATCCGCCCCACGGGCTTACTTGATCCACGAATGGAAGTGCGCCCCGTGCGTGGGCAGGTAGATGATTTGATTGAAGAGGCGCGCGTGCGGGTGATGAAGGGGGATCGTGTGTTGGTGACCACATTGACCAAGCGCATGGCCGAAGACTTGTCGGAATATATGCGTGAGTTGGGTATTCGTGCGCGATATATGCACTCGGAAGTCGAGTTAATTGAGCGCGTGGAAATTATTCGCGATTTGCGCTTGGGTGAGTTTGATGTGTTGGTGGGGGTGAACTTATTGCGGGAAGGCCTGGATCTACCAGAAGTGTCTTTGGTGGCGATTTTGGATGCCGACAAAGAAGGGTTTTTACGGTCTGAACGATCCTTGATCCAAACGTCGGGGCGTGCTGCGCGCAATGCCGATGGACTTGTGATTATGTATGGCGATAAGATTACCAATTCGATGCAACGCACTTTGGACGAAACCAGCCGGCGGCGTGAGGTGCAACGCGCTTATAATGAAGAACACGGCATTACGCCTCGAACGATTTACAAAACGAGAGAAGAAATTATGCAAGCCACGACGGTGGCTGATCAAAAGGCCGAAGATTTGCCGATGGCTGCGGAGGCTTCCGAAGAATACTTGGTCGGTACAAATACGCTGGATTTGATTGAGGAATTAACCCGAAAAATGGGCAAAGCGGCTGAGAATTTAGAGTTTGAGAAAGCGGCACAATTGCGCGATGAAGTTGCACGGTTGAAAACGCAGTTGAAAGAGCAAAGCGCATAAAACAGTGGATAAGTTAAATGGCATGAGAGAAAGAGAATAGGGTTCTTAAAGCGGCGCAATACGGAGTCTTGGTTGCGCTATAGGATAGAAGGGACGATGATAGATGTTAAAGCGGGATGATGTGATAGAGGTGATTGATCGGGCATTCGCAGAAGATGTGCGCGATGGAGATGTGACAACGATATGGACGATTCCGGAGACAAAACAAGCGAGGGCCGAATTTATCGCCCGAGCGGATGGTGTGATCGCTGGGTTGGATGTGGCCAAGTGGGTGTTTGAGCGTGTGGATGGCGCGATTGTGTTTGATGCACGTATGGCGGATGGTGATGTCATCAAACCGGGTGATGTGATGGCGGTGGTGTCTGGTTCTGCGCGCGGGTTGTTGACGGCAGAACGTACAGCGTTGAACTTTTTACAGCGAATGTCAGGTATTGCAACGATGACGGCTCAATTTGTCAAAGAAGTTGAAGGTACAAAGGCGCGTATTTTGGATACGCGCAAAACAGTTCCGGGGCTGCGGGTGTTGGATAAGTATGCGGTTGTGGCAGGTGGTGGTGTGAATCATAGGATAGGATTGTTTGATATGGTTTTGCTGAAAGAAAACCATATTGAAGCTGCCGATGGTATTGGCCCAGCAGTGATGTCTGTGCGTAAAGGGATGGCGCAAGATGGACGCACCCTTAAGGTCGAAGTAGAAGTGGAAAACTTAAATGAACTTGAAGAGGTGCTCCTTGTTGGGGCAGATCAGGTGATGCTGGACAATATGAGCATAGACGAGATGCGGCAGGCCGTTGAGCGTGTGGCGAATTTCGACGGTCAAAAGCCTGCATTGGAGGCTTCTGGCGATGTGTCGATGGCGCGGGTGCGTGATATTGCAGAGACTGGTGTGGATTATATTTCTGTAGGGGCGCTCACCCATTCGGTTAAGGCAATGAACATCAGTATGTTGTTTCGGTAGGGTGTTTGTTAGGACTTGGCAAAGGAGTGCGAAATGGCATCTACCAAATTGGCTGCGCATAAGTTAGAAGATATTATCAGGCGTGACCCTGAAATTATGGGAGGAGTTCCTGTGTTTGTTGGTACGCGCGTTCCTGTTGATTCTCTCATTGCGCATTTGAGACGCGATGTGAGTTTGACTGCGTTCTTGGATGATTTCCCCAGTGTTACGCGTTGGCAAGCAGAAGCTTTTTTAGAATTGGCCCAAGAAGCTCTTTTGGTAAGAGATGATGCGTATATTGCTAGATGAGAATTTACCACGCAAGTTAAAGAGAGATTTCAATCACCGTTTTGAGGTTGTCACTGTCTCTGAACAGGGTTGGAGTGGTACCAAAAACGGTGAATTGTTGGGTTTGGCCGAGGGTGAGTTTGAAGTGTTCGTCACCATGGACAGAGGTATTCATTTTCAACAGAATCTGCAATATGTCGATTTAGGGTTTGTTTTTTTGTCAGCCGTAAGTAATGCATATGAAGATTTGGCACCTCTTATGGCGGAAGTCAATGCGGTTTTAGAAGGTATCCAGACTGGGGCTATTATTAGGGTTGGTGCTTAGTTGGGGTTGTTGAATGCCAAACCGAAAAGGCAGTCGGAGGTTTTCCAGGTTTGGATTGTGATGTTGTTTTGCGTGGTGGTTTGGGCTTGAACATTTTGCAGTGATTGTGTTAAACGGGTGACGTAAAGAGTTTTGACGTCGCCCGTTTTTTTGTGTTGTCGTTTGAGTTGTGCTGCGAGTTCGCCTTGGATGGTACAATATCGACCACCAAGGAGTTGGTGGTCTTTGGGGATTGCATTTTTTTGATTTCGGTTTATCATCTGTGGTGCATAAAAGGTATCGGGCGTCACTGTATAAGGCGAATGGCTCTCATGTATTCATTTGAACGATGGATGTTTTTTTGGGGAGGGTGAGACGGTTTGACGTTTTTTTGTAAAATATTGTAAAATATTGTTTTGCATTTGGTTTTGGAGCTGGAACCATGGGGTGTTGGATGGTTCGGCACGAACATTGCGGGGTGGTGATATTATGTGTACGATGACGTGGATGTATCAAAAGGGCGGCTACGAGCTGTTTTTTAATCGTGACGAGGCCAAGACGCGTTTGATTGCTTTTCCGCCAACGGTGCGTTCTGAAAATGGTGTGTCGTTTATCGCCCCCATTGATGCTGATGCAGGGGGCACTTGGATGGGCGTGAATGCATTTGGTGTGTCTGTGTGTTTGCTCAATGGATTTGGGCACATAGATCGGCAACGCACCGATTATGTCAGTCGGGGTGCCTTGGTGATGTCACTTTTGGATGTTTCAAGCGCTGATATGGCAAAGCAAAAAATTGGGAAGATGGACTTGACGACGTTTCGGCCCTTTTCTCTGGTTGTATTAGAGCCAGGGCAACCCGTTATCTCTTGGATTTGGGATGGTGTCTGCGTGCGGGTTGAAGAAGAGGTTTCTTGCCCGCTTATCTCTTCATCTTTTCGATTGCAGGATGTTGCAGAGCATAGGCAAGATTTGTTTCAGTATTTGGATGTGCAAGAAACCAAAGCCTTAGAAGATTTTCATCGCAGTCATGCCCCAGAGGTTGGGCCATTTTCTGTGTGTATGCATCGGGATGATGCACACACAGTGAGTCTGAGCCGTGTGGTTGTGACGCAAGAACAGGTGGCCTTCTATTATGCATCTGGATCTCCTTGTAAGACCGATTTTGGCCCTCCAATTACCCTCTCTCGATTGTTGATTTAGGACGTACCGATTTTAAATGTCTACGCATAACTCCAAAAGCCGGGGTGTGTGGATATTGTTGAGTTGCTATGTTGTGTTGCTTTTGCTCTCACATGGTGTACGCTTCTTATATCCTACCGTATTTCCCCCCAAAGCTGGTCAACAGATGGTTGCCGTTTCTGAGGATGTTCAGATCGCTTATTACGATTTGCAAGCTCAGAATACGGGTGCGCCTACGATTCTACTCCTACACGGTAGTCCATTGGGTGTGGAGATGTTTGACACGCTCCTCCCTCTCTTGCAAAAAACGTGTCGTGTCATTGTGCCAGACTTTGTTGGTTATGGTGCGTCAACACGTGATGTGCCCAGCTTTTCGATTAAAGCACAAGCGCGATATATGTTGGCGTTGATGGATCATTTGGGTTTGAAAAACGTTCAGATTGTTGGGTATAGCTTGGGGGGTGGGGTGGGGATCTATATGGCTGATATGGCACCGGATCGAATCACATCGCTGACGTTGCTGTCATCCATTGGGGTCCAAGAATTAGAATTGTTGGGCGATTATTACTTGAATCGCGGGATTCATGGTGTGCAGTTGGCATTCATTTGGGCTTTGCACGAATTGACCCCACACTTTGGCTGGTTAGATGATGTGATTTTGAATACCCCTTATGCGCGTAGTTTTTATGATACAAATCAGGGGCCTTTGCGGGGTATTTTGAAACGCTATCAAAACCCGATGTTGATTGTGCATGGGGAGGGTGACTTTCAGGTACCTCCCGCTGCTGCGCGAGAACATTATCGTATTGTGCCACAGAGTGAATTGCAGTGGATAGATGGCGGACATGATTTAATGTGGACGCATGTTTCGGATTTGGCACAGGTTCTTTCGGTATTTGCGCATCGGGTAGCAAGTGGGGATGTGTTGGGTAGAACGAATGCTCTACCGGAGCGCGTTGTTGCGTCTCAAGAATCATTTGATGGTCGGGCATTGCCGCCGGCTGAGGGTGTGTATTTTTGGGTCTTGCTGGTGATGATTATTCTGGCGACGCTGGTTAGTGAAGATTTGGCGTGTATTGGGGCAGGGTTGCTGGCGGCCCGGGGCATTTTGGGGTTTTGGCCCGCAACACTTGCGGCGTTGGTGGGTATTGTGGTGGGTGATATGTTGTTGTATTTGGTGGGGCGGGCTGTGGGGCGGCCTGCTTTGCGGTATGCGCCCTTTCGATGGATTTTGAGTGAAGATCAGTTAGAGAGATCAACGAAATGGTTTCAGGTAAAAGGGCCTTCCATTATTTTGGCGAGTCGATTTTTGCCGGGCAGTCGGTTGCCAACGTATTTTACTGCAGGGGTGTTGGGTGCTGGCTTCTGGATGTTTTCTGCCTATTTCTTGATTGCCGCAATTCTTTGGACTCCGATTTTGGTGGGGTTGGCAGAATTGGTAGGGCACCAACTGTTGGTGTATTTTGTTGTGTATAAGAAATATGCTTTGTTGGCGCTTTTGGGTATGGTTGTGGGCTTGCGATTGTTCGTTAAGCTTGTGGTGCCTTTGTTTAGTTTTCGGGGGCGACGTTTGTTGGTGTCTGCATGGCGCCGAAAGACACGCTGGGAGTTCTGGCCAATTCCGGTGTTTTATGTTCCGATGGTGATTTATATTTTTTATTTGGGTTTTAAGCATCGGTGTCTGACGCTGTTTTCAATTTGCAATCCAGGCATGCACGCCAGTGGTTTTGTGCATGAGTCTAAACTGGATATTTTAGATGGTTTTTCTCATGGACGGGAACAGATCGCGCGATATCAGGCCATCCCTAACACCTTGTCACAGGCTGAACGATTTGAAATTGTGTCGGCGTTTATGCACGAGATAGACGTGGTATATCCGGTTGTTTTGAAACCCGATACGGGTGAACGGGGTGCGGGTGTGGTGATTGCGAAATCTGATGCGGATGTTCACCGTTTTTTTGAACAGACACCTCAGCAGGCTTTGGTTCAGGAATACGTACCTGGCATCGAGTTTGGTGTGTTTTATATGCGGCACCCAGATGAAGAAAATGGATACATTTTTTCGATTACGGACAAGCAATTTATCACAGTGACAGGTGATGGGGTGCACACACTTGAAGAATTGATTCTGCTGGATGATCGCGCTGTGTGTATGGCCGCTTTGCATTTGGAAAAACATGGTGATCGATTGTTTGATGTGATAGAAGAAGGTGACGTTATTGATCTTGTTGAATTGGGTACCCACAGTCGCGGGTCTCTGTTTTTGGATGGTTGGCAATATTGGACACCTGAGTTGGAAGCTGCGATTGATGAACTGAGCAAAGGTTTTGATGGGTTTTATTTAGGGCGTTATGATATTCGTGTGCCATCCATTGAAGACTTTCAGGCGGGGCGAAATTTAAAGCTCGTTGAACTCAATGGTGTGACGTCTGAACCAACAGATATGTATGACCCTAAGAACAGCTTGTTTGCCGCATATCGTAAATTAATGGCACAATGGCGGATGGCGTTTGAGATAGGGGGCGCGATTCAAAAACGAGGTGTGCAACCTGTCTCGT
>JBLHJX010000314.1:0-6224 GCA_047619225.1 Candidatus Latescibacterota bacterium
AGACTTCCTGGGTGATGTGGATGGTGGTGGGAAGGTTGTTGTTTGCAAAGGCGATTTACCCCAAGGGTGCTCCATTCGGGGGGCCAGGGCGATTGTGATTGATGGCGAGGTGCTGGGGCAGGCAAACACCTTATCTGAGGTTTTTGGCGCAGAGGTGGTCATTGTTGTGGGGGGAATCGTCCGTGGGCATGTACAAGCCAACCGACTGATTGTGGGGGGGGGCGTTCAAGATGCTTTGCTGCGGGTGACCCACGACATTGAGGTTGGGGGGGCCACAAAGGACACACGTGTATTTATGGGGCCGTCTACAGAACATCTCGAGGTCCTCCAGGGCCGGCATAACAATTTGCGAAGCAGAGAACCTCGCCAGAAAGAATTGGCACAGCAGGTTGAGGCAGCCCGGCGCAGTTTGAGTCGTTTGCTAAAAGCAACGGGCGTCGTCTTTAACTTGAGTATTGGCAAGATTATTCGGCAAGACAAAGAGGGCCTTGTCATCGATTTGTCTACTTTTTACGAAGCGGTCAAAGGTCGGTCTGAGGCGGAGATAGACAAAGCATTGCAACACTTTTTTGCCAAGGCTGTATTGGGTTTACTCACACGACTTAATCTGGGTTACATTGCCAGTGGGCGAGGGCATCAGGAACGGTTTAAGAGAGTTGTTTTGAAACTCCAAGAATTGGTTTTTAAGAGTCGAGAATATGACAAGTTTAAGCTCCTTCACCATACTGAAACTGCAGAGGTTGAAACCTTAAGTCAGTTATACCTTTTTGACACGCCAACGTTCTCCGTGCACGGGACCCTCGCACCGTCTTTTGAGATGGCAGTAAATTGTGTAGAGACAGGTGAGGAAAGTCAGGCTTTTTCGATTGTAGGATATCGCTTGCAAATTGAAGCCAGTGCCAGGGAAGGAACAAACGAAGCTCGGTTTTATTCAGGCGAAACCCTCCAGGATATGGTGTTTCTTCCCAAATTGTCTTTAGAAAATGTTTGTGTTCATGTCGCAGGTCATCAAATTCGATGGACCTCTCGTTCTTAACCCCGCCGGGTGCTTTTTTTGAGGATGATATATGATAGATGTTGCCGATGGTGATATCCTACAACTTGTAGAACCAGGGCAATCCGTTGAGCAAGATGGGTTTACCGGTTTTGCTTTGCGGGCCAGTGAAGAAAGAGTGGTTCTCACGCGGCTGTCACTGGACACACTCCAGATCAATGTTGGCAAACTGTGCAATCAGGCGTGCAGGCATTGTCATGTCGATGCAAGCCCCATTCGCACCGAGATCATGACCCGCGAAACGGTGGATTATTTACTTGCTTTCTTAGCTAAGAGCGATGTCAAAACAGTCGATCTTACCGGCGGCGCCCCAGAACTGAATCCACACTTTCGATATTTTGTAAAAGAAATTCGGGGAATGGGTATTCACGTGATGGTGCGGTGCAATTTGACTGTGATATACGAACCCAATTTAGAAGATCTGCCTGAATTCTATAAACAGCATGAAATAGAATTGGTTTGTTCTTTACCTTGTTATTTAGAAGACAATGTAGATGAGCAACGCGGGCGTGGGGTTTATCAAAAAAGCATTGACGCGCTTAAAGTATTGAACGCCATTGGATATGGCAAAGATGGGTCTGGTTTGAAACTGGACTTGGTATATAATCCTGTCGGAGCCTCTTTGCCACCCGATCAAGACGAATTAGAAGCAGATTATAAACGCGAGTTGCAAGAACGTTTTGGGATTGTATTTAACCGTCTATATACCATTACAAATATGCCGATCAAGCGTTTTAGCGATTTTTTAAAGCGCAGAGGTCTTTACGCAAACTATATGGAAACCTTGGTTCAAAATTTCAATGTCCATACGCTCAGCAATGTGATGTGCAGATCTTTGGTCAGCATCGATTGGGAAGGCAATGTCTATGATTGTGATTTTAACCAAATGTTGGATATGCATACATTTGGTCAACCCACGAAAATTTGGGATCTCACACCAGAATCTCTGATAGGTGACCAGATTAGGGTCGGAAATCATTGTTTTGGTTGCACAGCTGGGGCGGGTAGCAGTTGTGGGGGAGAGCTTGTGTAACCCAAGATCGTTGTCTGAATGGTTCAGCTTAGTCGGTTCTGTCAATCAAAAAATTCCTGGCAACGTGAGGGCCTGAGAATCAAGAGGGGAGACTTTATTTATGAGTAGTTATATGGAAGCGACACACGAATTGTATAGAGAGGCAGCATTGGCGCCGCAAGCCACGTTGTGTTGTGCCTCAGCAACACCCTATGCGTTGCCGGGACTTGTTGTGCCCGAAGAAATGACTGCGATGAATTATGGGTGTGGCACAACGGTCAATGTCCGCGATCTCAAACCCGACATGAATGTGCTTTATGTGGGGGTCGGGGGCGGGCTTGAGGCTTTGCAATTTGCCTATTTCACACGGAGACCAGGTTCCGTGATTGCGGTTGATAGCGTGCCCGAAATGCTGGAAAAGGCGCGTGAAAACTTTGAAATTGCCGCAGAGTTGAATGATTGGTTTGATCCGTCTTTTGTAACGCTTTTAGAGGGCAATGCGCTTGATCTACCCGTGCCCGATGCAAGTGTCGATTTGGCGGCGCAAAATTGTCTGTTCAACATCTTTGTTTCCCAAGATTTGCAGAAGGCACTATCAGAAATTAGACGTACACTTCGCCCCCACGGTGCCTTGGTTCTTTCTGATCCAATCAGTGAGACGCCTATGCCTGAGATGCTAAAAAAGGATGATCGTCTGCGTGCCATGTGCTTGTCTGGGGCGCTTTCGTTGAACGATTATGTAGATTGTATCACCGACATGGGGTTTGGTACTGTAGAAATTAGGGGGCGTCGGCCCTATAGATTATTGGATGCACGGCGCTATGGCGTTGAGAAAGATATTCTGCTTGAGTCCGTTGAATTGGCCGCGTTCAATGACCCGGTGCCTGATGATGGGCCGTGTGTATTTACAGGGCGTATGGTCATCTATACGGGTGATGAGGAATATTTTGACGATGGGAAGGGCCATATTGTGGTACCCGATGTGCCATTGGCCGTGTGTGATAAGACTGGAAAATGTTTCGAAGCTTTTGAAAGAGACGACATGTTTGTAACGCCCTCTACTTTTCATTATGCAGGGGGTGGGTGTTGTTAGTTTGATGGCTAACAAAAAACGCGGAAGACCTTTGGGTCTGCCGCGTTTTTTTGTTTTTAGTTGAAATGTTTGTCAAATAGAAATCGAAAGCGAGCCTTTATTCGACCTTTGGCCTTTGGGGTAATTTTATGATCTTGCTTATTTCTTCCATAATGCGTGTTGGGGTGAACGGTTTCGCAACGATGCCTGCGACACCAAATTGGGCAAGCTCAGCTGCGAGCGTTTCTGTAACAAATCCCGAGATAATAATGGTCGGGATTTTGAGGTGTCTGCGCCGCATCACTTTGAGGAAATCTACCCCAGAGGCACCTTTCATGTGAATGTCTAACAAAATCAAATCGATCCGATATTTCCCCAGTTGTACCATGGCCTCGGTTGCTCTGGATGCCTCAA
This sequence comes from Candidatus Latescibacterota bacterium, assembly GCA_047619225.1. Lineage (GTDB taxonomy): Bacteria > Latescibacterota > UBA2968 > UBA2968 > UBA2968 > JABIFK01. The sequence goes on from JBLHJX010000314.1 coordinate 3,553, forward strand.
AGGGTACACACTTATAAGCTTGAATGATTTCGGTCAAAATGGTCCGTATCTCAGGTTCATCGTCCACGATCAAGATTTGGGGGGCATTGGTTGTTTTTTGGTTGCGTGTGTTCATTTGGTAAATGCTGTCCTAATTTTTATGATGGCTTCCAAAATATCATCCATTTCTTCTTGTGGGGCAAGTAATAGGTTTTGATGTAACCACACACTCTTTTTGCAAATGGCTTCCACATTGGGGCACGGTGGCCGCTGGATCAGGTGTGGGTACTTATCTGCAACCGTTTTGAGCCCCCCCTCATCTGTGAGTGGGCGTTGGTAACCGGGTGTGCATGGAATGCCTTCGGCTTTGAGGGCCGTGATAAACTCGTCGCGCGTTTTTCCGCCAAAAGCCTCACTATCAAAGAGCATCATATACAAATGGTATCCGTGTTGGGTTACCCAGGGGCGCCACTGTGGGGGGGTAAGTCCGTCTATTGTCTCGATATTTTTACTCAGATAAGCTGCGTTTCGATTGCGCAGATCTGTTTGGCCTTCTACATGGTTTAGGCGTGTGAGTAAGATGCCCGCCAAATATTCCGAGGTTCTATAGTTCCAGCCCAGTCGAGGATATTCCCACCGTTCGCCCCCTGGACGCCGACCCACATCCCGAAATGCCCCTGCGCGATCACGAATGTCTTTGTCGCTGGTGATCAGGCAGCCTCCTTCTCCAGAGGTTAGATTCTTGCTCGATTGGAAGCTAAAAGCGCCGACATGCCCCAGTGACCCCACTTTGCGGCCCTTATGTTCGGCTCCGTGGGCTTGGGCGCAGTCTTCGATCACTTTGAGACCGTGTTTTTCTGCAATGCTATTTAACGCGTCCATATCTGCAGGATGCCCCCCCAAATGAACAGGCAGGAGCGCTACTGTTTTGTCTGTGATAGCGGCCTCAACCGCCTCTGGCAACATGGTAAAACTTAGCGGATCTACATCGACAAGCGCGAGGGAGCAGCGAATGGACAAGGGTGCACTTGCGGTTGCTATAAATGTGTAGTTAGGAATGATGATTTCGCCGCCATCGACCATACCGTCCAAATCCAATGCCGCCGAGATACCCGCAGCAATGGCTGTGGTGCCACTGGGCATCATCATGCCAAATGCAGCGTCACAATAAGCCGCAAAAGCCTGGCCGAATCTGGCACCCATCGGGGCAGGCAAACCTTCACTTTTGTTTAAGTAAACTTCTTTGAGCATGGGCCCGATTTCTTCATCCCATTCTTTTTCCGTGCTTGCTGGCCAGTCTGGCCAGGGTTTTTGTTTGGTGTCACGTACTGAGGTACCACCATCTTTGGCCAGTTGAACGCCCATCAAAGATACTCCTTCAAGAGTGTCATCAAGAGTGAAATCGAAACATATGTGATAGAAGGGTAAGATTTACTGGGCAGTCCGTCAAGGATTTTAGAGGCTTCCTTGACCAGAGGTAAGGCCAAGCGTATATTTAACTAAAAGTTGCCCAATTAACTACTGCGAAGAAACTTAACAACATGACGACCCCCCTGCATATGGCCCGCCTAAGACGGTTGCCTTTTTATCTGATATGTGTATTTTGTGTGGTGCTTGTTTTGGCAACCCCACTTGTGGCCCAGCGAAAGCCCGATACAACGGTTGTCGATGATCGTGAATTCTTACGGTTGTTACAACAATCTAAAGAACTTGATGAAGAACAGAAGTGGCGGGCAAAACGAACCACCAACACACGCGTACTTAGAGCCCTAGCTGATGATGAAGACAAAGGGGTTCGGTTTTTTGTAGCATTTAATACGGCCACGCCTGCAGACGCACTGATCAAACTTTCGGGGGACCCAAACGAGAGCATTCGTTGGGCTGTTGCGATGAATAGCAGTATTCCAGATGATGTAATGATTGCGATGGCATCAGATTATGCAGAGATCGTACGTTTGGGTTTGGCTGAAAACCCAAATATGGCGACGGAAGTGTTGACGATCTTATCTGAGGATGTATCAACAGCTGTTCGTCGCAAAGCTGCTGCAAACCCCAATACAGATCCATTGGTACTGAAACACTTATCTAAGGATGCTGAACGGAGCGTTCGTTTGGCTGTTGCTTATAATCCCCAAGCACCAGCTTCTGTGATGGAGCGCTTCTCGCTTTCCTCAGACGAGGCCTTCCGACTCGCTACAGCAGAGAATACAGGCGCATCAGCAGCTGTACTTTTGGGCTTGGTTTTTGATTCAAGTGCTGGCGTGCGGGAAAAGGCTGCAGTTCATGTTGCCATGCCCGGGTCGGGTTTGTTCCGGTTGGCAGAAGATCCAGACCTGAATGTGCGAAAAGCAGTTTCGAAGAATGCAAACACAACCACAGATGCTTTAGAGATATTGGCCTTTGACGGTGACGAAAGCGTGCGGCGGGATGCGCGCAATCGTTTGGGGAAATTGCTTAAAAACCAGATCGCTATAGACCGGGAGCGTTAATTATGGCCCGCATTTTACTGATAGACAGCAACCCCGACAACCGAAAGTCGCTCGAAGGTTTGTTTCGGTATCGAACTCGCCATGAATTTCATTGTGCGACATCCCAAACAGAGGGCGCACGAAAGGCTGTTTCATCGTCACCTGACCTGATCATGATGAATGCTCTTTTGTTCATGGGAAAAAATTACGTGTTTCCACGTGTGA
>JBLHJX010000315.1:0-6197 GCA_047619225.1 Candidatus Latescibacterota bacterium
CACATAAAGAGACGTATGATGCGATTGTGGCACGAAGCAAAGATGAATTGGCTCCGGATGTCAATGCGCCAAAGGGCAATCGGCATTTTTATCGCTCGGACGTGATGGTGCATCGACCGGGGCATTTTCATACGTCCGTGAGGATGCATTCTACAAGGACGTATGGGTGTGAAGTGCGTGTGAATCAGGAGAATTTGAAGGGATACCATGCGTCTGATGGTGCATATTTTGTGATGCAAAGTGGGGATGAGTATTTGGACATTCAACCGGTGTGGGACTGGCGTAAGTTGCCGGGGGTGACGTATCGTGAAACGGATGAACCGTTTCCATATGGGGGAGATGTGCTGCAGCACGGGAAGACTAATTTTGTGGGTGGGGTGTCGGATGGGCATGTGGGTGTGGCGGCGATGGATTGGGTGAAGGATGATGTGAGGGCGCGAAAAGCCTATTTCTTTTTTGATGAAGGGTTTGTGTGTTTGGGTGCGGGGATTTCTGCAGAATTGGATGAAAAAGTGGCCACATCGGTGAATCAGTGTTTGTTAAATGGAGACGTATTGGTATTGGGTGAGTCGCTTACGGAAATGGGACGCGGGCGGTTGGAAGGGGGCAGGGTGCGGGGGGTATATCACGATGGTATAGGGTATTATTTTTTAGGCAATCAGAATGTTGTGGTGCGTTCTGATGCGCAAACAGGCAGTTGGAAAGATTTGGAAGCGAACAGTACGCACAAAGAATCGATGACAAAAGCTGTGTTCAGTTTGTGGGTGGATCATGGTGTACAAGCGACGGATGGCACATATGCCTACGCGGTGATGCCGGGTGTAGACCGTGAATTGTTTGTGGACAAGGCGGGTGTTTTGCCTTTTGCGATTTTGAAGCAGACGTCGGCTGTTCAGGCGGTTGAACTTTCAGAGCAGGGTCTTGTTCAAATAGCGTTTTTTGAAGCCGGTGGTGTGCAGGTTTTGGGTGGTTTGGATGTTGAGGTGAATGTGCCTTGTTTGGTGATGGTGCAAAAAGAAGGGAACGGTTTGGTTCTTTCGGTGGCCGATCCTACACAAAAATTAGATCAGATACAAATTAAATTGGATGGACTGTTTGAAGGAGATGGTGCTGTTGTGGATGGCACATCGACGATGGTGGCAGTGGCATTGCCTCAAGATGAATGGGCGGGTAAGACGGTAGACGTATCCCTTGTAGAAAAATAATCTAACCAGTTTGGGCTTATTTGTTATGGATGAAAGCTTGAAAGGTGTCGAGTGTATCGAAGGTGTTGAGGTGGACGCCCTGTGATTTTAGAAGGGATTTCATTGTGTTGTCGAGTTTGGTTACGGCTTGTTTAAGTGCGGTGAGATTTCCGGTTTCAACGATGGCTGAAAGATCTGGTAATTCGGCGTTCTCGTAGATTTTTTGGATTGCAAAAATATCTGATTTGGGAAACCCTTCTGTCTGTGTTAGGCATGTGCAGATTTCGTCTTGTACGTGGACAGCCGCAAAAAAAGCGGTAGCATAATCTTGACGATCGCAAGCCGATATGATTTTGTTGAGTAAGCCGGTGACTTCTTCGTGAAATCCGGAGAAGATATCGGCAAAGGGTTTTGGTTTGCAAAGATTTTTTTCTTCAGCGAGAAAAAGTGCGTGTGTGTTATGAGTCAAGGTTTCGCAAGCGTGTGTGATCTCTGATATGTCACGCTGGGTGATAATCTGATTTAAAAGATGATCGAGGTTTTTTGGTTTGATTTTAAGGGCGTGTACCTGACCCATATTTTGCCCCCACCCTTTGGTGAAGTACGTCTGGTTGAGTAGGGCTATGCTGTGCAGTACGGTGGTGACAAGTGCGTAGGCGGTTAGGCGGATGGTGGTGAGGTTGTGATCCGAATTTTGCAGCGTGTAAAGATGATGAAAGGCTTGCTGGAATTTATCTTGGGCTTTGTTGAACATCACATGTTTGTTTTCGGGTTTGCATAGGTTGTTTATTCGTTCCTTAAGTGCATTGAACCGTGCTCGATCTGATTCAGATCGGGCATAGAGGATGTGACCGCCGGCGATGAGAGAGACAAGAGGGTCGTCGAATTCGGCCATGCGCTCGGCACGTGTCCATCGGACGGGCCAGAAGTCGAAGCCAATATCTTCGAGGATAAACTGACAACTCGCGTGGATTGCGTCTTCGGTTTCGGGAATAAAGAAGAAGTCCAGATCTGATTTTGCATGGGCTGTGCCGTGTACATAGGAACCATAACACGCGACAATTGCAATGTCTTGGGCATAGTGGTGCTTGACGTGTTCAATCAAGATGTCGGCAACTTTGAATACATCAATCATTGTGTTGGCCTTTTGGATAGGTTCAAAGGTGTGTGGTATACTTTTAAAGAGGGAATGGGACTATGGATGGTCGTGCAATAAAAAAACAGATCGATGTGACTGTGGAGACCTCTGTGTTATGAAATATTTGATCATTGGTGTGGGATATTATTTTTTAGAGGAACAACAAACGGTTGTACAGGCCGTGGCATTTCCCGACCCGGCCGCGGAGATCTGTGGACGGTGTCGGTTTCTGATCCCACACAGAAGTTAAGCCAGGTACACATGACATTGGGTGGTTCATTTAAGGGCGAGGGTGCTGTTGCTGAGGGTGCCTCAACGGTGGTGACTGTGGGTTTGCCGCAAGATCAATGGGCGGGTAAGACAGTGAACTTTTCACTTTTACAAAAATAAGCGAGGGATATATGGCCGAGCAATCTTTTGAACCTGTGGTGGTGGCGCAAGACATTTTAGATCGGTTTAAGAAGCTGCCTGTGGCGACCATTTGGCAACATGTGATGAAAGATGCGGGTGTGCCATTGCCGTTTATGGAAGATATGATTTTGTATACACCTGGCAAGCGCTTGGCCGCGCGAGCACGTACGTTGCGTTATTTGCCACCGCGCCCCGATTTGCAGGCGAAGATTTCAAAAGGTGAAGACGGACCTGAATATCGGGCGATGGCACGCTGTGGACCGGGTGATGTGTTGGTGGCAGATATGATGGGTGCCAAAAAAGCGTGTGTTTTTGGCGATGTGAAGGCGTTGCAACTTAAGATGAGCGGTGCCGAGGGTTTGGTTACCGATGGCGGTATGCGCGATTTGGATGTGATGGAAGAGGAAGAATATAATTTGATTGTTTATGCACGCGGGCGCACACCGTATGCTTCGGCACCTTGGGCCATTCCTGCAGAGGAAAATGGCGTGATTCAATGTGGGGGCGTGTTGGTGCAGCCTGGTGATGTGTTGGTGGGTGATGGAGATGGTGTGGTTGTGGTACCGTCTTGGTTTGCAGAAGCGTGTGTGGACATTGTAGAAGAACACGAGGGTGTTGAGGCTTATATTAAAAAGAAAATAGAAGCCGAAGGATGTGTACCTGGGAAATATTATCCGCCGACACCTGAGATGTGGGTAGAATATCGGAAGCACACCCAATCCTAACTCTGCTGTAGCCGTGAGAAAGGTTTTTCGGGGTCGAAGGTCAATATGTTAACTTGCTGGGCTATTGCGTTTAGGTCAACATCTGAGCTGATAAGAATCAATTCAGATAGATTGAAATCAGATGCACAAGTTATAACCAAGGCATCCATCGGCCCTGATCGTTTCTTGATTACTGGCATAGCTTGTATTCTTTGGATGGTAGATTCTGCATTAAAAATATGGAGGTCGTGAACACTGTAGACCAGTAGGGAACCATTGGAGATATCTCTGTAAAATGCTGCTATAAGTGCATCACGTTCTGATTCGCTAAGATATCCTTCTCGATGCACACGATATAGGGCATTGAGAACCTCAAGGATTGTAAAATTGAGTAGATAGCGTGTGCTGGCCTCATCATTGAAGAGGTCATTGATCAAGTCAGAGCCGATTTCATTGGTAAAATAACGCTTGCATAGACCACTGGCATCTAGAAGATACGTGGGCATCAAGTTTCCTGTCGTTCTTCGAGGATATTTCGGGTTACATTGATTTTAACTTTTTTTGTAATTTCTTTGACTTGTTCCAAGGTGGGCGCATATTGCGCCCGTTTTTTTGCCCATTCCTGCCAGATGATAGCAGGCTCTTTAGGGACATCTAATGAGGCGTTGGTTTCGGAGACTATTGGTTCTGTCAAATTGGCCATGTTTTGAAATCCTTTGAATATTCCCAATTGATAATAGTGTTCGAGCGCACACGGTAATTATAGTCAAATTTTAGTCATATCACAAGCTACTATAACAGATACATATATACTGAGTAGAATGACATAGATAATGACACAGTGAGTGTGGGCCGTAATTAGGTAGCAGATCTAATTTGTAATTACTATTGTGGTAGCAACCGTGTTGGAGTAGAATGCGTGCCTATAGAGGTGGGAAAGTCATAAGCGGTGATCATTGTGATTGACGCGTGAATTTTAGGGATGTATTCTGGAGAGGTGCGAGGTATGCACCTCTTTTTTATTTTTGGTCAATATAGGTGGACATCCGTTTTAGATTCCAATCATTGGAGGTCAATATGTACGTTGGCACGCAGAGTTTTGGGACGTCGCAAAAAGAAATGGAGTTTTTGACTCGGCATGGGGTTACGCATTTGGATGCATCGGTGCCAGATACGGACGTAGATACGTTGGTGAAGCATAAAGAAGAGGCCGCCAAGTATGGGGTGAATGTGGAGTCGATACACTTTGGTTTGCCTCGGAGCATTCCTTTGGCGCAAGACCCAAAACGCGATGAAGACATAGATAAAGTGTGCAAAATTATTGAGAATGCGGGGAGAGCAGGTTTGCGGGCGTTGAATTACAATTTTTGTATTGTATCCCACCAGCGAACCCCACGCACGGTGGGCCGTGGGAATTCGACTTATAGCACGTTTAAATTGGATGAGTATGACAATGAAACGCTGACGGAAGCTGGGGAAGTGAGCCGGGATGAGGCGTTTGAACGGATTGAATATTTTTTAAAACGCGTGATTCCGGTGGCTGAAGAGTATAAGGTGCAAATGGCGTGTCATTTGAATGATCCACCCGCGGTGGTTTTGAAAGGTGTTGAGCGATGGAATTATCCGGTATATGAAGGTTTGAAGCGGTTTGTTGAATTGGTGGACAGTCCGTATAATGGATTTAATTTCTGTTGTGGTGTGGCGTCCGAAGGGTTGGACAATCCGGCAGATGAGTTGGGTGATATTGTGCGTTATTTTGGTGAGCGGAAGAAAATTTTCAATGTACATTTTAGAAATATTCGTGGGGGTTTGCACAATTTTCAAGAGACGTGGCCCGATGAAGGGGATGTGGATATGTTTGAAATTGCGCGTATATTCCACGAGGTTGATTATCCCTATATGCTGATGCCCGATCATGCACCGCAACACCCTGATGATGTGTCGCCAGAAGGGGTTTCAAAACGTGTGCGACAAGCTTGGGCGTTTCAGTATGGGTATATTATTGCGATGATTCAGGCGGTGAGTCGGTAGAGGAAAAAGGAAAAAGGCAGAGGGGCAGACGCAAAGATGGAATTTTCGAAGATGACAACTAGGAGATGGGATCTATGAAAATTGAAGCGATTGAGCCGATTTTGGCAGGGCCTTGGTTGTTTGTTCATGTGCATACAGATACGGGTTTGGTTGGGCTGGGGGAAGCGGGTTTGTGGGGGTATCCGGAGGCATCACTGGCGGTTTTGAAGCAGTTTGAGGATTATTTGCTTGGGCAGGATCCGCTCAAGATTGAACATCACTCGCAATATTTGTATCGCAACAACCACTTTCGTGGTGCGGCAATTTGCGGGGCTATTGGTGCTATTGATATTGCGTTGTGGGATATTATGGGCAAGCATTATGGGGCACCTGCTTATCAGTTAATGGGCGGGGCATGCCGTGATCGTGTGCGGGTGTATATGCATGTGAATGGCGGTGGCACGGTGGATGATTTGGTGGCGAGTGCACAGGCGGCTGTGGACAAGGGGTATACGGCTGTGCGATTCACGCCGTTTCCATCGGACTTTCAAAATTTGCGGTATGATGCACTCTTGGATCATATTGTGGCGAAAACGGCGGGGGTGCGTGATGCGCTGGGCACAGGTGTTGATTTGTGCGTGGAGATGCATCGGCGGCTTTCACCGCATGAAGCTGTGGCATTGGCGCGGGAGTTGGAACCCTTTCGGCCGTTCTTTTTGGAAGATCCTATTTTGCCCGATAGCCCGGCGG
>JBLHJX010000316.1:0-6192 GCA_047619225.1 Candidatus Latescibacterota bacterium
GGTATCTGACAACGCAGAGGCGGGCACAGTGCCTGAAACGATGTGGGCATCTTGGCCCTCCCACCGGCCATCAGACACAACTGGCCCACCTTCCAAACTCACCACAGCATAATGGTCTGGGTTAATCGCATCCGATGTTGTCAACGAATGCATACCCAATTGAATCTGCGCGGTACCCTCTGTAAACACACCCGGCAAAATTACGGGCATCACCACAGGTGTTGCCACATCCGTAGGTGATGAGGGTGACGCCGTTCGTTGCCAAAACCAATGGTCACGGTCAGCATCTTCGGCCAGTCCCATCGCTTGAAACGTCGAATCAATTTCAACATGAACAGCCGATAAAAATGAAGTCGCTTCTGAAAAACCACGCGCCGGTGAAGCATCCACCGCTTCATACCGAACACCCACGCCCCCATCCACCGTCAGCCAATACACACGCGTACGACCAAATTCATTTACATGATCCCGATCAAGTGCCCGATGATATTCGCCCCAGAAAAACACCCCATCGCCCGCATCCAACTGCCCATCGCCTCCATCTTCCACCCACATCGGGAGCTCACGGCCGTCCAAATAAATTTTCACCCGCTCCAAATCACCTGCGCCTAACGTTATATTTGACTCGGCAAACCAATTGGCATCCAATCGATACAATCCATCGTCCAATATGCCAATCTTATAATATTCCGCTGTTTGATCTTGCCAGTCCAAAGCCTGTTTGTGAACCGGTCGCACGTGCTGTCCACGCCACGCGCGTGCTTGTTTCGCATTGAGCACACCCTTTTCATACAAGGGTTCGAATCCATCAACCCCATTCCCAACAGGTGTTCGAATAAGCGGACGATTGGCCCCTTGCCCAAACACGACGCGCACACGTAACCGACGTGCCACCCGCAACACCCGCCGCACGGGATTGTATTGAATGGGTCGTAATGAAAGAACAGCAACTTGTTGATCGCGCATCGTGCCTTGATGCGTAATGATAGCTTCATCCCCTGGGTAAAACGCATCCCGTGTATACACCGACAAATCTTTTTCATAAACGGCCTGTGACGTGGGATAATCTTCCGAACCCAACCAATGTGTATCTGGCACAGGCATTAAATCAACACCTTGGATCTCTTCATAGTCCGCATCAATCACCATGACCGAAACCTGTGCACCAAAAGGCACACCCAACACGGTACCTCGTGCTGGCACCGCAGGTGCGCCTGGCTCAAACCAATGCACCCAGCCTGGCACATCCACTCGGTCTACGGGTTGCCCATTGATCACAACAGATTGACGCGCCAAATCAAACACGGTCACCTCAACCACGATGGCATTGGGCTCAGTCGCCACAATTTTTATGTCGCTCGCGTAGACAGATCCAAACATCAGTCCACAAAAAACCATCAATAAGAAAATCCGCATAAAAAGTAACTCTCTATTTTACGTTGTACCTATCATCCCGAGAAAACACGATCAAGAACACAGTTCCAAACTTTTGTTTTTATTTTCAACATCCCTAACCTCAAAACCCCCGCACACGGTCTCCATCAAAATAAACGACCCGATCCTCTTTTCCTAAAGCAAGTGCAACAGACATGACATCTCGTGACACACTGCTTACTGCGCCCCATTTCCGATTCAAATGAAAGGGCGGTATCAACCCTTCACCGCCCCCATGAAAAGAAAAGTATCCGCCATTTACTATCTTCAAATGAAACAAACGACCTTCACGCAAAACCTCACACCGCATACTCGGCCCGGTTAACCAAACATGATTCGCCATCACCACATCTGCACGTATGGGTTTTGACGAGCGCATAGACACCGCATTCTTTAGTGCAAATGCAAATAAAGGTTTGCCGCTTAAACTCGTTTTAGGTGTCCAAGCCGATGGTGTATTCAGCACAAATAGGCGCCCTTTTGTGACCTGCGCAAAAGGCAAAACATCGGCAACAAATTTCTCGCTCATACGTGAAGCATCACGCCAAAACAAACCTTCACGCACCAGTACCCCAGCATAATACAACAATAAACAGGCAAACAAAAACGAGAAAACACGACTCGGTCTATGCAACCCAATACGTGCCGCCGCCAAACAAAAAAATGCGGACGGAATATACAAATACCAATTGTGCAAATGCCCTAAAACCGGCACCAAACTCACCACACATAAAACAATCAGCTTGAAAGACGGCGTCCCAAAAAGTTCCCCATCCTTGCGGTACTGCCGAAAAAACAAACCACCCATCGCCAACAAAACAACCCCACCAAACCATTTCAAATCTGTCATCCCAAATTTGGCAAAAGACTTTGCCAAATCAATACCCCATCGCACAACCGAAAACTGAACACCTGGCGTACCAGTAAATATCCCCCCCAACACAAACCAACGCACAACAAAATACAGCAAAAGCGTCACAATCACAGCCCCCACACCCAACAACCCATTCCTTGCGATCAATCGGTTACGATACCAAGCCAAAACCAACAACACACCTGGCAGCGACAGTGCCATCTCCTTCGACAAAAAAGCCAGCCCCGCACAAACAACCAGCAAAATCCATTTCCACATCGCCGAAGAATCTAACAGCATCAAAAAAGCAATCATACTCCCCAAATAAAACAAAGCGCAAACCGTGTCGGTTCTGCCCACAATCCAAAACACAGAATCTGTGTGGATGGGCAATACAAAAAACAGAGCGGCGCCTCCCAAACAAACCCATTGCAAAAGACCCAACTGCCTGCCCAACACAAAAACCAACCCAGCGCACCCCGTGTGAATTAAAACATTCAACACGTGATAACCCGCTGGGTTAAGACCCCCCATGACATAATTTAAATAAAATGTCAAAACAACAATCGGACGATAATACCCACCCTGCCCAATGAAACCTTCCCACCCAGTGGAAAACACAAATCCGATACCATTTGCCGCTAACTTAAGATGCCCCCAGTCGTCGTCTAACAACGAAACACCGGCCGATAACCACGACAGACCCAACACAGCTCCGACACATAAAACCCAGAAAATAATTCTATTCACACAACACCTACTTCGCAGAATCTAAAAAATAAATACGAACGTCAGGTCCCGTTCGTGTGGCACTGTCCAAACCGGTATACGGCACAAAAAAGGCATCCAACTGATCGAACCAAGCTCTTGTATCCTGTCCCACACCAACAATCTGTTCAACCATCTTGTAGTGAGTACCCACCCAATCTGTCAATCCCTTTGGCAAAGGGGTATACACGTTCAACGGGCTTTCATATAAAACGACATAAGCAGGCAGATCCGTTTTTTCCCAAATGGGATCATCAGGATCATAATCTAAGATTTCATACCCAGCATGTGAGCGCACACCCGCGCGAACCTGATCAATTTGCGTTTGCAGCAACCGCCCCTGTTTGCCTGCCTGTTGTTGGCGCACAAGCCGCGATTCCAATGTCGCCACAGACGGAATGAGTTGCGCGTGCGCCCATCCGGTTCCCGATTGGTAAATCGTATGCCCTTCCGGTACGTGATCTTCAACCCAACGCGCAGCCACCACACGGCTGTCATCCAAGGCCAAAAGCCGATCCAAATAAAGCGTCCGATATACAGAAGGTCCCGATACCACCAAACACAACACAATCAATGCCCAATTTGATACCGATTCACGAATGGAAAAACGGGCAACCACAGCGTTCAATCCCACAGCACAAAACACACAAACAAAAGGCAACACAGGCACCATATACCGAACAAATACCGTTTGTCCTTTGCCAGCCACAAGATAAAACACAATTGGAAAGGCACCCAGCACAGCAGCTTGCCAAATATCCCGTCTCAATAAAACCAAAAACCCAAAAATAGCCCCACTCAATACGGGCCATCCAACCCCACCCGGCAGTGTATGAAAAGCATGATACCCCCATCCAAGCCCAACAGACAAACCCGCATGTCCTTCATCCAAGTGCAACGATTCAGCCATCACATCATGCCAAAAGGTTGTAAAATCCAACACTGCAAAAGGCGTCAATGCCACAAAACCGACAACGGTACACAAACCATACCCATAGATATTTCGATCCTTAAGGACTCCAAAAAGTGTCTGCGGCTCAAATTCTTCCCTCTTTGCCATCCACAGTTTAACATGTGCAATACACATGGGTGCAATCAAAAAAATGCCAGCATATTTTGTTGAGGCAGACAAACCCGTCAGCAAACCTGCCAAAACATAATCACACCGATTTCCCCGTTGATAAACGGCCCAAACAAACCCCATACTACAAACAATCAAAAGCGTCATCGCCACATCCGTCAAACCAAAATGTGACTCTCGCACATGCAAATAACACGCACCCATCAAAAAGGCCGCGACCAATCCCACCCGCTCACCCGCAAGTCGCCGTGCGAGCCAAAAAACGGCCAGCACAGTCAACGTGCCCAAACTCGCAGACACACCGCGTGAGATCAACACATAGACACTGGGATCCATTGCAATATCAACCAGCAAGGTAGCAGATGTCGCGCCTAACATGAGACAACCTAGCATGTAAACCGCAAACACCAACGCCAGCAAATAAAAGTATAATGTGGGATATCTAAAAAAATGAGGGTTGAGGTCTCCCCCAAAAAAAGCAAGTGCCTTGATCACAATACCCGTTTCGTCAGGCCGACATTGCAAATTGGGCAAGCCAAAATCCAACCCCCAAAATCTCATGAGCGCTGCACCTAAAACCACCAAACTTAGAATCAATGATGTCCGAAATGACATAAGCAACAGATCAAAAAAACCGGCGAGGTAGGTTTACGTCCTACACCACGCCGGCTTAAAAAATGGATTTTAAAAATTTCACAGTCTTTTTTTTTCTTTCATTTCCCTTTTTACTTTTCCCCTACGATTCATAATACTCAATAATACGCCGAAGCGTCTGATCCAAACTAATCGAAGGTTCATACCCCACAACACGGGTAATCTTTGTCAAATCTGGCACCCGATAATTGAGATCTTCATAAGATCCTTTGGCAAATGCTTTATCATAAGGCACAAACTCAATAGGGGAATCACTTTCCGCCAGTAATTTGATCTTTTCCGCCAAGGTTTTAATCGCAATTTCATTGGTCTCACTATTGCCACCCAAATTGAAAATTTCTCCGGGTGTATCATCATGCTCCATGAGTGCGATCAATCCATCGATAGCATCTTCAATGTCAGTAAAACAGCGCCGTTGTTCACCGTCATTATATACCGTAATCGGGTGCCCCAACAATGCCTGCTTGACAAAACGTGGCACAACCATGCCATATTCAGCGCTTTGTCGCGGCCCAATCACATTAAAAAACCGCGCAATAATCACAGGCAACTTCTTCTCCCGCCAATACGCCAAACCCAGCATTTCATCTACAGCTTTAGACGTTGAATAAATCCACCGAGTGACTGTCGTGGGCCCAAGCAAACGATCGTCATCTTCACTGAAAAGGGCTTTGCCATTCTTTTTACCCGCAACTTCCGACGTAGACGCCAAAAGCACACGCTTCTTTCCCTTATTCGCCAGTTCCAAAACAAGCTCAGTCCCGCGAATATTGGTCGTCAGTGACTGCAATGGATTGTTGATGACATAATTCACCCCCACAGCCGCCGCCAAATGATAAATGCTATCACACCACTCAATAAGCGGCTTCAGCGTCTCTGGGTCTAATACGGTTCCCACCTTCATATGAAAATGCGGGTTGTCTTCTAAGTGACGCACATTGTCCAAATCACCCGTTGACAAATCGTCTAAAACATAAACATCATCACCCTGTTTGAGCAAGCGCTCAGCCAAGTACGATCCAATAAAACCTGCACCACCTGTAATCAAAACCTTCATGTGAACACCCTCTCAGCAGCAGACCCACCGGCCCACCCCAGCTATCGATCTTAAACGATCCAAATGTTATCAAAGCTCAGCCCTTTTTAGGTCTGAACAAAGGATTGTAAAATGCCAAACAAACGTTGGCTGCTTTGTTGAAGTGAAAAGTCACGTTCCATCTTTTTGCGCCCAGCCTGTCCCATACGCTGTCGCAAATCAACATCTTCAATCAAGCGCGATAAACACCGCACCCAATCATCTGATGTATCGGCCCAAAAGCCATTCTCGCCATCATCAACAATTTCGCGATTAATCTCAACGGGGCTGGCCACCACGGGCAAACCCAGTGCCATATATTGAAGC
>JBLHJX010000317.1:0-6082 GCA_047619225.1 Candidatus Latescibacterota bacterium
TTATGCCATTGCAAAGCCGTTTCATAATCGGCAATCGCCCCATTCAAATTACCTTGGTTTTTTTTCACGACCCCCAAATTATTCCAAGCATCCGGATAATTGGGCAAAATTTCAATCGCACGCCGATAGTGCTCCGTCGCTTGATCCCACTCACCCGCAGGCTGATAAACTTCATGGGCCACAGCATAATGTGCTTTGGCACTGTTGGAGGCAGAAGCAACTTGGGCCGGATAAAACGTCTGAGCATTTTTCCATACCGACAACCGATCCAACGTAACCCCACAATAAACCAACACCAAAACCCCACCGACCCACCACACCCAATCACGCGGCAAACACGTCACCCCCCAACCTCCAAGCACACACAAACACATCGAAGGAGCATAAACCAACCGCTCGCCCATCACCGTACCAATGGGCAACAACACATTGGACGTAAGCCCAAAAAGCAACACATAACTGCCCAACAAAAAGGGCACAAATGGATGTGTATGCCGAACCCGCCAAGCCACCCATCCCGCAAAACCTAAAATGCCCACCATAAACAACACATCAAACGTCCAAACAGATTGCACCAAAGGAATTTGCGCATACGAATAATCCGACGAAAGCCCCACCGGCACCCCTTGTAAAAACAGGTAGTGCCACTGCACAGCCAAAGCCGTCAAAAACCGATCGCCCACCGATGCCATCACCAACGGATTGTCTAATATCACCACCGCTTGCATGCCATCACCAATCGCCGCACGTCGCAACATCCACCACATCACAGCAACACCCACATAAGCGCCCCAAAACAAAAACCGCCCGGCATCTCTGCGAACGGTCACCACAAACCACACCGCCACCGGCAAAAACAAAATCGCCGACTCTTTGCTTAACAAGGCCAAAAACAAACACCCCGCTGCCAGCATCCAACGCGTTTGATACCACATCAAAAAACCCAAGCCCAACCCAAGCGCCAAGAGTTCAGACCGATTGACAGCCACCGCCACCGCTTCGGTATGAATTGGCAACACCCCAAATAACAACCCCGCCCACAAACCCACCACACTGGCAAAACCCAACCACTGCACAAACACGAACACCAGTACACTGACACCCGTGTGCAACAACACATTCGTCACCCGATACACGGCCGGATGTTCACCGGGCAACCCCACCAACCTATTCACCCAATGATCTAAAGCCAATGTCCAAATTGTAAACGGACGATACAATGTATCTTGCGTACGCAGCGCGCCCCAATAGCGCCCCAACAACACCTGCCCCACATCAAACGGTGTTTGCAACACAGGCTGATTTGGAATCAACGCCCGGTCGTCTAAAACGTGCTCATGTGTGACCACGCGTGCATAAAGCACAAGCACCACAGCGACAATAACAAGCGCATATAACCGATTCAAAGTCATACCCTTAGCCAAAAATACGTTCACTTATACGCATAAAAAAACGCCCTCGAAGGCTCCCTCCCGAGCCCTCGAAGGCACATCGTTCCTAAGAACAAAACTTATAATAGTATTCATAAGTTCGCCTGTCAACAAAAAAGTAGGTAGTCAGTGACACGTGCATTCTTTATCGGGAGGGAAGGTAATAAAGACGCACCGCACGACTACCCACCACAAAAATACCCAACTATTTTTGGAGCGTCAAGGAGCAAGACTCACACCGTCAATGTCTCTTTCAGTTTAACATAAGGCATCACCCGCAACGTTTCCAGTAAACACGTCAAAATGCGGCCTTCATCCCTGGCCAATTGTTCAAGCCGCTGAATAATGCGCCCTAAAGTCGCCGTATCACGTGAAGCGCGCAACTTAAGCATCATCATTCTCAAAGTGCGTGTATCGGTCTCAACCGAAGCATACAAATCTCCAAAACCATCTGAAGGATTCAAATATCCCTCACGCTCCAAATAGCGAATCCGCCGCAACATACACACCTTGTGTTCCCACAAAATATGCAACGGACGAATATCAAACCATTGGGGATGTGAAAATAACTGTGCGCAAGCTTCGATCAAACACCGATAGGTCGCCAAACCAAACACCCCATCAATAGGCTCAGACAACATCCGAAATCGCTCAGATGTATTTCTCGAACTCACATAATCTTCAAGCCCTTCCAAAACAGCGCGTATATCAAAACGGTAGGACGTTTTTTCGTCCATAGAAAAAAGGCGAAGACCCTCTGGGTCATATGCGTTATTTGTTGCACCCGCGTCAAAGGCCCGTTGCAAATCATCATAGGCAACCCTCGCAGATGCAAAATCACCAGTTTCCTGAAACCCCAACGTCTCCACACACAGACCATAATCATCAAACCCATAAATGAAAAGCTCGTGCAACAAATGCCTTTTGTGAAACGCCTTCTTACCTGGAATCTCAAACTCATCAACACACACTTGTACATAACGCCCAGACAAAATGGCACGTCGAATTAAACCCATAACCTCTCCATCAGCCAACACGACATTGCGATTCAATCGACTCACCAACAACCCAAATGCCGGTGCGTCATCATGTCTTGGCGGACGATAAAAATTGAACTTTCGTTTGCGCGCCGGATCAGGGCCAGCGGCCAAATTGGCAGGGCAATGCACCTGAATGTACTGGCTGTGAAACCAAGGCAAATACCTCTCGTCTTGGCTCACAATAGCCAATGGAAAAGCGTGGTGTAAATACCCAATAATGGGGGGGTGACCAATGGGCAGTGTGCGTGCGTTCATAAATAGGACCTTGACGAGGTTAAGCAAATTGGCGAATTCACCCCACAACCTTGCAAACGCCCTGCCAATCAGTCACGGGGCAGTTTACCGCACTATTTCACGGGTTTAAGCCAAAACGCGCCACATTTCGACCTCTACAATTGAAACACTTTGTTCCATTCCATCATCTCATACACACAATCTGTTCAACCCACCGAAATCCTATTGCTTTTCTTCTATAAACCAGTACTTTACGCACACACGTTGTGTTCACCCATCTGAAAGGAATTCTCAATGCGCTTGCTGCACACCTTACTCTCTCTTTATGGCTACATCATTATCATTCGTGCAGTCCTCTCGTGGTTTAATCCCAATCCATATAGTCCACCCGTCCAATTCATCATGAAAATCACCGAACCCGTGCTTGCCCCATTGCGCCAAATCTTGCCCGACATGGGCGGCATTGACTTGTCACCATTGGCGGCCATGGTGATCATTTGGCTTTTGATGTCTGTTATTTAATCATGAGACTCGCAATTGACATTGGCGGCACCCAGTTTGGATTGATGCTGGCTACAGAAAAAGGGGAAATCGTCAAACACCTCCAACGCAGTACAGACCGCACAGGAGGTGCGCAGTGGATGATCGATCAAATTGTGTCAGAAAGTCGCGCACTCATACACCAATCACCCCAACCCGTCGTGGCCTGTGGCATCGGCTTTGGTGGCCCGGTAAACTTCGATACCCAGCACATCATCAACTCCACCCACGTCAAAGGGTGGGACAACTGCCCGCTGCCCAGAATCATCACCCAAGAACTCGGCATTCCCACAATTATTGACAACGACGCCAATGTGGGCGCACTCGGTGAATTCACATTTGGCGCGGGCAAAGGCAGCACCAACCTCATCTACTACACCATCAGCACAGGCATTGGCGGCGGCATCATTATCAACGGTCAAATTTATCGCGGATCAAATGGCAATGCAGGTGAGTTAGGCCACTGTCCCATTTTACTCAACGGCCCCCTCTGCGACTGCGGCAACCGCGGCTGCCTCGAAGCCCTTTGCTCGGGCACAGCCATTGGCAAGCGCGTCCAACAGGCCGTCAAAAAACATCCCCGCAAAGGACGCGCCATTCGTCACCTTGCAGGGGGAAATTCAATCACTGCCAAAACACTCTTTGATGCCGCCAAACAAAAAGACCCATTCGCCCAATCACTCGTTGAAGAAACCTGCACCTACCTCGGAATGGGCGTGGCAACGGCAATGAACGCCTTTGCACCCAACGTCATCGTCGTAGGCGGCGGCGTCTCCAAAGCAGGTCGCGTCTTATTCGATCCATTGCGCAAAAAAACCGACCAATTTCTCATGCCCATTCACCGCCCACACCTCAACATTCGCCCAGCCAAACTCAAAGGTCGCTCAGTCCTTTTAGGCGCTGTTGCTTTGGCCAAAGAAATATTATGAAACGACTTGTCGCACTCCTTCTCATTCTCCTTGGAATGACCGTTTCTTTTGCCGTCATTGGTCTCATTATTCTGTTCGCCACCGGCACAGTGAACAACTTAGATGAGGTATCAGACCTCCTCGCTGGCAAAAATCCCGGTGCAGACGCACCCCAGATCTCTGAACAACCCACCCAAATACAAGACGCTGTGCAAACCCTCACGCAGCACAAAAATGAAATCGAGCAAGACATCTCGCAACTGCAAAAAAACTCAGCCGACCTACAACAACAAACAGCCAAACTGCAAGAAGACCTCAAAGCCCTCCAAGAAGAACAAGGTCAACAAGGCACTGATGGGGCCGAACAGCGCGCAAAACGAAAAGAGGCAACCGTTGCCCTCTTTAACGGAATGCGTCCTGCTGCTGCTGCAGCCATAATGGACAACCTCGGCGACGACCTCGTCTTAGAATTCTTAGCAGATATGGACCCAACCCAAGGGGCAAGAATCCTAACAGCACTCGGTGACGACCAACGCAAAGCAACCCTCATTGAGAAATTCTTACAAAACAAAAACTAAAGTCCCAAATAAAAAAGCACACCGATAGAAATAACGGTGTGCTTTAACAATAATGGTGAAGCTGGTTCAGATCGAGCGATACTCCAGGCCGCGGTAAAAGCGAGCTTCGAAAAATATAATCTCTATCTAATTTTGATTTCAGAAAACATATTTTATAATTTTTCAAAATGTCTTATTTTATACATTTAAACCTATACTCGAAATAAATTATTCAACTTTATCTGTCGGCACCAAACGCAACGGCACCAGCAGCCTTTTCCAATCGGAATGTTCGGGCGACAAAAACACAATTGCCTTGAGTGCTGGAGGAAGTGTCACACATAATTAAGAAGCCCGATACCAAAAATGGTACCGGGCTTCTTTTTTGTCCACTGCCCAAAACTTAAACGTGCGGACACTCAAAATCCAGCCCATCCATAATCACCTCAATTTGATCGTTCGGTTTAAAATAATCTGTCGCAGTATAATTCTCACCCATATCACCCATCAAACGACGACGGCGCGGTGTCATTCGGGCCAGCACCTCTTCGGGGCACTTTTCATAATCATAAGCCCGACACCACATCTGACCGTAGCGAAAGGTCACACTGCGCCGCACCACATCTGACTCATTCGCAGCCACAGCGTGCCACAGCGTATTGGGGAAAATCGCGCAATCCCCGGCCTCGGCAATCAACTGAACCGCACCAGCAGGTGTTTGCCCCCGTGGAAAACCGCCTTCTGGCACGGGTCGTCTGTGACTGCCTGGCACCACACAAAAGTTTGCGTGATTCTCTTCGGGAATATCTGTTAAGAAGAATTGAATCTTAAAATTCAACGGCAAACTATCGGGTGTCACCCGAATTTGCGCCAAAGACCGCCCCGCATCGGTGTGCCAACCCGACAAGTTTTCACCCGTATCATTAGGGTAACGCACATAAATCTGTGACCCCATAATTTGCAAATACGGCCCCATCAAATCGAGAATAATACCAAATAGATTGGGGTGATCCATCAAACCATCTATCCCACCCGTATGCTCCAATGCCTGAATAATCGTATACACACCCTTGTCACGCACCTGAGGTTTATCTTTTTCATATCGTGCAATCACCTCATTGGCCGCCTCCAAACACCCAGCAGCCTCATCTTTGGGAATCACATTCTTCAAATGCAAATACCCATTGTCCATCCATTGCTGTTCCATCGACTTGGTCAAACGATTCATGATGTTACTCCTTGTGGTGATTGGGCCAAAGCCACACCGATCATACTGTCTCGCGTCACAAGACCGGCCAGCGCGTCTTCACTCAAATCTTCGGTGCCCTCTGGGCGTTGTGGAATTACAAGATATCGAATATCTGCCGTACTGT
>JBLHJX010000318.1:0-6029 GCA_047619225.1 Candidatus Latescibacterota bacterium
AGCTTTACCACAGAAAATGTGGGAAAGAATTCTGTAGTACACACCATGATCGGTGGTTCTTCTGCAGGCGAATCAAAGGTCGCAAAGGCCTCTTGTTTAAATGCGTCTTGAACATCCAACCGATAAATGGCATTGGGCACGCGTTTCAAAGTCCGTTTTAAATCACCCGTAACAGACAACCATTTACCCAAAGGTTTCCACGTTTGCCCAGCATCCTTAGAATAAGCAAACCGTGCACGCTGAACCTGATTCAATTTGGCAGTCACGGTAACCGCTCGGTCCAACCATTGAGCATCAAGCGTCTGAATCTCTGGCAAGTGGGCCACACGCACCATCACCACCGCTTCACTCATATTGCCCTTCACATCTTCGGCAATCACCTTCACCCGATGAACACCCAGTGACAAAATAAGTCCCGTGCGGGTTACTTTTCCACCTGCGTGCAAGACCCCATCGCCAACCCGATACGAACCATAAAAAGGCAAGTAGTTTCCGGCCTTACGATATAAATTGTGAAAACGCCCCAGCCCTCTCTGGCTCAACATATAATTGCGATCCAACTCGCCATGGTGTGTCATGCCATATCCAAACTCATCCAATGCCGTTGCAAAAATCTCTTTTTCATCCACCACCAACCGTATGCGGTAGGGTGCCAATTTATTTGTCAAGGCCGAGGCATCTGCTCGGT
Organism: Candidatus Latescibacterota bacterium; assembly: GCA_047619225.1. Taxonomy (GTDB): domain Bacteria; phylum Latescibacterota; class UBA2968; order UBA2968; family UBA2968; genus JABIFK01. Next base: position 689 of record JBLHJX010000318.1, read on the forward strand.
CATAAACACGCACCCCGACCCCTATTTGCCCCCAAATAGTCAGTGTATCGGCACATACAAATGTTCCCTTTTTTTTCTGCCACCCCAATCCAAAAGCCTGCGGATTAGGTGTGCCATTGACCACCGATTGCGCGGTTAAGGGCACCAATCCTACAGCCAAAAGCGTGGGTGGTATTGTATCTGCAATATCAAATCCTTGGGTTAATGGATTCAGTGGGCGATGGTCGCCATCGCGCAATTCAAAATGCAAATGCGGCACACCAATGCCCGTGCTTCCTGAAAACCCCACCACATCACCCCGTTTTACAGGAAGCTGATCGGGGCGAAAATACAAATTGACACTGTATGTACCCCGTCGGTCTTGTTCTTCTTGCACATATTTCTCAATCACATCCGAAAATCCAGATAAATGCGCCCAAACCGCGAATCGGCCATCTTTTAACTGCACATAAACAGCCCGTCCATAACCCCAAGGTGATGTCCTTACACGCCAAACATATCCATCTGCAACAGCCAAAACTGGGAACCCTTCTTTGCCCCAGGTTTTTAAATCGATAGCAGCATGTAAGCGCCCTGCCCGATATTCGCCAAATGTCGATGTCAGTGCCGGTTCGGCATCCATGGGCCAATGATAATCTTCACACCAAGCAAAACTGACACAAAAAAACATCATCAAATGACCAACCACCCATCGCTTCATATAAAATCCTTTATAGGCCTAAGAGGAAGCTTCACTTTGCATTGCCGATTCTGATTATATACGCCTTTTATCCACCCATGTCAAGCAACCCATAAAAACTGTATCTGTCTATACTTAGGCGCAAAAAATGCTTGCCAGCAATACGAACTTCAGGTAGATTATACGGCCTTGAAACGTTTAAAAAAATTGCTATCCTACAATTTTAGGTTTTGGGAATGATACCCACTATAGCCTAAGATTTGCCAATATCTTAGGAGGATCAGGTTCCATGCTTTCTCACATGCGCAGCACCAACTTCATCAAAGCAATGATGATCATCGTTTCTGTCGCTTTTGTTGGCCTCATGGTTTTTGACTGGGGTGCCGATATCAGCGGTCGTGGGGCACCAACAGTTGGGGATACTGTCGGAATGATCAATGGGGAGGAAATATCTCATCAACGTTTTGAAGCCGAACTTCGTTTCGATCTTCAGCAGGCAAAAAATAAGGGTCAGCAAGAACCTGACCTGGGTCAAGTGATCGGTCAAACATGGGAGCGTATCCTTAGCCAAACACTGGTGGCTCAACAACTTGAAAAGTATCAAATCCAAGTATCAGATAACGAAATCAACCACTTTAATCGCAGTCAGCCGGCAGAATTCATCCAAGGCCAAGAATTTTTCCAAACCGACAGCAAATTTGACATGGCCAAATATCACCAATTCCTCGATAATCCAGGAACGTATAGTGACCCACAAATGAAACAATTTGTGTTGGCTGCCGAAGACAATGCCCGCCGTCAATTGCTCTCTCGCAAACTTGAAACGCGCGTTGCCGGCTCCGTCAAGGTCACCGATGCCGAAATCCGCCAGGCTTACATCGATCGCAATGAAAAAGTGAGCGTATCTTATGTTGGCATGGACGTTGCGTCTATTCCTGACTCTCTTACATTAATTGGTGATACAGAAATTCAGGCCTATTACGACAAACATCGAAGTGACTTCAAACAAGATGCTGCCATCCTTGCGGCCTTTATTTCTTTAAATAAAACACCAACCGCACGCGATGAAGCCGATATCGAAAAAGAAATTAATCGTGTACTCGAAGAAGCCCGAGGGGGTGAAGACTTTGCCGAATTGGCCCGCATCTACTCCGATGGCCCCAGTGGCCCTCGCGGGGGTGACTTAGGTTTTTTTGGAAAAGGTCGCATGGTTAAACCCTTTGAAGATGCTGCATTCGCTTTAGAAGCAGGTCAAATTTCGGCCCCAGTTAAAACACAATTTGGCTGGCATATCATCAAGGTGGAAGAAACAAAAGGTGCTGCCGATAGCTTGCAGGTGCATGCACGCCACATCCTCATTGAAGTAAAACCCGGGCGCGGCACCCTCGACAGTTTGCGCGTAGTCGCCCAAGACTTTCAAGCAAAAGCAAAAGAAATTGGGTTTGATGCAGCGGTCAATCAAGCAGGCCTACAAAACCAAGATACAGGCTTTATCACAGCCGGTAGCTTTTTTCCACTTTTGGGCAACAGCACATCGGGCCTCGTGAACACGTTCCTATCAGGTAGCCCTGGTGATATATCCAACGTCTATGAAAAAGAGCAGGGCATTTATGTCTTTGGCCTGCGTGAAACACGCCCAGAAGGCCCCCAACCAGTAGATGAAGCCGAAACTCAAATTGCCAGCAAACTCAAACAAAGCAAAAAAGTAAAAGTGGCCTCCGATCGATTGGTCGAAGTTCTTGGGAATATCAAAACGGGTAAGTCACTCGAAGAAGCTGCCAAGTTTTTCAACCTAACCGTAAAAAAACCCGACGCATTTACACGTGTTGGTTTTGTACCGAGCGTGGGCAGCCGCAATGCCTTTGTGGGCACGGCGTTCCGCCAACCAGTGGGCCAAACCAGTGATATCGTTACCACAGATCGAGGCGCATACATCCTCCAAGTGCTCAGCAAAACACCCATTGAAGAAGAAAAGCTGGCTGAAGAGCGTGTAACCTTGTACCAACAAGTGCTCTCACAAAAACGCCAAGAAGTGATTGCCGCTTGGTTTTCTGACCTGCGCGAAAGTGCCACAGTAGAAGACAACCGACACGTCTTCTATTCTGAATTTTAGATCTATATCACGCAGTCAAAATCGGCCTAATGAAACAATCGGGGCTGGAGGATCACATCACCTCCAGCCCCTGTTTATATCCTGCTGTCTTCTTGTGAATTTTGTCGAGTAGGAGGCATTCCCTTGACCCGTCAACTCCGCATCGCCTTATCCCAAATTAATGTTACTGTGGGTGATTTGGATGGCAACCGAGAAAAAATCGTATCACATATTCAAACCGCACGTGAAAAAGGCACACACCTGGTCGTCTTTCCAGAGCTAGCCATCACAGGGTATCCCCCCGAAGACCTGCTCTTCAAACCCCGCTTTTTGCAGGCCAATCGCCGCGTATTAGATGACATTATCCAAGCCTCCGACAATATCGCTGTCATCGTCGGCTTTGTCGATCGCCAAGACGACAACTTCAATGCTGCCGCCATTGCATGCAATGGCCAACTCATCGATATCTATCACAAAACCTATTTGCCTAACTACGGCGTCTTTGACGAAGACCGCTATTTCCAGTCGGGCACATCTACCAATGTCTATAAACTCAACGATATCACTTTTGGCGTCACCATCTGCGAAGACATTTGGTATCCAGGCGGTCCGGCACGCCAACAATCCCTTGCAGGAGATGCCGAAGTACTCATCAACATCTCATCCTCTCCCTTTTACGATGGCAAACAACTCCTTCGTGAACAAATGATTGCCACACGCGCCACCGACAACAGTGCCGTGCTCGCTTTTTGTAACCTCGTGGGTGGCCAAGACGAACTCATCTTTGATGGTGGCAGCCTCGTCATCGATCAAGAAGGCCACGTCATTGCCCGATCTCCCCGATTTGAAGAAGATCTGCTCATTGCAGATATCGACGTTGAATCGGTCTTTCGCAATCGGCTTCACGATCCGCGTCGTCGAAAAGAAAAGCGTGGCGTCTCGAACTTAACAACCCTTCAATTACCAGACGTTCACCCCATCGAAGCCGCATTGTCACCCGCGCCCAAACCTGAATTTCCCAGCCCAGAAGAACGCCTTTCCAACATCTATGATGCACTTGTACTCGGCACCCGTGACTACGTGCGCAAAAATGGCTTTGAAAAAGTCTTTATCGGCTTGTCTGGGGGCATCGATTCGGCCCTTGTCACCGCCATTGCATTCGACGCCCTCGGCAAAGAAAATGTTGTCTGTGTCACTATGCCCACCAAATATTCATCCAAAGGCACCTTCAACGATGCCCTTCAAATGGCAGGCAATCTCGACATTCGCATTCTTTCTCTACGCATACAAGACATCTTCGATCAATACCTTCATCTCTTATCCGACGAATTCAAAGACCTACCCGCCGATACGGCCGAAGAAAATATCCAACCCCGTATCCGCGGCACCCTACTTATGGCATTGGCCAACAAATTTCGAGCCCTCGTACTTGCCCCCGGCAACAAAAGCGAGATGAGCATGGGCTACGCCACACTCTATGGTGACATGGCCGGTGGGTTCGCCGTAATCAAAGACATCTACAAAACCCTCGTTTATGATCTCTCAGAGTACCGCAACAGTCTACCTGATGGCCCAGTCATCCCGCCCTCCATCATCAAACGCCCCCCCACAGCAGAATTACGCGACAATCAAAGAGACACCGACAGCTTGCCGCCCTATCCTGTGCTCGACCCTATTCTCAAAGCCTATGTTGAAGACGACCTCAGCTTGCAAGATATCGTCGCAAAAGGCTTCGACAAAGACCTCGTCACCCGCGTGATTCGCGCCGTAGACATCAATGAATACAAACGCCGCCAAGCCCCACCCGGCGTCAAAATCACGCCGCGCGCCTTTGGCCGTGATCGACGCTTACCCATCACCAACCAATGCCGAGAATATTAATAAAAAAAGCGTCCACTTTATGTGAACGCTTTTTTATTTTTTAAATACTTTCATCTGTGTCTATCTGAATCCATCTGTGCTTACATTCTATTTATTCACTACCACAAACCCGCAAGCGCCAAAGCGAGCGTGACAAAGCGGCCTGTGCACGTTCAGAATCAATACCATCACGATCCGACAACCGACCGCGTGCCCGATCCCGTGCCGCCTGTGCCCTGGCAATATCAATTTCCTCGGCTGTTTCAGCTGTTTCAGCCAAAACTGTCATGCCTTCACGCCCCACATTGGCAAAACCACCACTAATGGCCAACTTTTGAGACACACCATCGGCTTGGGTAAATGCAACCAGCCCAATAGCCAAAGCCGCCAACATCGGTTGGTGCCGTGACAACACACCAAAACCACCATCGACACCCGGTGCTTGGACCTGCTCAACATCACCAGAATAAACCGTTTTTTCAGGTGTCACAATATCAAGTTGAAAAGTCGCCATTCTAAATCCTTAAGCTTTCATACATGAACTCTGAGTTTTATAATATCCTGCTTTTGACTTTACGTCTCATGTCTTCACGCTCTTAGGCATTCATCTTCCGAGCGTTTTCAACGGCTTGCTCAATCGTTCCAACCATTCTAAAGGCTTGTTCGGGTAAATCGTCGTGTTTGCCTTCAATTAATTCTTTAAAACCGCG
>JBLHJX010000319.1:0-6005 GCA_047619225.1 Candidatus Latescibacterota bacterium
CTAAAAGGGCATATTTTCGGCTCGCGGTAGGCCAATAATTTCATTGTAAACAATGGCTTGGCGAATTCTTTTGTGCGAAAAACGCAATCGATTCTTGTGTCTTGTTTTTGTTTTTGACCGTTTGATGTGTTGTGACCGCTGGGGTCTGTTTGTGGGGGTATTTTGATCGTAGGCGTGTGATTCACTTACTTGGCGAGTGGTTTTCACCCTTTGGAATTCGGGGCCTGTGTTGGTTTCTTGAACAGATCTTTTGCCGTGAACCTCTTGAAATTCGGGACCTGTGTTGGATTCTTCAATGTGGCGTTTGCCTTGCACTTCGCGAAATTCTTGAACTGAGGGCTTTGGTTCTGGTTTTTTTTCTTGCGACGGGGCACCTAAGAGGATTTCCCATTCAGACAGATCAACGTCTTCTTCAAATGGGTCATCGGCCCCCACCTGTCGGGAGGGCTGTTTGCGTTGTAGCTTGGATTCATTGGGTTCGGGGTCGTAATGTGCCTTCAGCTTCTTGAACACCGATGAGGCAAGGCCGAACAGTAAAAATAAGACAACGAGTATTTGAGAGTCCATAATAAAACCATTCAAGGGTTGCGTGTGATAAGTCTAAGACCGAGAAGATGGGCGTTGATTAATTGGTGTCATCGTCTTCGGTTTCATCGGCGATGCCTTCCCGCATATTGGTGTCGGCTTGAATGTTTTGCATGCGATAGTAGTCCATAATACCTAAGTGGCCAGCGCGGAAGGCTTCGGCCATGGCGCGCGGTACTTCGGCTTCGGCTTCGACAACGCGGGCACGCATTTCTTGCACACGTGCGGTCATTTCTTGTTCGAGGGCAACGGCCATGGCGCGGCGTTCTTCTGCGCGGGCTTGGGCAATGTTTTTGTCGGCTTCGGCTTGGTCCATTTGTAGTTTGGCACCAATGTTGTCACCCACATCCACATCGGCAACGTCGATGGAGAGGATTTCAAATGCGGTGCCAGAATCAAGGCCTTTGGCCAAGACAGTTTTGGAAATGAGGTCGGGGTTTTCTAAAACGACTTTGTGTGTTTCTGCTGAGCCGATTGTTGTTACGATGCCTTCGCCCACACGGGCTATTATGGTTTCTTCGCCTGCGCCACCCACTAAGCGTTCGATATTTGCTCTGACGGTGACACGTGATGTGGCTTTGACTTGAATGCCATCTTTGGCCACGGCAGTGACCATGGGTGTGGAGATCACTTTGGGGTTCACGCTTACTTGCACCGCTTCGAGTACGTTGCGACCTGCAAGGTCAATGGCGGCGGCGCGTTCGGGTGTGAGGTTGATGCCTGCTTTGTCGGCTACGATGAGCGCTTTAACCACATTTTCCACATCGCCACCCGATAAATAGTGTGCTTCGAGAAAGGCGGTGGAAATGATTAAACCCGCTTTGGTGGCATTGATTTGGGAGCCGAGAATGATACGGGGCGGCACTCGGCGCAAGCGCATGCCCACGAGTTCACCAATGCCAATGTGTACATGAGACGCAATGGCCGAGATCCAGAGGCCAACCGGAATGAAGTAGAGAAAGATCGAGAGTAATAAAAAACCACCAATAATAATGAGTAAAAGTAAAACTGCTTCCATTGGGTGATCTCCTGAGGGGATATAAAAGGACGTAGAATTGTTTGGTAAACACTCTGCGCTACGCGCTTTGCGCTCTGCACAGTTTTAAGATTCGATTTCGTCTGATTTTCTGACGATGACGTAAGCACCTTCAATGCCAATGACGGTGATGGGTGTGTCTTTTTCTACAAAGGAACCTTCGGTGGCCACGCTGACACGCCGACCATCAAACTCGCCGGTGCCGCCTGGGCGCAAATCGGTGCGTGCAATGCCTGTTGCGCCTCTAAAGTCTTCATAGGGTGATGTGCGATAGCCGTCTGATGCTTTTTCTTCGGTGGTTAAGACCAGGCGTTCCCAAAAGGATGATTTGGGCAGCATGCGGATCATGACAACGGCGAGTATGGTCGTGAGGATCATGGCGGCCAATAAGGGGGTTAATGCATCGCTGACAGAGGCGAACGTCCAGAGTTCTGTGCGGCCCATGAGGCTTAAAAAGAGGCTGACCATCATGAGGCCAACGCCGGGAATGCCAAGTACGCCAAAACCAGCTACAAAAAACAGATCGACAAAGACCAAAATGAGACCGAAGAAGAAGAGCAAGATTTCGCTCCAGTCGGCGAGGTGAACCAGGAGGTGGCTGCCAAAAAAGAGGCCGAGGCAAATAAGGCCCAAGGTGCCGCCCACACCCCAACCGGGGCTTTGGATTTCGAAAATGAGGCCCAAAAAACCGAGGGACATGAGCAAGGATGCGACAGCCGGATAGGTTAACCAACGCACTACAACTTCTGTCCAGTTGGTGGTTTGACGAAGGATGTTGGCGTTTTCGAGATTGTAGTGTTTGAGCACTGAGACGAGTTGTTCAGATCTGTTGGTCTCTGTAATGATGTGTTCGGCAAGGCCTTGTTCAAGTGCTTCGTTGGTGGTGAGGGTGAGCAATTTGCCTTTGGGAGCAAGGCCTTCGATGTCAACATCTTCATCGACCATGCCTTCGGCCAATTTGGAAGATCGCCCGGTTTTTTCGGCGGTGGCCTTCATTTCGTTGCGGAAATAAGAAATGACTTTTTCGCTGGCTTTGTTGCCTTGCATATCTACGGCGGTGGCTGCGCCAATGGTGCCGCCTTCCATCATGACAATGTGATCGGTTGCCAGTGATATGAGCGCACCGGCAGATATAGCGCGGGGATTTATGAAGGCGATGGTTTTGACATCGCTATAGAGAATGGCATCGCGAATGGTGAGCGCGGCATCTATTGCGCCGCCGGGGGTGTCAATTTCGAAGATGACGGCCGCCACGCCATTGTTTTCGGCATCGGTCATCACGCGGGTCACAAAAGCGGCAACACCGCGTTCGATGGTGCCTGTGATGGGCGCGAGATAAACTTCTTCGGCTGTTATCACACCTTGTGTGGCAAAAAGGATCGTGAGTAGGAAAATGAAACGTTTCATGGGTTGCCTCCTATTGTGTCTACCCCTTATGTACCATGTATAGGATGGTCTGTCAATGGATATAAAACGGTGAGATGGCAAACGGCAAACGGAAAAAGTATTAAGCTAGAGGCGGGAAATGAGTGGGTGAACGTGAGAAATAAACGGGTGGACTGCATGTTAATCTGTGCTTTATTTGTGTGGATGGGTTGACTATATTTTAGCAATGTGTTCAAAAAAAGAATTTGCAATGTGTTTTGATTGGTGGTTTATACATTTATGGGGCAATGATGTATAAGTAACGAAATAGAATCCGTTTTGACCTGTGTTCTCAATATTTTTATCGAAAAGGATTTTCGTATGGCCGATTACCAAGTTTTGACCGATGAACAGGTGGAACAGTTTCAGTCTGAAGGTTATGTGAAAATTGAAGGATGCTTTAAAAAGGCAGATATTCAAGAATGGCTCGATTTTGCGTTTGAACGGTTGGGGTATGATGCACAAGATGTGAACACTTGGGAAGAAGAGCGTGTGCATATGCCACATATGAATCAGATGGATGTGGCCGATTTTTCACCCAAGGCTTGGGGCGCGATTTGTGACTTGATGGGTGGTGCAGAGCGGATCAAGACACCTGTGACATGGCGTGATGGATTTATTGTCAATTTTAAGTTGGGCGATGGACAACCTTGGGAACCCCCTTCACCTCAGGTGAAAGGCTGGCACAAAGATGGCGATTGGTTCCGGCATTTTCTCGACAGCCCAGAGCAGGGTTTGCTGACTGTGATTTTATGGGATGATGTGTTGCCCCAAAGCGGGGGCACATTTGTGGCGGCGGACTCTGTGGGGCCCATTGCGCGGTATTTGGTGAATTATACAGATGGATTGACGCCAAAAGAAGCGGTGTTTGGAACCATGATTGAGCAGTGTGAAAATTTTGTAGAGGCGACGGGAAAAGCGGGTGATGTGTATTTGTTGCATCCTTATATCTTGCATTCGGCATCGCGAAATCCATCGGGGCGGGCACGGTTTATCACCAATCCGGCGGTGTCATTTGAAGAACCTATGAATTTTAACCGAGAAAACCCTGAAGATTATTGCTTGGTGGAAAAGGCCGTGTTGCGGGCTTTGGGCGTGGATCGGTTGGATTTTAAGATTACACGAGAACGGGAACGCATTACACCTGAGCGTGTGGCCCGCCAACAGAAGATGTTGGAAGAGCAAAAAGCTCGCTTAGGCGTGGTATAAGGCTTGGGTATGATGTTTACCCGGACCTTTGATTTGTAATCTTGACAAAAAAAAGGCTTTCCTGTATTTTTGGTCACCTTGGATTTAAAGCGTGGCGGCATAGCTCAGCTGGTAGAGCAGTGGAATCATAATCCATGGGTCGGGGGTTCAAGTCCCTCTGCCGCTACCATGAAATTGAAAGCGCAACAGACTGTAGAATAGTCTGTTGCGCTTTTTTTGTTAAACGATTGTGTCCCCAGGGAATTTGGCCAACAAGCTGTTGCCCAAATAGGGAAGTCACAGGCCAAAATGGAAATCATTCCTCATGCTTTTCGCGGAGGATCCTATCGCGGACCTGTTTTCTGTACCGGCAATGTCACGAAGCTGGCAGCGCCCCTGGCGTGATGAATCTTGTGCGTCGCTTTCTGGTAGGCATCAGGCGTGGCCCAGGCGATGTTATCGACGAAGGTCTGCGGGTTGCGGTCGTAGACGGGAAACCACGAACTCTGGATCTGCACGGCAATGCGATGGCCCGGTCGGAACGTGTGGTTCACGTGGGGCATTGGCACACGATAGGGCAGCACTTCGCCGGTTGGGATCGGTTTGGCCTCGCTGAAGCTTTCTCGGTAGCGCCCTCGGAGGATATCACCTGAGATCATGAATTGGTAACCGCCAAGCTCGGGTTGGGACGGGAACTCATTGGGGTAGAGGTCGATCAGCTTGACGACCCAGTCTGCATCGGATCCCGTTGTAGAGGCAAAGAGTGTGGTTGTGATCTCACCACGCACTGTGAGGGGATCTTTTAGCGGTTCGCTGATGAAGGTGAGCACGTCGGGACGGTCAGAGTAGGGGCGCTGGTCGTTCACCAGCCACCGCGCCCAACCGCCACCCCCACCGAATGCACCCGCGATGGGCCTCGGGCGATAAGGTACGGGCTTGGCCGGATCGGAGACATATTCTGTAGCGGTCTCGCCCTTTGAGACTGGGGCCTTGAAAGAAAGTTTGCCCTCGGGTTGCAGGTAGAGCTGTGTTGGCTTCAACCCGTCTTCAGGCGGCCAGGCACTGGGGCGCGACCATCGGTTGCTGCCGGTCTCGAACGCGAGGACGGGTGGCAGCGGCTCGGCAGGCCTGTGACCCTTTAGGTGATGATCCCAGAAGGGGTGGAGCATTTCATTCCTGAACTGCAGTGAGGTGTCGGCACCCCATTTGTGGTCACCCAGTGAGGAGCCGTCGCCGGACGACTGGCCGTGACACCATGGGCCAATGGCGATGTGTGTCTTGCGCCCCGTGCGGTCCTTTTTTGCCAAGACGGCGTGGCTGGCAACGGCACCGTAGATGTCCTCTTGATCGAAAAGGCTGTGGACGGTGAGGACAGGGACTCTGCTTGGCGCTTTTGATAGGAGGCGATCGACGGCTTGGTCTTGCCAATAGTCGTCGTATGCAGGATGATCGATCAGGCGATTCCAGGCTGGCAGCTTGTCGGCGCCGTAGCGACGGCCCAACTCGCCGATTGATCCGCCCTCGAGGACTGCCGTGTAGAAGTCGTGGTAGCCCCATGGGATGCTCTGGCCTGCGTTCTTCGTGGCCGTTTGGCGGTAGACGTAGTCGAGCATGACGGTGCGAAAGGCACCGTTGTGGTAGAAGTCGTCGCCGATCCAGCTGTCGACCATGGGGTTGACGGGAACAGCGGCCTTGAGGGCTGGGTGTGGTTCCAAGAGTGCCATGAGGGTGAGAAAGCCGTCGTAGGACGTCCCCGTGATGCCAACTCGGC
>JBLHJX010000320.1:0-5997 GCA_047619225.1 Candidatus Latescibacterota bacterium
TGCACATCGTCAAACCAATCGCGAACTGCGTTTGAAAAATCACCCTCAAACGCCCGTGTGACATCTACTTGATGAAAAAGGATAAGCAACAACTGATCAGCAAACTGGAAATGTATATTTTCAAACGAATCAATGGGTTGTTCGGTAGTACGTTCAGACCGTGAGCTATCTATCCGATTGTTCAACCAATGCACCACCCACGGCGAAGTATGAAAGTCTTTGATGCAATGTGGAACGTGACCAGGTCGGCAAAAATGGTCCTACCAGAAAAAATATCTTGTGCCATATCATTACCGGGATGTACCCAACTTTTCAACTGTGACACAGCGAGAATGTCTTCTTCTATAATGATTAAATAATCCCCGTTGGGTTCTACACATTCGGCAAGTGGCAACAATGCCATTCGGGCACGCACCAGCGGCGCAACGGCATTCATTTCTGCCGGACTTTCTTTTACCCAGCAAGACTGACAGATTTCATCGGTCATAAACGGCCTGGGTGTAATGGATGCAGCTCCTCGCGCCTCGGTTAATATTCGCTGGCCATAAGAACTGTTTTTGATCCGGTCCCATTCTGCGCGATTCTCATAGGGAACACCAAAATGAAATCGGTCGGGCGCCAACATCTCCAAGATTTCATTTACCCGATTGTCATCGGGTGCAAAAGTTTCCCCATCGGGAAGATTGATATTAAAATCTCCATATCCCATAAACCGCATATTCCTCTCAGAATCTACATCTTGACAAAATTAGCCACAAAAGAAACAAGCAAACTTCAAATTTGCAGTTTTGGGCTCGCTGAGCATTTTTCTCAATGACCGATCCATTCTCGCAACGGCCCTAAAATTCGCTTTGTATCTTCTACCAATTTGTGCATGATAAAAGCCTCAGCGTTTAGGTCAAGACTTTTAAATCGGGAGTGATTTCATGGCATCCAAAAAAGCCCGCAACGATATGGATGTTGGGATTCCACAAAAAGTAGTCGCCAGGGATCGCATTGCAGGCCACTTTATCGACTGCATTCTCGATGGCACAACCAGTGATGCCCCGCTTCGCCACGGACTGCAAGTGCAGCAAATGATGGAAGCACTCCTCAAAAGTGCGGAAACCGGTCGCGAAGTCCGCATAAAATAACAGACGCGAAGAGCTAAGCGCGGAGCGTAAAAGATCTTATGCGCCTTGTGTTACGCTCTTGGCACTCAGCCTTGTTTGTCCATAGACTTTTTTAGCATTGGAGAATTTATGAAAACACCACACATCACCGTCGGGCTTGAAAATGCTGACATCATTGGCAGCGACAATCGGGCACTCCAAGCAGCGGTGGATTATATCACCGCGCTTGGCGGGGGCACCGTTGAAATCCTATCAGGCACTTATGTCATGAAAAACTCGCTTCACTTGCGAAGCAATATCACAGTGCGTGGTCAGGGTGAGTCCACAATCTTGCAGAAAGCCGACGCTGTTGAAAGTCCGCTGATCCTCGACGGTGACTTTGGAGAAGAACAAATCACCCTTCAAAATCCCGACGGGTTTGAAGTCGGCTTTGGTGTAAGCATTACCGACAACAAAAGCGGCGGCTTCCATACTGCCGTGGGCACCATTATCTGGCAAGATGAGAATACCTTTGGCGTCAATGTGCCAATGGGTGGTGATTACATGGTCAGCAACAATGCACGTGCTGCCACCACTTTTCCCATCATCAGCGGGTATCATCTCGAAAATGCACGCGTTGAAAATTTGGCCGTATATGGCAACAAAGAAAAGAATCCGCTACTCAATGGATGTCGAGGCGCGGGTATCTTCCTCTATCGGGGGCACCACACGACCTTCACTCAGTGCACAGTGAAAGACTTTCACGGTGACGGCATCAGCTTTCAGCAAAGCCAGCATGTTACCGTTGAAAGCTGTACCTGCATTGGAAACACCCATTTGGGACTTCACCCCGGAAGTGGCAGCCAACACCCCACCATTCGCAATTGTCACTCAGAAGATAATGGGCGCATTGGCCTCTTTTTATGCTGGCGTGTCAAACATGGTATTTTTGAAAACAACCAACTCATCGGCAACGGCGAAACGGGTATTTCAATTGGTCACAAAGACACGGACAATCATTTCCGAAATAACCGTGCAATAGGCAACAAACGCGAAGGCATCCTTTTTCGCAATGAATCAGAAGCCATGGCAGGCCATCGCAATACCTTTATCGACAACGAAATCACAGACAATGGCAATGGTGAAGAAGGCTATGGCATACGCATTCTTGGTGAAACACATGACCTGACCTTCACCAACAATCGCATTGGTAATACCAACAGCACCAACCAACGCATTGGTGTACATATTGGGGAGAAAGCGGATCGTGTCAATTTGGATGACAACGATCTGTCTGGCAATCTCAATACCGAAATTGAAGATTGTCGCAAATCCGTTGTAAGCGGATAATCCACTCGTTCTCTTTTCTCTTTTACCATCGGACTCCCAATGACAGACGGGCGCGTAGCACAGATAGCTGAGGTCCTTATCCGTTACTCCCTTAACATCCAACCGGGCGATAAGTTGGCAATACGCGGAAGCAGTCTGGCTGAACCACTCATCAAAGAAGCCTATCGCGCTGCCGTCCGTGCGGGTGCCCATGTTGTCACACAAATCACCTTACCTGGCCTACAAAAAATATTCATGGATGAATCCGGTGAAGAACAATTATCTTGGGTCAGTCCTTTTTCGAAAACCATAACCGAAGAGTTCGATGCCCTGCTTGTAATTCAATCTGATTTCAATACACGAGAAGGCACAGGCTTTGATCGTGAAAAAATGTCCAAACTCTCAAAAGCAAATCAACCCCTGCAAGATCTCTTTTTTGAAAGAGCCGCTCAAGGGGCGTTCAAGTGGTGTGTCACGCTCTTTCCTACCACTGCCCATGCCCAAGATGCAGATATGGCTTTGGAAGACTATGAAAATTTCGTTTTCAATGCGTGCCTACCTGACAGAGAAAATCCGATTGGCTTTTGGCAGCAGATGGAAGATCGCCAAAACAGGCTGATTGAATATCTCGACACGGTTAAAGAGATTAACCTCATTGCACCCGATACCAATCTCACAGTCAATGTTGAAGGGCGGAAATGGATCAACTGTGCTGGGCATGAAAACTTCCCAGACGGCGAGGTCTTCACGGGACCTGCTGAAAACAAAACAGAAGGCCATGTCCGCTTCACTTATCCTGCCGTACACCAAGGTAACGAAGTGACAAACATCCAATTCACTTTCGAAAAAGGCCGTATTGTCAAAGCTACGGCCGACAAGGGTGAGGACTTCCTCCTCGAAATGCTCGACCGCGATGATGGGGCCCGCGTCCTTGGCGAGTTTGCCATTGGCACCAATCCAGGCATTCAAACATTTACACGCAACACCCTCTTCGATGAAAAAATCCAAGGCACCGTCCACATGGCCGTAGGCATGTCTTACCCCGAAAGTGGTGGATTAAACCAGTCCCAAATTCACTGGGACATGGTTTGCGACATGCGCGAAGGAGGCCAACTCTTCGCTGATGGGGAACTCATCTACGAAAATGGTGCCTTCGTCATCGACTTTGAGTAATCCTTAGTGGCAAAACAAAAGCGGTTCCAGTAATAACCTGGAACCGCTTTTGTTTATATGATTTCCCAATAGACATTCACCTAACGTGCTGAACTTTCGCACGCCCTTCTTTTAGTTCAAGCATCAACGCATCATACCGTCCACGATCCACGGGCAACTTCACCACCTCTTGTCGAATACCCGACAAAATCATCCCATTTATCACTTCCAGTGCCCATCGCGCAGACTCACCCGTTGTAATTGGCTCCCCACCATCTAAAATCGCCGACACAAAACTCTCCAAAAGCGATTGCCCCTCCTGAAATTCATCCACCGATACATCTTCCCACACGGTTGTGTTTTGAGCTGCAACCCCATCATTTCCCGAAATAAACGCTCTCATCGACTGACTGTATCGCCCCAACTTAAATGTATCGGGCACATTTGAGTTGGCGTTCTTTTCATCGCGATATTCCAACGTACCCTTATCACCCGAAATCTGCCGATAGTTCAAACGTCGATCACAAATGCTAAACTGCAAGTTACACAGCGCACCCGACTTAAACTGCACATTCGCAATCGCAGCATCTTCAATCTCTGCTTTATGCCCCCAGTTTTCAATCATCGCAGACACCGCCACCGGCTCGCCCAACATCCAGCACAACAAATCGATATCGTGACTCACCTGATTCATCAACACCCCGCCCCCTGCCTTCGCCCAAGTGCATCGCCACGCATCTCGGTCATAATACGTCTCGGGTCGCGTCTCCAACCACTGCCAAAGCACCCGATGAATACTGCCCAACGCCCCATCATCAATCAACTTCTTCATCGCCCGATTGCCAGGAAAAGTCCGATAATTGTGCCCCACTGCGAGTTTCAGATCTTTCTCCTTGGCCGTTTCGATAATCTGATCGGCCTCAGAAACCACCATCGCAACTGGCTTTTCGACAAACACATGCAAACCCGCCTCCAAGCAGAATAAAGCCATAGGCGCGTGTAAAAAATGCGGCGTGCCAATCACCACCGCATCCAAATTGCTTTGCGCCACCATTTCCTGATAATCAGCAAACCCAGTGGCTCCAAATTGCTCTGCAAACGAATCTCTTAAATCTTCTCGCAAATCAGCAACCCCAACCAAGTCCACCCGATCCATCTCCGCCAAACTCTGAGCGTGTCGCCCTCCAATGCCGTTGAGCCCTATCACACCACAACGTAGATTCGACATAGCCAATCCTTTCAAACGGGTTCTTTTATCTTCACGAGTTGACATCAACCGATCTCCGCCATGAAATTCAGAAAATTACCGCAGATATCTGAAAGTCCTGCGATTCTCATCATTAGTCTCCTATAGATCGACCAACCGGGGTTGCTGCTTGCCCTTCCGTCCATGCAAATACGCATCCCCTTCCGTGGGCCAGCGCATACCATATTGACGACTGCGTTGGCGTTTGTAACCCGCATTGTAATAATTGCTGGTCGCCATCCATTTCAGTAATCGCATCAGCATATCAGACTTCACCGAGGCGGCTTCGGTTTTGTCCCATAAATTCCACAGCTCACCAGGGTCCGCCTCCAAATCGTACAATTCACCTTCTTCTTGCCCAATATAGTACACCAATTTGTAGGTTTTTGAACGCATCATAATTTGGTAGTTGTCCTCACAAAACACAAACTCACGTGGGCGCACATCTTCACCCTTCAAATAAGGCATCAAAGATCGCCCCTCCAAATACGTAGGCACGTCAATACCCGCAGCTTCCAAAATGGTAGGCCCCAAATCCATCAGCGAAACCAAATCGGTCGTCTCGGTCGGTTTTTTTACCGAATTGGGATATCGAATCATCAGCGGAATATGCACAATCGGGTCATACATCAACCACTTATAGGCCAAACCATGATCGCCCAGCATCTCACCATGGTCTGAACAGAAAATCACCATTGAATTCTCCAACCACCCGCGCTTCTCCAAAGCCGCCATCACACGCCCAACCTGCTCATCTACTGTTGTTATCTTTGCGCAATAATGCCGTTTCATACTGGCAATCTCTTCATCTGTCCGCCCGCGCAAATCAATTTGTGATTCATGATCGGTTGTGGCATGCATATCTAAATGTGCCAAGTGCTGAGGAGGTTTCTCATCCAACTCCCCTTCACGCGTCACACTCGGTGGCATCTCCACACCCTTATACATTTTCAAATGTCGTGGCAACGGATCCCACGGTTCATGTGGCCCAGTAAGTCCCACCTCCAAAAAAATCGGTTTATTACCCTGATAATTATCAATCCAACTCACCGCAGAATCACCAATAAAAACATCGCTGTGGAAACGCTCTTCTTCATGCCACGCCACCCCCTGGCATTTCTTCAGCCAATCTGGGTCCTCTTGATTGCGATCATTGGGACGCTTCACACCATAAAAAGT
>JBLHJX010000321.1:0-5931 GCA_047619225.1 Candidatus Latescibacterota bacterium
TGGTAGAATTTGAGGGTCGGGTAAGGATTGTGCAGACGGGCGAAAATTTGGGGTTTGGACGTGGTATAAACCGCGGGGTTGCGGCTTCGGAAACGCCTTTTGTCGTGGCTTTAAACCCCGACGTGGCGTTGGAATTAGACGCAGTGCATCGTTTGGTGGCATTTTTAGAAGACCACGATGAGGCTGGGGTCGTGGGACCCCGTTTGAGAGATGCCGAGGGTGATGTGCAGGCCTCTTGTGGTTTTGCACCTCGGCTGGTTGACGAAGTTTGTCGTAAATTCTTATTGCATCTGATATTTCCATTGTTTAAATTTCGACGCACACGCCCCCAAGCAGCCAAACAAGTAGATTGGGTGACTGGGGCGTGTTTTGCTGCCCGGCGCGATGTTTTTGCGGCCACGGGTGGTTTGGATGAAGCCATTTTTATGTATTATGAAGACGTCGACTTTGGGCTTCGTGTGCAAAATGGTGGGTGGCAAGTGTGGTATTTACCCGATGCGTCTGGCACGCACTTGGGTGGTGAAAGTTCCAAACAGGCGTTGACGCGGATGTTGGTGGTCAGCGAAGCGTCTTATGGTTATTTGATTCATAAACACTTGGGGCGTTGGGCTGCGTTGTTATTGGTTTGTTTGCGCCCTATTGAGATGGTGCTGCGCTCTGTGATTTGGAGTGCAGTATATTTGTTGCAACCGAACCGTCGGGGTGAGGCGCGTGCACGTTTACGGGCCTATTTTATGATTTTGACGGGTGGCGTTGCAAAGGAGGCGGTATGATTCCCATCTTTCGCCCATGGTTTGGGGAGGAAGAAGTTGAGGCAGTGCGTGAGGTATTGTTGTCTGGATGGGTTGGACCTGGTACAAAAGTGGAAGCGTTTGAGCAGCGATTTGCCGAATATGCAGATGCAAAACACGCCGTGTCTTTGAACTCGTGCTCGGCGGCTTTGTTTTTAGGTTTAAAAGCCTTGCATGTTGAAGGCGGCGAAGTGCTCACCACGTCTTTGACTTTTGCGGCCAGCAACCATGCCATTTTGCAAAATGATGCCACACCCGTGTTTTGCGACATTGACCCAGAAACCTTGAATATTGATCCACAATCGATAGAAGCCAATATTACGCCGCAAAGCAAAGCGATTTTGGTGGTTCACTTTGCGGGCCACCCGTGTGATATGGATGCCATTGGTGCTATTGCCCAAAAGCATGGATTGCCCGTTGTTGAAGATGCTGCTCATGCTGTGGGTGCGCGTTATAAAGGCAAAATGATTGGGGGTATCAGCCATATCTCCTGCTTTAGTTTTGATGCACGCAAGAATCTGTCTACTTGTGATGGTGGCATGTTGACGACGAACGATGATGAGATTGCCGAACGTGTGAAACGGTTGCGCTGGATGGGTATTTCGAAAGGCACTTATGATCGTTTTCGCAAGAATGGGTTGGAAAAGCGCTGGGAATATGAAATTGATGAAGTCGGGTATAAGTGCTATATGAATGATTTAAATGCTGCGATAGGCTTGGCACAATTAAGCAAAATAGAGGCGGCAAATGCACAGCGGCGAGAGATCTTTTTGCAATATGGTCATGCATTTGCTGAGTTGGAGTGGTTTCAAGCACCGGTTATAAGAGAAGATGTGCGCAGTGGTATGCATGCTTACGTGGCACGGGTGCCAGACCGAGATGGGTTGATTGCGCATTTGGCAGATAACGAGATTGATGCAGGTGTGCATTATAAACCTTGCCATCTATTCAATGTCTATGAACCGTATCGCCGAGAATTGCCTGTGACCGATGCCGTGTGGCCTTTGTTGGTGACTTTGCCCATGTTTCCAAGCATGACAGAAGACAATGTTCAGCAGGTGATCGGTGCGGTGACGGGTTTTCAACCTAATGGCTCTGTTGCGTTTTGATTTTTTTTAATTTGGTTTTGACACCTGCTGTTATCGCGGCGGTTTTTTCGACACTTGCACGGGGGATTGCAAAGCGTACGGACACATTTGGCAAGCCTGATGCACCTATATCTACTTATGGCGGTCCAGCGATGCTGGCCGCCCTATTTTGTGCCTATTTCCTTTCTCCAATGGCATTACCTATGGGGATTGGTGTGGGGGCAATGGGTATGGCTCTGATTGGTTTTGTAGATGATCAGCGTCCTTTTTCTCCCAGGGTTAAGTTGGGACTAACGGTGTTGGTTGCTGGTATGGCTGTGTGGCTGGGCATTCGTTTGGATGTTATTGGAAATATTTGGGTCGATGGGGTATTGACAATTGGGTGGATGATTTGGTTGTGCCATTCGTTTAATGTGTTTGATATGGCAGATGGTTTGTCGGCAGGCGGTGCGATCATTGCTGCTTTGGGTTTGTGGGCTATTGGAGGGGGAGATTGGTTGCTTTTGGTGGTGGGCGCATTGCTTGGTTTTTTAGTTCACAGTGTCTACCCTGCACGATTGTATATGGGGGATGCTGGTAGTTTGATGTTTGGGTTTTTGTTAAGCGCCGCTGCTGTTTCGATTGCAAATTCTCAGGGTATCTCTGGTGGTGTGGGCGCATTTGTGGTATTGGGGGTGCCAACCTTTGAGGCTGCATTTATTAGTGTGATGCGTTTTGCCAAAGGACGCGCTATTTCAAAAGCCAGCCGAGATCATGTGGCACACCGCTTGGAAAAATGGGGGCGTTCAGTGCCTGTGGCTGTGGGGATCATTTGGACGATGGGCATATTGCTGGCAGGATTGGGATACGTGGTTGCACACGCGTTGGTGCCATGGTGGGTGGGGTTGACGATAGGGCTTGTGGGTGCGTTGATAATGGCTGCGTGTTTGTCGCGGGTAGACATGGAAGGTGATGGTGTAGACGGGCGATTGGCGGGTATATTTGCAAAGAATTGGTTGATCCATCGGTTGATGCGAGAAGCGATGATAGATGTGGCCGGATATGCAAAGGGTCGGCTTTTAGATGCGGGATGTGGGACTCGCCCTTATCAAATGATTTTTGAAAATCAGGTATCCCATGATATCGGCTTGGAACAAGATCGGAGCCGATATGCAAAAGCAGATGTTTGGGGAAATGTACTTGCGCTGCCTTTTGGGAAGGGTTCTTTTGACACGGTTTTGAGCAATCAAGTTTTGGAACATGTGCCTGAACCACAACAAGCGTTGACAGAGATGGCACGTGTGCTTCGTTGTGAAGGGCATCTGATTTTGACTGCGCCGCATATTTGGGAATTGCATGAAGTGCCACATGACTATTTTCGATATACGCCTTATGGATTGAGGTATTTGGCAGAAAAAGCTGGTTTGGAAGTTGTTGCCATAAAAGCGTTGGCGGGGTTTTGGGTGACGGCGGGTGCCCGGTTTTGTTATTACTTGGCTCGGTTTGATCGCAGTATATTGATGCCCTTTGTTCGGTGTGCGTTTTTGGTGGTTCAATTGGGGGCTTTGCTTTTGGATCGTGTGCATCGGGTTGAAAGTGATGCTTGGAATTTTTTGATGGTCGCTAAGAAACGGGAAGACGTGAGACGTGAGAAGAAAGAAGAGTGACGGCAGATGTAAAGACGAAGTCAAAAGCTGAGGTGTCGGTTTGATTGAAGAGACAATGAGAAGAATTGAAAAAGTGTTTGCGAGTTTGAGGTGGGTCTTTGTTTTGGCGTTGGTTGTGCGGCTTTTTGTGGTGATGCTGGGGTATGATGGTGATCCGCAAGATACGCCAGAGTATGAAGAGATTGCGCACAATTTGCTCGCTGGCCGTGGTTTTGTGGCTTCTTATTGGTGGTATGGATTTGAGCTTAAGTCGTGGCGGGCGCCCTTTTATCCTTTTTTTTTGGCAAGTGTTTATGGTGTTTTTGGATATGAGCAATGGGTTGTTCGTGTTATTCAGTGTGTCGTGGGGGCGTTGACGGCTTGTTTCATTGTGGGGATCGCAAAACGGCTAAATGCAAAGATGGCCTCTCTTTGTGGCGGGTTGGCTGTTGTGTATGGCCCGCTTGTTTCGGTCTCGAATGAAATTATGACCGAAACGTGGTTCATTTTTTGGCTTGTTATTGGGGCCTATTGTTTGTTGCAGGACAAACGATATTGGCTGATGGGTGGCGGCGCGATTGGCTGCGCTATTTTGACGCGTCCGATTGGTGGGCTGCTTTTAGTGGCGTGGATGATATGTGCGTGGATTCGGCATACAGATTGGAAGCACATCGTTGGTGTTTGTTCGGTGGCCATTTTGGTGGTGTTGCCTTGGACCATACGCAATTATTATGTGCACGGTGCGTGGCCTATTGTATCTACCCAAGGCGGGTTTATTGTGGCCCATAGCAATGCCTTGGATCCGGATTGGAAAAAAGAGATTGGATGGGGCACAACGCGTCGCTTTTTGGAAGAAATGCCCTCAGAATTGGACCGAGACCGTTATTGGTGGCGGGAAGGGTTGACATTTATTGTAACGTATCCGAAAGTTTATTTGCGGTTGGTCGTTGAGCGTTTTGTGCGACTGTGGTACTTTTTTAGGCCCGATTACAATTTTTGGTGGATGTTGGTATTGCCCGTTGGATGTCTTGGGATTTGGCACTATGGGCGTCGTGGAGACTATTTGTTTTTGACTTTGTTTGTGGGCCTATCGGTACTGGTTTTTTCTTGTTTGTTATATGGCGCCACCCGCTTTCGGCTGCCGCTTGAAGCTTTTTTTCTGGTTTTTGTTGGGGCGGGTTTCTTATACTTGATGGATCGATGGGGCGGGCAAAAGGTGATGCGTATCGGTGGTTTGGTGGTGGGAGTGCATGTCTTGGTCGATTGGCAGGATGTTTGGTTGCGTCAGACCTTATTGGCCTTATTAAGTGATCTGGGAATGAAATAGATTGATGTAATGGAAGCCGTTTTATAAGGTAACTTCATATTAATTTGCCCTTTATGGCCGTATTTGTGCTTAGGGTGCCTATTGGGTTTCTGCGCCTAAGTGCTTGATTTTCTGATACTCGCTGTTTATATTTGACAGGTTTCGAACGACTTATGCATGTTCTTTTTGTGGCACAATACGGTTATTTGGCTGCCAGCAGTCGTACACGGGTGTTTGATTATCTGCCATTGTTGCGTGAGGCAGGTATTACCACAGAGGTTGTGGTTGTTGTATCGGATGCTTGGGTACGTCGTTTAAATGCCGGTGGTTTGACAAATCGGTTGATGTATTATTGGGTGGCTTGGTTTCGCACGTGGTATATCGGTTTGAGTTGTATTTGGCGTGCGAAGCAGTATGATGCATTGTTTATCCAAAAAGTGCTTTTTCCATCACCGATACCCAAGCTTTTGCGCCGACACCGGCATAAAGTGTTGTTTGATTTTGACGATGCCATTTTTACGTTGGAGACGGTTGGCACGGGTTGGTTAAACCAAGCACGCCATCGTCGCAGACAGCGCGGGTTGCCTGCGATGTTACAAGCGGCGGGGTGCGCGGTGGTTGAAAATGCCTATACGACAGAATATGCTCAGCAGTTTTGCCCACAAGTGGTACGCATAACGGGCCCAATTGACACGGTGCGTTATGCCCCGGCTGAACAGGTGGTCAAAGATGAGGTGGTGCTGGGATGGATTGGCAGCCCAACAACCACGGCCTATTTGGATTTAATTCGAGAGCCGCTTGCAGAACTGGGTAGACTTTATCCTAACGTGACACTGTGTTTGATTGGCGCATCTGATTTTAAGTTTGACGGGTTGCCAGTGACCCCTCATGCGTGGAATTTGAACACAGAAGTCGCACATTTGCGTCAGTTTGACATTGGTTTGATGCCTTTGCCCGATGATCGTTTTACGCGCGGAAAAGGCGGTTATAAACTGCTTCAATATATGGCACTGGGTTTGCCCGTGGTGGCCAGCCCCGTTGAGATTAATCGCGAAATTGTTGATGATGGCGAGAATGGCTTTTGGGCCGATACATCAGATGATTGGGTGCGGTGTTTATCG
>JBLHJX010000322.1:0-5916 GCA_047619225.1 Candidatus Latescibacterota bacterium
GTCTTGTACATCGGCAGTGCGGCGAATGATGGTTTTGGATGTGTTCATGGTGTGGCTCCTTAAATGGGTTTTTCGGATTTATCCATTTTAAGCACGGCGGTTTCAAACACGTGTTGCCTTATCACACGGCAACACGTGTGCCAAATGAAAAGCAAGACGGATATTAGATATAAGAAATGCTTAAAAATAATTCACACAACGAACATAAATACTATAAATAACAATATTTTATACAAAAACAACAAAAACACAACAAAAACTGCACGCAACGGATTTCTGGTTCTGGCCCAAAAATAAAAAAATTAAAAAGTGTCCGGTTTTGGGACAGTGGTGTTCGGAATCGGACACCTGCGAAATAATATGCTTTCATAAACATAGTTTTATTACACCTCGGAAATCAGTAGGGCAGGCACGGGGATTTACCCCAACGGTAAATAAACAAGTGCCTGTATTTCCTTTTCGGCTGGATGTGTCAGCTTGACTGGAAAGCGCATTGTTGCTGACGAATCCCCCTGCGCCCCCTTTTTCAAAGGGGGAAGATGGTTTTTATTGTGCAATAAGTTGATCTTGAATGTTATTCTGCTTCACTACTTACCTCAAAAAAAGGGCGACGGTCTTTACCGTCGCCCTTGCCACCTTCCTTGAAGAAAGCACCTGAAACGCCCAAAGCCTTCTCGACAGCACCCTGCGCTGCGAGCCAGCACTATTAACCCCGAGCAGAGCGTTCGGTTCTTCAACTGAACTGAATTTCGATTTTTTTTAAACTGAATGCCTCTAAACCCAATTCCAAAACCCGAAACTATCCCCGCGCCTCCTCCTCCGTCACCCTTCGCTGCCCACTTCTTTGAGGCGCCGTCACCACAATCTCAGGCACCGCTTCGCCCACGTCAACCATTCGCCGAATCAACCGCTCACGCATGACCTCGGCCACCTTTTGGTGTGACTCCAAAGCAATCAAATTGCGCAACTCATAAGGATCGGCCTGCAAATCGTATAAATACTGCTCCACGTAGCTTTCTGAACCCGGATCTTGCCCGCCCTTTTTATCGGGTGCGTCCACACAATATTTCCACCGGTGTGTGCGCACGGCTCGGCCTACTTGTGCTTCACTAATTTGCACAAACACCTCTTCGGGCCAATCGTCTCGCTCACCCCGCGTAAGTGGTAAAATCGAACGTCCAGACATCTCCTCGGGCACCTCAATACCCGCAGCGTCTAACAACGTGGGCGGCAAATCGACCAAACTCACCAACTCTTGAATTTGCCCGCCACCTTGAAAACCTGGCCCGTGAAAAGCCGTGGGCACGTGAATCGAGCTGTCGTGACACGAGCGTTTGTACTCGGAATTGCGCGTCTTAAAATGACACCCGTGATCCGACGTAAAAAGAATAATCGTATTGTCCAACTGCCCCAAACTCTTAAGCGCGTCCATGACCCGCCCCAACGCCTCGTCCAACCGCTTCACCATTCCATAATACCCACCCAGGTGCTGATGCGCCGTGCCACCCAAAGCTGCCAAATCTGGCGGCACCCAACCACCCGTATAGCGTTCTCGATACCCATCTGGTGCTGGATAATCGTCCAAATGATTTTGATGGTGCGGCTCCAAATACGACACAAACAAGAAAAACGGATCTTCCTGATGCCCGTCAATGTACCGAATCACCGCGTCGGTTTGCGCGTCAACCCGATACCCCGGCAACTTCACCGCTTCATTGTCATTGTTATACATCACCGTATCGTACGCATCCGAACAAAACTCCAACACATTGGCCGCCAACCAATAATCATATCCCCCACGTTCCTCCTCAGGAACAGGATCTTGTGTACCCAAATGCCACTTGCCAATATACCCCGTGTCGTAACCCGCACCACTGAAATGATGCGCCAGCGTCTTCAAATCTTTTGACAACGGAATCCCATTTCTAAAACTGCCCGTCTGTGTCCCATACAACCCCGTTTGCAAACACGACCGTGCCGGTCCACACACGGGCTGACACGTAAAAGAATTTGCAACGTGTGTCCCACGCCTTGCCATTGCATCAAAATTGGGTGTCAAATCCATTGGATTGCCGTGCAAACCCGACGTATCCCACCGCTGCTGATCTGTAAAAAACACCAAGACATTCGGCCGATCTGCCATTCTAATCTCCCACGCTCAAAAGTAGAATTGATACACATGACGGTTTTACAGAATACGTCCACCTTTTCTGATACGCAACAAAAAAGCCTCGGATCACTCCGAGGCTCCTGCATTTACTTTTACCCTTGATTCTTCTCTGCCTCTAAGGCACCGGCGACCATTTCGGAAAAATACCCCCGTTGGGCATATTCGGAACCCCGTACAAATTTGTGCCATCAACACGCAACACAACAAGTGTTGTAAAGGGCGCTGAATTGTTTGAAAATACAGTCGTAAATTCAAAAGCAATCTGAGAGCCATCAGGTGACCACGTTGGCCTCCTTACTTGCGAATTTGAAGTGCCCTCAAACGTCATCCGTTTCACATTGCTGCCATCGGCATTCATCACATACAACTCAAACTCTGCAACGGGCACCACGCCCTGAATCACCGCCTGATGCAAATTGGACTCAAATGCAATTTGAGAACCATCGGGAGACCACGCAGGCGACGAATGCACCCGCCCATTGCCCGAAGTGACACGTGCCACACCCGATCCATCGGCATTGGCCAAATAAATGTCTGTGCCAATATCCTCCCGACCTGCCTGATACAAAATTTTAGAACCATCGGGCGACCAAGAGGGCAACTGTTCGTCCAACTCGGTGCCAATCAACCGTTGTTCATTAGACCCATCAATATCGACAATATAAATGTCCCACCGCGTGGTATCATCGCGCCACGCTTGAAACAGAATTTTCTGGCCATCGGGGGACCAAGCGGGGGCAAAATCACCTCCCGAATCTTCCACAACAGCACGCAAATTGGAACCATCTAGATTCATCACATAAATATTGTGATTGGCATTGCCACTGCGGTCAGAATTAAAGGCGATCTGTGTGCCATCGGGAGACCAAGACGTCCCAGAATACGTCGCCAAATCGGTATCTTCGTTCACACTCACTTCACTTGTACCATCAGGTTGAATCACATAAATATGAAAAGAACCCGAACCTGGGCTTGGGCGTATATATGCAATGCGTCCTACGCCGCCCGTAACATCACTGTTAATACTACCGCCCACACCATCACTTATAGCAGGTCCCAAAACAACAGGTGCGCCTTGATCAACACTGTTGCAAGACACCAAAACCAAACACATCGCCAAACCCAATATGCCCTGAATCAAACGTCTACCAACCATCATTTAAAACCCCTTATAAGATTTAAAGATCCCTAACCTGATTAAACGTTGTAACACGGTTTGGGTTGCAACTGAATAAATAAACAAAATAAATACTTCACTTAAATGCACCAACTGACGATAATAATACAAAAGCCACAGCAAAATCTCAAATTTAAAATCTTGAGCGAATCCATTTCCTTGACCTAAAGAAAAAATAACCTCATATTTTACAAGGTATTAAACATGAACCCTGCCAATGTTGGAGGTCATGCAGGTTTTAGCTCTGCAGGTCTTCAGCTCCTCGCCGCCAGCAAAGCCCAAATAGAACAAGTGGCCCAATTTCAGGCCCAGTCCCGCGATTTTCGAGCCCCGCGTATGCAATTGGCGTCCAGCTTGCCAGCTGCCCCCTTAAAAGATATGGAAACCCACTTCGATTTAAGAGCCTAACAACAAAACCCCATCTTGTCAGATGGGGTTTTTACACGTATAATCAAAACGCCCACAATTCCTAAAACTGTGGGCGTTTTCTTATAAAGGGATATACGTTAAAGTTAAACCTTTATATCAACGTGATTCACGGGTTGCAAGCTGGCAAGTGGTGTCGACACACGAGTTCCCTGTTCGTTGGTTACAGATCGAGCAGAAACTGCCGGAGACTGTTGAACAGTTCTCATAATCAGATTAAAAGCCAGATTTGGCAGCGTCATATTCGCTGCAGAAGTCGACGCCAACATAGCAATCACCTCCTCAAAACGCACGTCCCTTATACATTAAAATCGGCATCCGCAGGGTCAATCTTGAATATGCCAGCCTCAACCGACCGCATATGTTAAAACACACCTTAAGCCCCATCACCATCAAATTAGGCCCTTCGGGTTGGATATTTGTCGAATTGCCCTACTCAACCGAACGCGTGCTCAAAATTAAAACCATCACCGGCCGCAAATGGCAAGAAGACCTTCATTGCTGGGCCATTCCGCGCACCGCACGCACAGTTGAACGCCTCAAGGCTCTTTTTTCGGGCGACCAAATCATTGTTGATCCCCAACTTTTTAAGAAAAAGACCAAACCAGCCGGCTGGCAACCTGCCATTCGAGTTTCACCCGGCCCACCGAGCGACCTTGTTTTTACATTTACAAATATCCTGCAACAAGAAGCCTATAGCCCACACACAATCAAAATTTATACCTTCCATACCCGTCGTTTTCTCAAAGCATTTAAAAAGACGCCAAGCGACCTACAAGCAGAAGACATCAAAGCCTATCTCCACCAATTACAAACACACAACACCCAAACCTATACCAACCAAGCCATTCGCGCACTCAAAGCATTGTGCCGCCTCGCCCTTCACAAATCGCCTGAGTTTTTAGGCCGTGCATTTCCGCCACGTGCCAAAAACAACAACACACCCACGAATTGAAATTTTAAACCTTTACCCGCCCTAAAACATCCTATTCATTAAAAGCACTTTAGGAAACACCTTTCGTGATCTATTCTCCAAATATATGCAACAACCATACAGTGGATTTCGACCATACTCATTTTCCAACTTGATATTGAAGCCATTAACCGCTAATTTTTTCGCGAATACAATCCCAAAAAAAGACTTATCGAAACTTTCTCAGTTAGAATTCGTCTTAATAAGAACAGTGTATCTAACCCGATTCATTCATAAAAAACATCGTTTTCATATTTCCTTGTTTAGGAGTTTCCCCGTTATGATGCGTCTCTTGTCCCTTATTATTCTCCTATCAGCCAGCT
The DNA here is from genome assembly GCA_047619225.1 of Candidatus Latescibacterota bacterium. Taxonomy (GTDB): domain Bacteria; phylum Latescibacterota; class UBA2968; order UBA2968; family UBA2968; genus JABIFK01. Next base: position 5,070 of record JBLHJX010000322.1, read on the forward strand.
CAATCTCCGACACCTGGGCCGTTGGTTCATTTCGTTTTACAGTACCCAATGGCGACCGGTTCAGCTGCACATTATGCCATCTCACCAATCCACCGGGCTTTCCCGCTGAACTGAATGTTTTTGGCGCAGATGTTCGCAAAAGTTTTTCAAGTGGCAATGGTGCCCCAGATTGGAACGCGACATTGGCTAAAAAAGACTCTGATGGTGATGGGTATACCAATGGGGAAGAACTCCAAGAGGCAACTGGCGATCTCTTTGCTTGGGAACCCCGCAGAACAGGCAGCAGCGAAACCGATTGGGTCGTCTCATCTGGCATCCCATCCCTTGTGCGCAATCCCGGCGATGGCGCTCTTTCTGTGCCCAGTGTACGATTTGATCCTATCCGTTCTGATGACTTCGCAATTTATGTCAATGGCAAATTAGACGAATCCCGCACACGCACAGACTCCATTAACGTCGGTGAGCGCCTCCAAGTCACACTTTCGGCCCAAGCCACCGTACCCAACCGCACGCTCTCTCTGCGTCTAATTGGCAGTGCAGCAGAATTAGAAGGTGTCCAACTCAATGTCCTCACCCGCGAAAACTTACTCACCGGAGATGTAACCCGATATCTCAATGTCGAAAAAATCACCGCCTCCCTTACCTGGACACCCACCGAACAACAAGGGGGTGATCAAGTGCTTGGCATCGAGATTACCGACGGCACATCTGCACCCCTTCAAACAGTTCGTGTCGTGGTGTTTGGCGGCATTATTCAACCCACAGAAACCGTACCCCCTATACCACCGCCCCCAGTACTTGTTTCTGATTTCACAGCCACTTCATTCGACTTTGACAACTCCCTCGT
>JBLHJX010000323.1:0-5829 GCA_047619225.1 Candidatus Latescibacterota bacterium
GGACAAAGCCCTGTCCGGAGATGAGACAGAGAACTTCGAGTTTCCACTGTATACCAAAGGTGGCAATCGCGTTCAGGTGTTGTTGAATGCCACCACGCGTCGAGATTCCCTAGGCAACGTGGTGGGTATGGTGGGTGTGGGACAGGACATCACCCAACGGATGCAGACTGACCAGGAACTGCAGGAATTAAACGAAGAACTCGAGCAGCGTGTGGCCCAACGCACCGCCCAGCTTGAAGAAACCAACTTACAGCTCAGGCAGGCTAACCAGGCTAAAAGTGACTTCCTGGCAAATATGTCCCACGAACTGCGCACTCCCCTTAACTCGGTGATTGCCATGTCCGATATCATGCTTGAGAAATTCTTTGGCGAGCTTACATCAAAGCAAGAAGAGTACACTCGGGACATCAACAACAGCGGTCAGCACCTCCTGGAATTGATCAATGACATCCTGGACCTCTCGAAGGTAGAGGCTGGATACAGTCCTCTGGAACTTTCAGATGTAAACATCCAAAACCTGTTGGAAACCAGCCTGATATTTGTCAGAGAGCGCGCGACAAGACACGGTATTGAATTATCTCTGGATATCTCTGACGATATCCCTGTAATTCTGGCAGATGAGCTAAAAGTGAAGCAGACGCTGGTGAACCTGCTGTCGAATGCTGTGAAATTCACTCCAGATGGTGGCTTAGTGGAGATAAAAGCCCATACAGAGCCGGATGGCATCCAGGTTTGCATCAGCGATAATGGAATTGGAATCGCATTGGATGACCAGGAAAGAATTTTTGAACAATTTCAGCGAACTGAATCGGCTCTTACTCGGAAGTTCGAAGGGGCTGGATTGGGCCTGGCACTGGCCAAGCGGTTTGTCGAGCAGCACGGTGGTCGAATATGGTTGGAAAGTGAAGTGGGGGTAGGCAGTCGTTTCTATTTAAATTTGCCGTTCACCCCACCAAAAGAGGAGGAACTGGAGATGAATTAAACCGTTTGAATGAAAAAGATAGTAAAGGGGGGGAACACGGTAGACAGCAAGTGCATTGAGGGCCCCTGACTATGAAACAGACCATTCTTGTGGTGGATGATGAACCAAGCAACATTAAAATCATGCTTCAATGGAAAAATCTGGGCAGAGAGCATACCCGATGTAACCAGTCACTTTTATTTTTCCTACTCTTTAATAAAGCCGAGACATCGTAGAATCAGAAAGGGGGCACACACAATGCAGGACCATACAGTATTGATTGTAGAGGATAATCCAATCAACCTGAAAGTGCTACGAGATCTGCTAATGATTCATGGATACAGCACGATCGAAGCTGTAGATGGACCTTCGGGCCTCGACATGGCTCTGAAGCATCTGCCGAACCTGATCCTTTTGGATATTCAGATGCCAGAGATGAACGGCTACGAAGTCGCTCGTCTATTGAAAAACGATGAGAGCACAATGAATGTTCCGATTATTGCGGTTTCGTCTTTCGCAATGAACGGAGAGGAAGAAAAGGCACTCGCTTCAGGATGTGACGGCTACATTAAAAAGCCCATCGATATTCGACTGGTAATTGCAATGGTAAAGAAATTCCTGGGAGAGGAGACCTCGCCATGAGTTTAACACGCCCCAAGGTTTTGCTGGTAGACGACGATCTGCGCAATCTCCGTGTCCTTGAGGGATGCCTTGCTCCAATGGGTTACGATCTGAACCGCGTGCAAGATGGCAAAGGCGCACTGGCAAAGGTTGCTGCCGATCCGCCAGACATTATTCTGCTGGATGTGATGATGCCTTTGATGTCGGGTTTTGAAGTCTGCACCAGGCTCAAGTCCAATCCCGAAACTCAATTTATTCCCATCATACTTGTCACTGCGCTATCAGATAGAGCATCCAGAGTCTCCGGTATTGAAGCGGGGGCAGACGATTTTATTACCAAGCCCGTGGATGCCTTCGAATTGCGAGCACGCGTCAAATCACTGCTTCGCATCAAGACCTTTCACGACGAACTGAGGCAAAGCTACAGAGACCTGCAACGACTTGAAGTGATGCGGGAAAGCCTGACGCAGATGATCGTACACGACTTCCGAAATCCTCTGAGCATCATCATGGGCCATCTGCAGATTCTCCAAATGAACGACTTCATCTCCAAGGAAGCATCCGCACAAAAAAGCTTGCACCAGATCAATACCAGCGCACAGACACTGATGGATATGATCACTGCGATGCTAGATCTGGCCAAACTAGAAGCGGAAGAATTGCCGCTCGATTTTCAGAACGTAAGCCTCAAAGACGTGTGCGCCAATGTGGAAGCAGGTGCAGAGGCTTTTCTGGCCCATGGCAAGCAAAGCATTCGCTTCGACATTCCAGATGATCTGCCTTTTTTGCGTGCAGACAGAGAGATATTTCGTCGCATCTTGGCCAATATCATCAGCAATGCCATCTCATTTTCGCCGGAAGGGGGCCACATCACAGTCGATGCTCGGCAGGTGGATGGAAAAGTACACATTTTCATACATGATGAAGGTCCGGGTATTCCACTAGAAGAACAGAGTAGAATCTTCGAGAAATTCGGTCAGGTGGAAAGCCGACAGGCAGGGCGGATGTTATCCACGGGATTGGGCCTGGCGTTTTGCAAGATGGCGATCGATGCCCATTCCGGTGAAATTGGCGTAAACAGCCTGGTCGGCCAGGGCAGCACCTTCTGGTTCACCCTACCCGTGGTGGCATAGCAACAGAACAGTCCGGGGATTGCAGCAGCACGCGCTCTTCGACGAAAGGAAAATGAAACATGCCACGCATTCTTGTGATCGATGATGACGCACAATTGAGAATGATGTGGTATGTGAAAAGTGGACACACGGTTAAGCTACTTTTTGTTTCTTTATATGTCCACTATTCAAAATCCGATAAAGTATTGGATATCGAAGTCGTTGCCACCTAATTTAGGACTGTGCATTGTGGAGTCCCGTGGGTTGTAAATGGGTATTAAACAATGTGCGAATTTTATCTTTTGATATCGGGCTGTGTCACGCGCATATCAAATCCTTGCATGTCCACGCCACCTTGGCCATTTTGCACACGAAGCGTTACAGTATGTGTGCTGATGTCTTGGGTTTTGGGAGTGGCGGTGAGCAAACCTGTTTGTTCATCCAATTCGATGAAGTCGGGGCCTTCGTCTAAGAGATAACGCAACTGATCGCCATCGCGAAAGGCGGAGAAGTATCGCCGAGGGCCTTTGCTTTCGCAGCGCAGGTCACCGATGGATGCGACGGTTTGGATTTGATAGGTATAGGTTTGGCCTGCGGTGGCTTGTGCTGGTGGTTGAGAGACAATCATAGGACGCGGTGCTTCGGCCATGTTAGAAGGACCACTACGAACGCCTTGTTGGTCTACGGCAATGACGCGATAAAATGCGTGGTTGCCGTTTTCTATTTTAGGTCCCGCTACGTGAATGGAGGTTTTGTCTGTGGTGGCGATGAGATTGGCGGGGAAAGTTTTGGTTTCTTTGTTTCCTACCACGACCTCATAGGGGTCGCGACTGACGGTGAAACCACGTTCGTTGCTGCCATAAATTTCATAATGATCGGGTACATTGCCTTGTGGGTTTGTTTTCCAATTTAGTGTGAGTGTGCGGTCTTCCCAGTTTGGGTGGACTTCAACGTTGAGGACCACACTGGGTGCTTGAGGTGTGAAGGACCAGATGGCACTCCAGTTTCCCCAAAGGCCATTCACATTGCGAGGACGTACCCGCCAGAAATAGATTTGATTGGGATTGAGTAATCCTTCGTAGGGAATGTGCCATTGGGCACTGTTTGCCGACGGTGTTTTGGAAATGAGCTTATTGAAGACGGGTGAGAGCGTGTATTTGAGATCGGGTAGATTACTTACTTGAATGTGATAATCGGTTGCATCAGCGACTTTGGGCCAAGAGAATGCGAATTGTGTGCCCAAGACCGTTTCTCCATTGGGTGGATAGGTGGGTTCTGTTGGAGGTACGGGTGGGCGATTGGATTCGCGTTCTTCAAAGGCATGGGTGATTTGAACGTCGCCTTCTGTGTTGGCGGTATAATGGATGTGGTTGTCACCCAGCTCAAGTGCGGGTAAGGAGAGCGGTGCCATTTGAAGGTCGGTTTCGATGGTGATCTGTTTGATCACAGCAGGATTTGCATGGGCTTTTAATGCGATGCGGACTTGATAGGTGTATGATGCCGGGGAACTGGATGGGAAGCTTGGATCGAGGTCTATGGACGTTTTGATGTTAATATTTGTATCAGAATGCCAAATGGTTTGATAGGGATTGTTGTGTCGAGAAAGCGCGACGGATACATGGGTGTTGGACGTGAGCGAGAGGTTGAGTTTGCCACCCACGATGACGTAAGGGCTTGTAATCGTGAAATCGAGAAGGGCATCTTGATCTGCTTGGATGGGTTGTAAACCTTGTTCAGTCAGATGCAAATTCTCAATCTGTGTTGCCCAAGTTTCATATTGTAATAGATCGGGTGTGTATTGCATGCGCCCATTGGCCAAACGTGTTGGTCGATCCCAATATCCGTGGTATTTGTTGCGGTCTTCCCATTCCCAAATGAGGGCTTCGTTGGGACGTAGGGTTAGATCCATGCTGTGATATGTGAGTTGGGGGCGTCCACCACTTCTTGGGCCCGTGTGAAAAAAGGCGGATGCCATGCCTTCTTCACGCTCACGGCTTTCTTGTAAGGTGATGCCATACGGATGACCGCGTTTGACGAGGTCGTGATCGTGTGAGAGGTCTTCTTCTGAGGCAATGGTTTGGTTGTCGGGCATGAGATAGAGCAGGTGTTCATCGCTGTCTAAAAGGTGATACGCGCCGTCATAGTACACTTCGGTGGTGCAATGACCGTGTGGGTAACCCCGACGGATTTTAAGACCCGCCGCTTGCCAAAGATTTGACACGGTAAATGCTTCATCCCAGCAGAGGGTGTAGCCATAACTGTTGAACATTTTGACGGTGTCTTTGACTTCGTCTGTGGCACAGGTGTAGTGATAACGATGGTTGCAGGCAAATTCCCAAATGGCACGGGCTTTTTCGGCATCGGTCATGCTATCCGTTATAATTTCTGCGAGGATGTGATCGATAGATCGCCAGTCGCGTCTGTTGTTGATGATGATCCATGGGTTGACGACGTCGGTGTCCCCTACATTTTCGAGACGCACCGAATGGTTGGGTTCATAACTTTGTTTGTAGGGTGAATACCCCACGGGATCTCGTGTGTTGACGCCGTCAAGTGTACCGGCCATGTGAATGTTATAAGTGTGGTCTGGCGATGTGGTTGTTTCGGTATGTTTTTTCATTTGGGTATTTTCATGTTATAGGTCAATAGAGCGAACAAGTTTGAGTATAAGGGTCTGGTTATTGAGGCGGAAGGTTCCTGTGCCGTCGTCGCGCGAGTCGTTGATGGCGACAAACAGTCGGCTGCCCCGTGTGAATTCCCAGCCAAAGACGTTGCTGATGAGAAAGGTTTTTTGAGTGCCCAATGGGGTATGATCCGATCGGCCTTGCACAAATACACTGAGGAAGGTGTCGGGTGAGAACAGGTAGAAAGTTCGGAGGGAGCCTAACCAGATACGATCTTCGAGCGTATTACTTGGATCGAAGGTTCGAGAGTGACGCAGTCGGGTTTCGACTCGCCAGCGGTCTAACGGTGTGAGGGTGGTATCGAGTGTGAACGACCAAGCTCGGCTGACATGTCGGCGGCTAAAATTATAAAAGTCGTTTAGAAATGCAGATGCTTGAAAGGCCACTTTGTACTGACTGGGCGTTCTGACGCTCACACGAAGACTGTCTGAATCGTATCCACCTGTGATGT
>JBLHJX010000324.1:0-5823 GCA_047619225.1 Candidatus Latescibacterota bacterium
TGGCCAACAGGCGTTGGTTGGGAATAATAATGACGGTGTCTGCGGCGGCTTTAAGCGCGGCAATGCCTGCATCGGCATTGCGACTGCGTGGCAGGCCTTCCATTGTGAAGGGTCGGCTTACAATGCCAACGGTGAGCGCACCTGCTTCACGGGCAATTTGTGCCACAATGGGTGCTGCACCTGTGCCTGTGCCACCGCCCATACCTGCGGCTACAAATACCATGTCTGAACCTGATAAGATCTCGGCCACTTGGTCGCGATCTTCTTCAATGGCTTTGGCACCTACTTCGGGGTCGGCTCCGGCACCCAAACCCCGTGTGACATTGCGGCCAATTTGAAGACGCTGGGCAGCTTGTGAAAGTTCTAAGTCTTGTTCATCGGTATTGATGGTGATGAAATCAACGCCTCTCAAGCCGGCTTCAATCATACGGTTGACGGCGTTGCCACCAGACCCACCAACACCCACGACCCGAATTTTGGCCTGATTTTCTGTATCGACAATTGAAAAAGTTACCACGAGATGCCTCCTGTGTGTCGCGGGAATAATCGGTAAGAGGTAAAGGGGTTTTTACCCTCTTGCGTCTTATGTCTCACGTCTTGCATTTTTCTTAAAAAAAGGTTTGAACCCATTTTTTCATACGGCCAAGAATTGAGTCGAAAAAATCGTCTTCATCAGACATAAGTGCACGGTTGCGGTGGTGTAGCCCAAATAAGACGAGGCCCACACCGGTGGCATACAGCGGGTCTTTAACCGAATCAACAAGACCTGTAATGCCACGTGGACGACCAATGGTAACAGGCATTCCAAAAACTTCTTCGGCCAACTCTGCACAGCCTTCTAACATTGCGCCGCCGCCTGTAATGACCACACCAGCTGCAAGGAGATCGGCATAATCTGTTCGGCGAATTTCGCGGTGTACGAGGGTAAAAATTTCTTCCATACGTGCTTCTATAATAGCGGCCATTTCACCACGGGGCATATTGAAGGATGGACGCCCTGCAACACCGGGTACTTCAATGACTTCGTCGGGATCAACAAGTGACCGAAGGGCACAGCCATATTTGCGCTTGAGCATTTCGGCTTGTTTGCCAGGGGTGCGCAAACCAATGGCCACGTCGTGTGTGACGTTGGTGCCGCCCAAACCCACAACAGCAGTATGCCGAATGGATCCGTCGTAGAACACGGCCAGATCACTTGTGCCCCCCCCTACATCGACCAGTGCCACGCCCATTTCTTCTTCATCGGGTGTGAGCACGGCATAACTTGAGGCGATGGGCTCCAAGACAAGATCGACGACTTCGATACCTGCTCGGCGAATGCTTTTACAAATGTTTTGAGCCGAAGTAATGGCACCTGTAACAATGTGTACATCGGCTTCAAGACGCACACCCGACATACCAATGGGGTCTTTGATGCCGGGTTGATCGTCTACGACAAAAGACTGAGGTAAGACGTGTACAATTTCACGGTCGAGCGGAATGGATACCGCTTTGGCCGCTTCAATGACCCGTTCTTCATCGTTGCTGGTAATTTCATTTTCTGGGCCAGATACGGCCACAACGGCTCGGGTGTTGACACTGCGGATGTGATCGCCTGCAATGCCTGCATAAACCGCATCAATACGCGTACCGGACATCTGCTCGGCTTCTGCAATTGCCAGTTTGATAGACTGTACTGTTTTCTCTACATTGACCACAACACCGCGCTTGAGGCCATCAGATGGGCTGCTGCCCACGCCTATGATTTTGAGTTGGCCGCTGCTTTCAATTTCGGCCACGATGGCACAAATTTTGGTGGTGCCAATATCCAGGCCAACGATTCGTTCACCTTTGACCATTGTCTTTCCTTTCATCCATTGCTGTCACCTTTGTGCTATTGTCTGACCGACGACCACTTGGTTTTCAAACCGCAGATCGATATACGCTAAATCTGCGGTTTTTTGGGATGACGTCTGTGTATAAGCGCGGAAGTTTTGCACCTGTTGTTTGGGATTTTTCAGATGCATATGAAGCCTGAGCTGGTCACCAACAAGATAAACAGTTGCTGTATTTGTGTTGGTCACGTGAATTTCTGAAATCTCGTTCCAAAAGTTTGGTGTTTCTACTTTGAGATCCGTCAAAAATGCAGCCCAAGTTGAAAGCATTTTGTTGTGAAACATACCCGTTGAATCTTGCACTATTTTTAGGTTGGTAATAATAGGCAGATTGACCTGCACATTGGGAATGGGAAAGAGCTGAGAATCTGCATCTAACCCCAGGAGCCCATGGGCTGTTGCAACAAGCGCAACAGGTTGTCTTTCTTCAAGTGAAATAACCACTGTTTCGGGTGGTTCTCGAAGCAGCAATACCCGTTTCACAATGGGTTGGTTCTCAATACGTTTTGTGACAGATTCTAAATCACAGTCAAAGAGATTGTCGCCCACCTGAAGTTGTGACCACGTGATAACATCTTGTTCGGGTAGCAGGTGATTGCCCACTACTTTGATGTGAGACATTTTGAAGAAGTCTGATTCTGCCAGCGCAGAAGAAGCGTTTTGAATGCCCACAACAAGCAGGCCCAATATGGCAACAACAGCGATGATACGCAGTGTTTGTTTGGGGCGTTTGTCTGGGCCTTGATCCACAACAGTTTCTGTGCGGTGATAAATGATGCGACCAGAAGAAGAGGTGCGAATTGTTTTGCTTCTTGCCATAAAACCTCCGAGGGAGAGAAGGGGAACATCTGAATCTTGAACTTTTCTATGATGCGGTTTCTAAGGTTTTATTTTCTATGCCATATTCGCCAATGATGCGCACTTCGGGTTCTAATGTAATGTTGTGAACCTTTTGCACGCGTTGGGTAACTTGGTCGATGAGTGAAAGCACATCATCTGCTGAGGTGCCCCCTAAGTTGATCATAAAGTTTGCATGAACGTCAGAGACTTGAACTGCGCCAACAGATAGCCCTTTGCATCCGGCTTGATCGATGAGCAATCCAGCAGATGTTCCGGGTGGGTTTTTGAAGATGCACCCTGGGCTGCGATTGGATAAGGGTTGTGATGTTTTGCGCTCTGATAACATTTGGGCCATTGTTTCTTGAATTGTTTCAGGATTGCCTTCGTCAAGCTGAAAGGTTGCATCCACAATCAAGAAATCGGGTGATAAGCTGGTGCGCCGATAAGCAAATGTAATGTCTGCTTTTTTATACGCTTCGTCATTGCCCGTTTTAAGGTTGAGGCCGCGTATGGATATGAGGTTGTCAAATGTTTCGCCGCCCCAAGCACCGGCATTGCCGCGAATGGCACCGCCAATGGTGCCGGGAATGCCACATCCAAACTCAAAGCCCGTTTTGCCTGCGCGTTGACATTGTCGTGAAAAAACCTGTGTGCTTGCACCGGCTTGGACAAGATTTTCTGAGACTGCAATGTTGTGTGCGCCAGCAGTAAGGCAAAGAACGACGCCTCTAAAACCAGCGTCTCTAACCAATGTGTTTGTACCACCGCCCAAGGGCAAGATGGGCAAATTAGCATCTTTTAAGATCGGCACGACAGTGGCTAGATCTTCAAGATCGGCAGGCAAAAAGAATAGGTCTGCTGGGCCGCCCAATCCAAATGTGGTGTGCTTAGACAGGGATTCATTGATCCGAAGCTGTCCTCGGCATTTTTCTTTTATTTTTCGAATCAGTTTGTCGTTTTGAGGTTCGGACATAATGTAAAGCTTCAATTGGTTTTTTTAAGTTCGTTTAAGATTTGATGTGGAACTTTCTCGATGTCACCCGCTCCCATAACGACCAGTAGATCGCCCGGTTGAAGGTTTTGGATCAGTGCGTCTTTTAGTGCTTCAAGCGTAGGGGCGTAGTTTGCATTGGGTATTTTATTTGTTATGAATGCGCCGTCTATGCCGGATATGGGTTCTTCTCGTGCTGGATAAATGTCGGTCAAATAGATTTGATCGGCGGCTTGTAATTCTTTGGCAAATGCATCGCCAAAATCACGGGTGCGTGTGTATAAATGGGGTTGAAATGCCGCAACAATGCGCCCCGACCATCCTTGGCGTGCCGCTTGCAAGGTGGCTCGGATTTCTGTGGGGTGGTGGGCATAGTCATCTACAACGGTGATGTTGTTTAATGTGCCCAAAACATCGAAGCGACGATGCACGCCCCGAAAAGATTCGATGCCAGTTTTGATGTGGTGCCAATCGATGTTGAGAAAACGGCCCACACCAATGGCGGCCAACGCATTGCGCACATTGTGCTCGCCAGGCACCTGAAGGGTGACCGTGTCGATCTGTTTTTGATTGTCAAAGAGCGTAAATGCGCTGCCAAATCCTGATGGCACAATATGATCAAAACGAAGCTGACTGCCTTCGTTTTGCCCGTACGTGATGCGCGAAAATTGCGTGTTGAGGTTGAGGGTGCAAATTTCGGGTTCATCGTGACATAAGACGGCACACCCACTTGGAGGCAACGAATTGATGAACTGTTCAAATGCGGTGCGAATGTCGTTGATGTCTTTATAACAATCGAGGTGGTCGGCTTCGAGTGTTGTGACCACTGCAATTGTAGGATTGAGTGCCAAAAATGTTCGGTCGTATTCGTCGGCTTCTACAACCCAATATTTACCGGTGCCTATTTTGAGATTGTTTTCTAAGCCTTGAACAATGCCGCCCACAAGAATCGTAGGGTCAAGTCCACCCGCTTCAAGTATGGCACCCACCATTGCGGTGGTGGTGGTTTTTCCGTGTGTGCCAGCAATGCAAATGGTGGGGTGTTCACGGGTTAAATAACCAAGCAGTTCTGCTCGACGAACTTGGGGCATCCCTTGTTGGGTTGCAGCATATCGTTCGGGATTTTTAGGATCAGCCGCTGACGTATAAATGAGTACGTCGGCGCCTTGAATATGGTTCGCTGAATGCCCGATTTGTACCGAAACACCTAACGTTTTAAGCCTGTCTGTCAAAGGCGATGCTTGTCGGTCAGAACCTGATATACGACAACCACGTTGATGAAGCAGTTCGGCCAATGCGCTCATGCCGACACCACCAATGCCAACAAAATGCACACGGGTTCCGGTCTTGATTTCGACCATGCAGGCAATCCGCAGATTTATGTAAAATGTATTTTTGGGGAATGGAACAAGACAAAGTAAGAAACAGACGTCTCTTCTATCTGTCACAATAGACGTACGTCGAAAAGTTGTATGTATTTACGTTAACCGAATGTGTGCCCAGGCCGGGGGAAGGCGCGAAGGGGTGACATATCGGAGCGGTTGGGCAAGGCACTTTTGTTTCGTGCACCTTGCCGACCAATGCTGACGAGAATACCTGTGGCCATCAGCGTGAACAGCAGGGAGGAACCACCATAACTGATAAAAGGGAGGGGAAGTCCCGTGGCAGGCAACAGCCCGGTGGTGACACCCATGTTGATGAATGCATAAACTAAGATGAGACTGGTCAAACCCGATGCCAACATATAACCAAATGCATCGGGTGCGGTGCGCGCAATCCGAAAACCCAACCGCCCAAAAATGAGAAAGGACAACAAGACACCCAAGGTGCCCAATAACCCAAGTTCTTCACCAATAATGCTAAAAACAAAATCGGTGTGCGGTTCGGGCAAAAAGAAGTATTTCTGTTGGCCTTGGCCTAAACCGACGCCAGAAAGGCCACCACTGCCCAGTGCGAGGAGAGATTGGGCAACGTGATAACCAGTGCCTTGCACATCATCGGCGGGAAAGAGGAATGTGAGCACACGCTCTTTGCGATAACCAATGATGAAGATGATAAAATATAGAATAGGCAGCAGCGCAAAAGCTGTTGCAAAAATATGTTGTAAACGCACACCGC
>JBLHJX010000325.1:0-5752 GCA_047619225.1 Candidatus Latescibacterota bacterium
CCCAGCGCATACGTGCTTTGCCACTGACGATGTAGATGACGCTTTCAACGGGGCCATGATGGTGCGCTCCGGTTTTGGCATTGGGGTGAATGACAACGGTGCCTGCCCAGAGTTTTTCGGCACCTGTGCGTGCGTGGGTGATGGCTGCCGCACGATTCATGCCGGGTGTTTGCGCCGTGTTGACATCGAGTTCGTTATTGTGAACAACACGTACGCCGTCTTCACGCCATTTGGGTGATTTTCCCATGAATGCAAACTCCTTATAATATTCTTGGCAAACGGTTTTCGATGGAAGGCAGTTTCGTTACTTGCGATGGTCCTTTTTGATACCAGTAGGCCGTGGAGCTAAAGTCGTCTGATCGATGGTTGTTGTGGCCGTGTTCGATTGTGACTTTGATGGATGTTGTAAATGGGATGGGATCGAGAACGTGAAGACGATACATGGTCCATTGACCGTTCCAGTTGTCGTGTTCGTGGTTATAGAGCGAGGTGCCAGCATAGGGGTAACAGTTGGGTTGCATACACCATGCGTGGCAGAAGTAATCTTCGCTGCCGGTGCCGTGTAGAGAACCGGGAAAGGGTTCCCCGTCGATGAAGATGATGTCGTCGCCTTCGCCCCACCAGCCACCTGCATGATTGTCGATGCTTAAGTTGCAGCCAATATAAGTGCCTTCGCCTTGTGTGTCGAGAATGATGTAGTTTTCATCGCCTGTTAAGTTGGGACCTTCTTTGCCGTCGATGAGGGGGACGGGTGTGCAGGGCATTTCGGTGTGCCAACTGGCGTGAAAATGATAGGTGTCTTCTGGCAGTGTGTCCCATTGTTGGTAGTCGACGTAATAGAAGATGCGAATTTCGGTGTCACTTTCGTTGACAAGTTGTAATCGCGCGCTTTTGTGAAAGGGCATTTGCACCCAAGAATTGAAAGCCCCGCGTTGTTGGCCGTCATTGATGGACATGTCAAAAAGAGCAGATGTATAATTGTTGACGCGCCCGTGTCCGATACCAAAGAAGTCGCCAACGGGTACATTCACACTTGGAAAATCCACATCATCCCAGAACATTTGAAGCACAGCTTTGCGTGGAAAGAGTGGGTCGGTGACTTTGAAGTTGTTGTCGATGGCGAACCAAAGGTGGGTGATGATGCCTGCGCCTTGAATGTTGGCAAGTTCACCTGTTTCGCCTGGTGGAATGATTAACCAGTCACGATTATAACCATCGCGCGACCAGCTTGCTTCGCGTTTGGCACGGAATGGCAAGGGCTGATAGGGTGTGGGTGATTGCATGAGGCACTCCTGTATAGGATTGTTTCTATTTGGGCGTTTTGGCACGGTTCAAATTAGGGTAACACTAGCCAGCCCCGCGCGAGTATCGTTCTGTTCTTTTTGGAGTGATAAAGACTTGATCTTTTGTGCTTTCTCTTGTAATATGAGACCTCCTATTCATATTGTGTTTTCTGCATATTTCAATCAAATAGAAAGAAGACATTCCTATGCCACTGGTTGCTCATACTTCTCTTCCGTCCTTTGAAGATTTGCGCGCAAGCGGAGAGGATGTTCTGACATTAGACAATGCGCTTCATCAGGACATCCGAGAGTTGCACATTGGTTTTCTCAATATGATGCCGGATGCGGCGTTGCGGGCCACCGAACGGCAATTTTTGCGTTTGATTGGAAGTTGTAATCAAATTGCACAATTTTTCGTTTATCCATTTACGGTTCCGGGGCTGCCCAGAGATGGTGACACACAAGCCTATATTGATCGTTATTATTATACATTTGAAGATTTACAAAAAATGGGTCTTGATGCATTGATTGTTACTGGAGCCAATGTTGCCAACCCGACATTGGAGCAAGAGCCCTTTTGGGAGCCGCTTAAAGATGTGGTGGGATGGGCAAGAGAAAATGTTGTTTCTATTCTTTGTTCATGTCTTTCGACCCATGCGTTGGTGAAACAATTGTATCAAATAGACCGTCGTTTGATGTCCCAAAAGCTTTGGGGGGTCTATCCTCATCGCATTGTTCAGCAAAAGCACCCCTTGCTTCGAGGGATTAACACGCGTTTTGATATCCCTCATTCCCGACACAATACAATTCCTGTGGCGGCATTGGAGGCTGCTGGGGTTACGGTTTTGATTGAGAGTGATGCGGGTGAGATGCACATGGCAGTGAGTGCTGATCAATTTAGTATTGTGTATTTTCAGGGGCACCCAGAGTATGACTGGAACAGTTTGCTTAAGGAGTATAAACGAGAAGTAAATCGATATATCCAGGGTGAACGCCAAGATTATCCGCCACATCCCGAACGTTATTTTTTTGGCGACGTGACTGACATTGTCGATGCATATGAGCAGGTTGTTCGTAAGGCACAACAACAACGTACGCCGATCCCGCCTTTTCCAGAAGAACAAATAGAACCTCATCTGGACAATACGTGGGGGGATACTGGCAAAGCGATCTTTAACAATTGGCTTGGGTTGGTTTATCAGAAGGCCGATTATAATCGACCCAGTCTTTTTGATACATCAAAACAGTCTCCAAATACATAGCATTCCATTTCGTGTATTTTCATTATAATTTAGGAGGATAAACACGTATGA
The DNA here is from genome assembly GCA_047619225.1 of Candidatus Latescibacterota bacterium. Taxonomy (GTDB): domain Bacteria; phylum Latescibacterota; class UBA2968; order UBA2968; family UBA2968; genus JABIFK01. The sequence goes on from JBLHJX010000325.1 coordinate 2,597, forward strand.
AACCTGAAACAATCGCAATTCATGCTGGATATGAAACGGACCCAACGACCCATGCGGTTGCTGTGCCAATTTACCAGACTGTTGCTTATGAATTTGATAATGCGCAACATGGTGCTGACCTGTTCAATTTGGCCGTGCCCGGTAATATTTATACCCGCATTATGAACCCCACCTCCGATGTATTGGAAAAACGCGTGGCCGAATTGGAAGGTGGCATTGCAGGACTGGCAGTGAGTTCGGGCAGTGCGGCGATCAATTATTCTATTTTAACCATTGCTGAAATGGGAAGCAACATTGTATCGGTGCCCCTACTTTATGGCGGCACCTATACCTTGTTTGCGCACATGTTACCCAAACAGGGTATCGATGTTCGATTTGCTGAAGACGATAGCCCAGAGAAATTGGAAGCGCTCATTGATGATAAGACTGCTGCGATCTTTTGTGAAACCATTGGCAACCCTGCAGGTAATATTGTCGACTTAGAAGCGATTTGCAAAATGGCAAACAAACACGGTGTTCCTGTTATTGTGGACAATACAGTGGCGCCTCTTTTGGTTCGCCCGATTGATTATGGTGCCACTATCGTTGTGCATTCGCTCACCAAATACATGGGCGGGCACGGAAATTCATTGGGCGGTATCATTGTTGATTCTGGGAAATTCCCGTGGGCTGAGCATGCAGATCGTTTTCCGATGTTGAACACGCCCGAGCCTTCGTATCACGGGGTGGTTTATACCGAGGCGTTGGGCCCTGCAGCCTTTATTGGCCGGGCTCGAACGGTACCTTTGCGTAATACAGGCGCTTGTATAAGCCCTTTTAATGCTTTCTTGATTCTGCAGGGCATCGAAACACTGCCTCTCAGAATGGAGCGCCATTGCGACAATGCGATTGCTGTTGCAAATTATCTCAAAGATCACGAGAGTGTTTCGTGGGTGAAATTTGCGGGTCTACCCGATTCGCCATATTATGAATTGGCGCAAAAGTATACCAACGGCAAACCGTCGGCCCTGCTGACCTTTGGTATCAAAGGTGGTTTTGATGCCGCTGTGAAATTCTACGATTCTCTTCAACTGTTCAAGCGCCTTGTAAATATTGGGGATGCCAAATCATTGGCTGCACATCCAGCATCGACAACCCATCGTCAATTGACAGATGCCGAGCTTGTTAAGGCAGGGGTAAGCCAAGACATGATTCGACTGTGTGTGGGTATTGAACACATTGACGACATTGTTGCCGATATTGAGCAAGCATTGAAGATTGCAACGAGTTAATTGTTAAGCTGACTTTTGAATCTAAGAGCCTCTCCTGTAAACAGGAGAGGCTCTTGTTCGTGATAGGTGTTTATACAGATTTTTTATCCATTGATTTTTGTAGTTGGTCAAGAATGGACATTGTGGGCAAACAGGTTGCACAACTGGTGAAGGGTTTGCGGCCTTGTGTGATGGCGTTGATGAATTCGCGGTCTTGCACTTCGATACCCGATGGGCCTTCGAGTTGAACTTCGTTGCCTTCGGTGTCGGTGAGTTTGCCTTTTTCGAACAGGTAGGTGGCTTCTTCGCCGATGAAACGATAGGTTGCTGTGATGGGGCCGTGGTTGTTGAAGGAGTTGGCCGAGGTGACGAGAATGCCATTGCTGGATCGCAGACCGATGGTGATGTCCATGGGGATATTGAGCGTGCTGTGGTTGGGGCCAGCTTGTGCCCAGGCATCCACATTGGGTTCGTCAAAGAGCCAGTACATGAAGTCGACCATGTGACAGGCTTGATGCCAGAGGAGTTCGTCTGTCCAGGAACGCGCTTTGCCGTACATGTTGGTGTTGCTGCGGCGCATAAAATAGGTTTGTTGCACAATGTGGTGGGGGTGAAATTCACCCTCATGAACACGGCGGACGATTTCGCGTTGGGCTGTGCCGTAACGATTGGTGTGACAGACCATGCAGACAAGACCTGTTTTTTCTTCGACTTCCACAAGGTGTTGCGACTCTTCAAGTGACAGCCCCATGGGGATTTCAACAAGGACGTGTTTGCCCATTTCGAGTGCGGTGATGGCTTGTGAGGCGTGAATTTGATTGGGTGTGGTGAGTATCACTGCTTCGACACCATCTTGAGAAAGGCATTCTTCAAGGTTTGTAGAATAGTGTGGGATATTCCATTCTTTGGCAAAGGCGGCACCATCGGCTTCTACGCCGCAGGCAAGACTGGCAATTTCAACGTCGCCAAATTGTTTGAGGGTGCGGGTATGGTTTAGGCCCATTGCGCCTTCACCGGCGATGCAGATTTTCATGGTTACTCCTTGGTTTTTTAGATTTATATGTCACAAGTCTACAAATCTCAGGTCAAGACCAAGATCATCCACAGACGATATGGATCTGCGTTGGATGGGTGACTTGTGACTTGTGACGAATTTGTTATGCCATTGTATCTATGATTTCGAGGGTGACTTCATGCATGAGAGACTCTTCGTTTTCGTAGCGTTGAAATTCTTCAATCATATAGTCGGCCATGCGAACGACTTCGTCGTTGAGTGACCCTGCGATGTGTGATGTGAGGTAGACATTGGGCAATGTGTAGAAGGGTGAATTGGCTTCAGGGGGTTCGGGGAGTGTGACGTCTAAGAGTGCGGTGAGGGTGGGGCGTTTCTGTAATTCGGCAATGAGGTCGGCTTCAACGATGGTCGCGCCTCGACCTGTGTTGATGAAGGTGGTGTGGTCTTGCATCTGCGAGAAGTGGGCGCTGTGGAGCATCCCTTTGGTTTGTTCGTTGTTGGCCAGGTGATTTGAGATGATGTCTCCTTGGCGAAAGGCATCTTCGAGTGAGACCTTTTTTATGCCGAGTTCTTGGGCACGTTCATCAGGTAAAAAGGGATCGAAGGTGATGATATTGAGGTGAAACGGTTTGAGTAAGTTGATGAGGATAGAACCGATGGCTCCGGCACCCAGAAGGGCGATGGTTGCACCGAAGTTGCCACGTCCTTTAAATGGATTGCTGGTGCGGCCTTCACGCGTTTGGCAGTCGCGGATGTTGCGGTAATACCCTTTGTTGGCGAGTAGGATTTGCGCAAGGGTATATTCGGCTACAGGCACAGCATTGGCGCGCCAGGCGCTGCATACTTTGATGCCATGATTGAGCAAAGGACGGGCGAACTTTTGTACAGAAC
>JBLHJX010000326.1:0-5696 GCA_047619225.1 Candidatus Latescibacterota bacterium
AAGCCAACATAGATCTTGTCTCGGCCACACCCGACTTCAACTTATATGACCCAACCTGGCCTATTCGTACCCATACCCCAACCTATCCCCCATCGCGCCTACATATTTGCCAAGAAGGTCGATCTCGGGTGGTCGTTGCCCAAGGATGTATCGTTGAAGATGCACGAGTTGAGCGTTCTATATTATCTCCTGGCGTACACATTGGCCCAGGCTCTGAAGTTTCTGACTCAGTGCTTATGGAAGGCGTGCACATTGGCAAAAATGTACGTCTACATAAAGCCATAGTTGATGAGGGTGTGCACATTCCATCCAACACCCAAATAGGTGTAGATGCCACTTTGGATCAAAAACGTTTTTCAATGACCCCTAATGGTGTGGTCATTATTCCAAAAGGCATTCCCATCGAATAAAAAAGTATCTCAAATTTGCTGCGCCTGTGCGCGTGAGACCAACCAATCATCGTTCTAAACCCGTGATCATTATTGTTAGGGGTTCTTAACAAATCACTCACCCGTAGACATAAAAACCATGCCAACCCAAACCAACACGCCCCAACACCCAGATCTACCACCTCGCTTAGCCGTCTTTCCGCTGCGTGACACCGTGGTCTATCCGGCGGTGCCTGCCCAATTATCCAGTACACGCCCCCAAACCATCCAGTTGGTCTCTCGGGCACTCAAAACCAATAGTCCCATTGCATTGGTCACGCTGCGACAGCCTACGAACACGCCCCATGCCAACGATCTTTATCATACAGGCACAGCAGCCACTATTCAACGCATGTGGCACTTGCCTGATGGCAGCATTCGTTTTTTAGTACAAGGTCTGTGTCGGATTGCCATTACCGATATCATCGAAAAAGATAATGGCCTAGAGATTTCCCCAAACATCATTTTACCCCCCACGCACAAGTCGCAAAAACTACAAGCCTTAGTATCGGGTGTATCGGCACAATTTCAACAAATTCTCTCCCTCACACCCCATTTGCCAGATGAACTTCAAATAGCAGCCCTCAATATCCACGCCCCAGACCACCTCTCAGACTTTATCGCTTTTCACCTCAACATTGACTTGGCGGCAAAGCAAGCTTTGTTGGATGATTACGATCCAATGGCTCGCCTGCAGCGCTTGGCGCACCTCATGTCTCAAGAATTGGATGTACTCGAATTGGGCTTGCGGGTTCGGTCTCAAATACAATCTGAACTTGATCACAGTCGGCGAGAGCACCTCATTCGCGAACAAATCAAAGCCCTCCAACAAGAACTTGGGGAAAACGATACGCGATCTATCGAAATTGAATCGCTCAAAACCCGCCTCGCGCAAAACAACCTGCCACCCGAGGCACATACGGAGTCAGACAAAGAAATAGACCGACTCAGTCGCATGTCTTTTACGACGCCCGAATACACCGCCAGCCATACCTATTTAGATTGGGTCCTCGGTTTGCCTTGGACACGCCAAACACCAGCTCCCATAGACTTGAATCATGCAAAAAGTATCTTGGATCGCTACCACAAAGGTTTAGACCAAGTCAAAGAACGCATTCTCGACGACCTGTCGGTTCGCAAACTCACGGGCAAAAACCCCAGCACGATCTTGTGTTTGGTTGGCCCTCCAGGTGTTGGCAAAACATCACTTGGACAAGCCATTGCACACGCTCTAAATCGTCCCTTTGTACGCGTGGCCTTGGGTGGTCTACGCGATGAGGCCGAACTGCGAGGGCACCGGCGCACTTATGTGGGCGCCTTGCCCGGCCGTATCATTCAAAGCTTACGCCGGGCCAATGCCAATGACCCTGTGATCTTATTAGATGAAATAGACAAACTGGGTATTCAGGGCGCGGGTGACCCTGCTGGGGTGCTCTTAGAAATTCTCGACCCCACTCAAAATCAGGCCTTTACCGACCACTATCTCAACCTGCCATTCGATTTATCACAAGTTTTATTTATTACCACAGCCAATATCACGCAAAATATACCCGATGCATTGCGTGACCGGCTTGAAATCATAACCCTATCGGGATATCTTGACAGCGAAAAAGCCACGATTGTGCGCAGCCATATTTTGCCCCGACAACGCGCGGCCCACGGCCTCTTATCCCACCACATAAAACTCCCAAGCAAAGTGGTATATGACCTTATAAGAAATTACACACAAGAACCCGGACTGCGCCAACTCGAGCGCCTCGTGGGCGTTTTATGCCGCCGCGTGGCACGGCTTGTTGCAGAAGGCACAAAGGTGGCTCCCATAATTCAAGCAGACGACCTCATCACGTATCTGGGCATACCACCGTCTGTTGCCATTCCAAAACCTTCATCCACCATACCCGGTATTGTCACAGGCTTAGCAGCAACCCCTCTTGGCGGTCAGCATTTCGCAGTTGAAGCGTCCACTATGTCAGGAACGGGCGCCTTAATACTCACCGGCTACCTGGGAGACATCATTAAAGAATCTGCACAAACAGCTGTCAGTTATATTCGAACAAATAGCGAGGCCCTTGGCATCGACCAAGACCGCTTTCAAAATATGGATATTCACATTCATGTTCCCGCGGGCGCAATTCCTAAAGACGGCCCCTCCGCTGGATTGGCCATATCGCTGAGCCTCATTTCACATCTCACCAACCAAATCATTTCCTCTCACATTGCCATTACTGGTGAGATCACGCTCACCGGACAAATACTCGGTGTGGGTGCTATTCGCGACAAACTCTTGGCTGCACAACGCGCCAACATTCGCCAAATCATTCTGCCCCAAGCCAATCGAGCAGAAGCAGATGCCTTGCCTAAAACAGTAAAGAAAAACTTACGCCTAAACTATGTTGACACCATCTTTAAAGCGCACAACATCATCTTCAAAGGAACCTCAAAAGGTGGCCAATAACCTACAAACATCACTGGCCGACTTGCGCGCATCACAGGCCCCCAAAAACCTATCCAACAAACGCCTCGAACTGCTGCGCACCTATCTGGACGACACACACGCAGATATTCAACAAGCCCACAGTCAAGGCGCATCAGGCACACATACGGTTCAGGCACTCACCCAAACCATAGATACCCTTATTACCGTACTTTACCAAGAAGGCGTCATTGAAAAGGGACAGACCCCAAAAAATTATGCGGTCTTAGCACAAGGGGGTTATGGCAGAGGTGCCCTCAACCCAAAATCGGACATTGATCTGCTTTTCCTTTTTGAAAAGAAAGTTCAAGAAAACGACCCGATTACCCGCATAATTTTGCATACTTTGTGGGACTTACGTTTTGAAGTGGGATATAGCACACGCACACTATCAGAATGCATTGTCGCAGCCCAAGAAGACACGGATTCACTCACGTCGATGCTTGAAGCTCGATATTTGGCGGGCAATGAAGACCTTGCCAAAAAGTTAGAAAACATGCTTGCCAAACGTTTCTTTGGCCGTAAAGCCCGTGGTTTTATCAACAGCAAAGTAGAAGAACGCATGCGCCGACACAGCCGTGCGGGGTTTTCAGTTCAACTCATAGAACCCAATATCAAGGAAAGCCCAGGCGGCTTACGAGACACCCATGCCGTGGGCTGGTTTCTAAAGGCACGCCGAGGGTTGAAAGCGCCCGAGGGACTTTTAGAAGATCACATTCTAACACGGCGCAACCACAAACTTTATGTTGCTGCACTCGATTTTTTGTTGCGCACTCGGAATGCGCTGCACTTTCATACCCAAAAACCACTCGATGTGTTAGAACATGACCTTCAACCCATTGTCGCGGAAAATTTAGGCTACACAGACCAAGATGGTGGGTTAGGTGTTGAACATTTTATGCGCGATTATTATCTCCATGCACGCAGCATCAAACACATCAGCGACCTGACCTGCGAACGCCTCAAAGGCCAATCGTCTACCAACCGAGCAGTAGGGCTGCTCACCAAGCGCGAATTAGATGACGGTGCTATTTTATACCCCACACATATTGGCCTACCCAAAGTAAGACGCACATTCTTCACAGACAGGGCCATGCGCCTCTTAACTCTTTTTCTTAATGCCCAACGCTTTGGTGTGCCATTAAATGAAACCGCTCAGCAAGCCGTTAAAGACCACCTCACCCTCATTGACGACACATTCAGAACATCGCCCCAAGCGGCGCGTATCTTTCTGAACATTTGCCAAGCAGAAGCGGGTATTGCAACCACTTTGCGCATTATGCACGAATTGGATGTTTTGGGGGCCTACATACCCGAATTTGGCAGCCTTACCTGTTTGGTGCAATATAACCGATACCACATTTATACCGCAGATGAACACACCTTAGTGGCCATTGAAAACCTCGAACGTTTGTCGAGGACAACAACCTTGCCAGATGACTTGCGTCACCTCAAGCGCGTCCTCAACGAAATCCCAAACAAACACCTGTTGTATTTGGGGCTCTTGATGCATGATGTGGGCAAGTCGGCCCGTGACAATGATCACAGCACCACGGGTGCCCACATGACACGCACCTTTCTTGAACGTCTAAATATTCCCCAAGATCAAATAGAAGCCGTTGTTTTTCTGGTTCAATACCACCTCAACATGTCTGATATTTCCCAACGTCGCGACCTCTCAGATCAGGCCCTAATCGCAGATTTTGCATCCCTGTTTAACCACCCCGATCTGTTGCGCATGCTTTATGTTTTGACCTATGCAGATCTCTCTGCCGTAACCCGAACGGCTTGGACGGCTTGGAAAGCCTACCTCTTGCGCGAATTGTACGAAAAAACATTTGATGTCATTACCCAAAAAGAGGCGCAAACCGAAAGTGCTCCCCGAGAAGATATCCAAGAACTCATCGCTGACATAGGTGATCAGTTTTCATATAAACAACTCACAGAACATCTCAATAACATGCCACCTAGGTATCCAAGCCAAAACAGTGCGCAAGAGGTAACCCAGCATTTACGGCTCATCGAAAGTTTGGGCAAAGAACTGGTGGGCATTTTAGTAGCACCCAGTGGTCTATTTTCTGAAATCATCATTTGCACCTACGACAAACCCTTCCGTCTATCTGAGATATGTGGGGTATTGGCCACCAATGACATCAATATCTTCAGCGCCCAAGCCTACACACGGCGCGATGGGGTTGTCATTGATATCTTTCAAGTGATAGGCCCTGAAAATGACCCTGAAATTGGCCCAAACACACAGAACAAGATACAACGTGCACTGATCGAAGTTTTTCAGGGCAACTTACACATTGACGAACTCTTTGCCCGGTACCAACAACGGTGGGCACGTAAGCGCCAACCCACCATTCCAATACCAACCCAAGTGATCTGTGACAATGACGCGTCTGAAAGTTATACAATTCTCGATATCTCAGCGGCAGATGGCATTGGTCTACTTTATACCATTACACGTGCGCTTTCAGAGCTGGGACTCGATATTTACACCGCTCGTATCGGCACACAAGCCGATCGCGCCGTTGATGCATTTTATATTAGAAAAGATGGCAAAAAAATCACCGCTCCTGACGATATACAGCAACTCACGGAACAATTGGCAGAATGCTTAGGGTAAATTAAGGAACCCTCCAAGAATAAATTTTCGGTTTGCACGTCAACGAATAGACGAACCCCGTCCTACCACCCTATGTCGTTGCATGCTTCGATTCGCCGATTCGATTATAACCGAAAAGCCATTGCTGGATGAACCCTAATGCCGTCTTCCGTCTGCCACTTGC
>JBLHJX010000327.1:0-5677 GCA_047619225.1 Candidatus Latescibacterota bacterium
GGGATGCGTTGAGGGGGGTATTGGCGTGCGGTTTCGAGTAGGGAGATAGCAAACTCATCACCCGCAATTTGTTTGGCTGCCAATGCGAGGGTGTAGAGGTCGGGTGTGAGGCGTCGGTCTAAGAGTGTGAGGTTGCGTACATATTTGAGCAAGAGCGAAAAGGTTTGTGGGGTGAGCCAATGTTGTTTGAGATCGTGTTTTTTGAGCCAGACATTTCGCGCTTCGATCAAGAGTGATTTGATGCCGTCAATGGCGAGTGTTTCATCGGGCAAGAGTTCGGCGCGACGATGCTCGTAAAGGTGCGTGATGAAGGGGAATTCGCCGAGTAAAAAGAAGAGCGTTTCTTGTGTGGCTCGAAAGAGATCGGGTGGGTAAACGGGTGGATCGGGTTGTAGATAGGGTGCGCGATCTTGGTAGGCCTCGCGTATCCAGGGCCAGTCGGTAACTGCGCATAGGCAACAGATGCGGTCATAGTCGAGTTCAAGACAATGTAGCTGATAGGCCATATAGCGGATGCGGGCCATTTGTTGGCTGTCTGGATCGGGTTTGGGCAAACCTGTTAGGATTGCTGTGGAGAACTTTTCGAGAGAGACTTCTTTAAGGGCATAAGGATCGGGTAAGGCAGTCGCTTTGGGTTCAAAGGTTTGTAATTCGAGATCGATATACGCGCGATCTATGTTTTGTTCAATGGCGGTGCGAATGCCAGAAATGACAGGTTGGCACGGGTCGATTGGAACGATGGTATAAGCCGTGGGGTCGCCGTCGAGACCACCTTCGCGTTGGGCGGCGAGGGTGATGGCGGGCAGATGGGCAATGCCTTGTTCAACGCTGTCTTCAAAAGCAGGGGGCAATGGCACGGCAAGACAGTCATAGCTATTGGTGAGAAGCCGACGTCGTACTTCAAGTGCAAAATCACCGCTGCCATGGAGAACTGGCAAGAGTGTGATATTGGGGCTTAAGGAGAATATATCGGTCATATGATTGCGTCTTATTCTTCTTTATCGGGGTTTAAAGGATCATCTGCACCAAAGAAGAAGTCGCCAAGGTTGAGGCCTGGCATTTCTCCGCCTAAAGCACGCTGGCGTTGTTCGGCTAATTGTTCAAGATCGAGGGCCTCTTCACCGAGCACCTTTTCGAGGGCCTCGGCCCAGGCTTGGTCTTTGTGAAGCGGGTGTTCGCGATCTTGAGCCAAGCGTTTGAGGGCATATTGGAGAATGTGAATGCCATCACGGGGTGAAAACTCGAGATTGAGGTCGTGGGCGCGTTGGAGAAATTCGACGGTGAGGGTGAGCATGTCGTCTTCAACAAAGGGCAGATGATAACGCAAGATGGCCATTTCGTCTTGGTGGTTGGGAAAGCTAATTTGTAAAGTGGGTTGTAAACGAGAGAGAATATAGTCGGGAATTTCGTAGGTCGATTCGTCGTCGTTCATGGTGACACAACAGCGAAAGTCGTTGTGTGCTGGAATGGTGATGCCTGCGACAATGGATTCGACATAGCGCCGATGGTCGAGCAAGGGGGCGAGGGATGCCCAGCTCTTTTCGTTCATGCGGTTGCCTTCGTCTAAGATGCAAATGCCGCCTGTGAGCATGGCTGTGACGAGGGGTGAGGCATGATAGGCGATTTTACCTGACTCTGCCAGTACGGGTGTAATGAGCAGATCTTCGGGGCGTGTGTCGCTGGTGCATTGGTAGATATAAAGGGGCTGTTCGCGTTCTTTGGCTGCGGCCATTGCAAGGGTGGTTTTACCAATGCCGGGCGGGCCGATTAAGCGCGGTGCAAGAGGCCGATCTGCTTCATGGACAACCAACCAACACGCCAAGAGTTGGTACAAGACGTCGGTTTGACCAATCCATGTTTGATCGCTGTCTATGGGGCGGCCCAGTTGTAAGGTAATGTCGTCTATTCGAACGGTTTGTGCTTCGGGCATTAAATAATTCCAATCTTCGGTTTCCAAATTTGAAAGTTTTTAAATTATCGACCGAACGTTCCTTGATCTGGTCTGACCAATAATTCGCCTTTCCAACTTCCAGCTGTGTCTTCTATGAATTGATGTCAGTTTTTTTTTAGGCAAAGGGTACATTTTTTTCTAATGATTCAATTGTAATTCTAAAACTGCGATTTGCCTTGTCAATACCAAGCGGTAGGGAAACATTGAGTATACCACTTATATTTGTTCGAGCAATGAACTCAAATTTGGCCATCCGTTTCCTCCGCTGAATCGGTTTTTTGTAAAATATCAATGATGTCCAATTTAAGCGGTGGAATATCATCTTGTGTCATTAGCCAAACTTTTTCGATATCCACACCGAAATAATTGTGGATGAGTTTATCACGTGTACCCGCAATGTCTTGCCAAGGTATATGAGGATTTACTTCTCGTAATTCGGGCGAGAGATTTTTGACCGCTTCACCAATGATCTCTAACTGTCGAATAACACCATCTTGGACGAGGTGCTGTTGATGAAATATTTCTTCTGTGATGTCGGTGAGATAATCTTCAATCCAATTGATTGCATCTAAAATATGTTGAAGGTATACACTCTCATCTCTATTCATAAATGACCTGTAAGTCAGATAAAATTCGGTCTTTCAGATAAGGACTCAGGGCGGCTTCGGTTTGAACATCCACTTTGCGTTCTAAGGCGGTAGACAGTTCACGTTCTAACCGAACCAATGCCAACAAGCTCTTGCGGCTGCCAAATTCGATGAGCAAATCAATGTCGCTGTCGTTTGTTGCGTCGCCCCTTACCATGGAACCAAAGACGCCGACTTTAGAAACACCACTTTCGCGGCAAATAGTGATTAAGCGTTCTGTGTTAAATGGATAGGTTGTCATTGTTCATACCCGATGAAATTACGGATTGGGATTTATTATCTCAATTTTGAGATTGAAGAATACTGGAAGATATTGGTTCATTATCACAATGTCCAGAGGTAGGCTGTTTTGGAATTGCTTAAGTGATCATACTCCCTGGGTCGAAACCGCGAGATCGCGTGGGTTGCGGGGCCAGTGAAATTTCTTTTCGCCTGTGATGAGGGCACGGTGTTCGTCTGATAGGGTTTTGGCAAAGTCGGGATCGGGATCGTAACCATTCCAGGCTTGAAACATGGTGGGCATGTATCCACCCAGAATGAGGAGGCGGTCTTTGTCAGATTTGATGATGCCTGCCGCGTGGATGAGGGATTCGTAAAAGAGGAGTGTGGAACCTGCTGGGGCTTCTACTTGATGGATCATAGATGGGTCTTCTAAGGCTGCATTGATGATGGCTTCTTGGGAGACCGTGGTCGGCACTTTATGGGTGCCTGCGATGACTGTGGTGCCGCCGTCGTCTGGGCCAAGGTCGGTGAGATTGGTAAGGGCTTTGATGAAGGAGAAGTGGTAGAGCCCATTGTCATAGTGGCTATAGGCCGGGTTGATGCCTCGATGAAAGCCGTACTTGAGTGGTTTTTCTTTTTTGGGGCGGCGAATATGCGCATCGGATTGTTGGAGGCGCGCTGGGCCACCGATAATTTCTTCTGCCATGCCAACAATGTGTGGATGGGTGATGTAGTCGAAGAAACAGGGTGCCAAGTGGGGTAAGTTGTCTATGCGGAAGAATTCTTCTGTCGTGCTGGTATTAAAACAACTGGGGCCAGGTAGTTCTCCTGTGCGGCGAAAGTCGTCTTCTATGCGATAGAGTGTGTCTTTGATCGAGTTAATTTCACTTTGGTTGAGCACATTTTCGATGATGGTGTAGCCATAAATTTCGATGTGAAGGCGTTGGGCAGGTGTAAGGGCGGGAAAGGGTTTGGGTGTTGCAACATCACTCATGGTATAGATTCCTTACGTTGTTGAGTTGTTTTTGGGATGTTTTTTTATTACTGAACTCCAAATATAGCCATTATGAATCATGCTGTCCAGTAATGGATAGCGATCATTGTGGATTCAGTTTTTTGAAGACAACTTTGGCACCCGAGCGAACAAATAGGGCAATGTGTATAAAGGTTGGCAAACTGGCAGAAAATCCCATAATGAGCCCAAAGTAGATGTTGCGTAGGTTGTCAAACGGATTGAGTAATGCGTTGATGAGCATATCGCTATAACGTGTTTGGCGGGTTACGAGATTTTCTTCACCAAAGACGGGTACTGCAGGTGTGAGTATATGAATGAGCCAACCTGAGATGATGAAGACCAAGAGCACCCAGAAGGTGGCGATGATGGCGATGATGAGATCTATTGAAAGATGTGATAAGTATTCAAGTGTATTTTGACTTTTAATGGCGCGGCGAATGATGTAGACTGTGACAAAAAAGGAAAGGCTGTCGAAAATGGCGCCTAAGAAGCCCACTGGGAATGAAACTTTGAAGTAGTGCCAGCCTTGATGACCATGTAAGTATTCGAAAAAGCCTGTGAACATGGCCCACCAATAACAGGTTATGTTGAGAAAAATAAAAAAAAGGAAGAGTTTTGGATAAAATGTTCGCAGCGGTCCACGATTGGCTTCGTAATAGGTTAGCAGACGATAAAGCGAAATTTTCCACAGTGTAATGATGTCGTCCATTATGTTTGGTTCCTTATGGTTTTTTGGGTATGCGCGTAAAATATATCATTTGCTTGATATATTGTCCAGTTTCGTACACCCATTCAGGTTTTGAGACCCAGATATGATATTCATGTGTTTTACGATTTTTACGGGGTGTGAGGAATCGTAAGGCATGGAGGATATTGGGTTGATCTGTTTTGTGTACATCGCTATCATGATAAGAGAAGGATCATTAATATATAAAGTCTTTTTGTTCGATTTTCGTATCGAGGGCATGATGAATATTTCTCTGCAAGAATTGTGGTCAAGTATCGTGAATAAGCTTAACCATCTTGAAACACAAGTTGAGGCGGCCAGTGTTGTTTTGTTTGGTACTTCAACAGACGAAGGGATTCTGGTGTTACCGCTGGGTCGTTCTCTTCGTGCCTTGGATGTGCTCGGGGCTAGGTCTAATGATGTGGATGTGAAGAAGCTTGTTCAAGACATTCTCCATACAGAGACGTATCGCACAGTAATTGATGGGCGGTTGATTCGAGTGTTTTTGCCTGATTCGCGTGCAGGTTTGATGGTGGTGTTGCCTATTGTATCAAATCGACGTCCTGTTGGTTTGTTGATACTCGGTGTAGATGTACTGCCCGAAGAAAACGTGTTACATGGTTGGCAAAAAGAGGCCCAGTTGATAGGTGAGCATGTGGTTGCCTGCCAGGGGCAGCAAACGATGTATAAGCGTGAAATACAATTGCAGTTGATTCACAGATTGAGCCAACAAGATGTGTCGGAGATGTCTTTAAACGATTTTTATGACCTGGCTGTGGTTTCTATTCGGGAAGAGTTGAATTACTATAACGTTTCTCTCTTTATGCCTGATGAACCCAACTACGAATTGGTGCTTCGGGCACACACGGGTGCTTATCAGATACAGATTGAAAAGGGATATCGTCAAAGTCTTGACGTGGGGATATTGGGGTGGGTGGCGCGCCATAAAAAGATGTGCTTGGTTCAAGATGTGCGCAAAGATGAGCGTTATTTTGGGTATGATTTTTTAAATACCCGCTCGGAAATTTGTTTTCCAATCATCTTGTCCGATCAATTGGCTGGGGTTTTAAATGTGGAAAGTGACTTGGTCAATGCATTTGATGAAGGGGATGTGA
>JBLHJX010000328.1:0-5635 GCA_047619225.1 Candidatus Latescibacterota bacterium
AAAAATAAACCCCAATGCGTCGGCACCCGCATCCACCGCACACAACGCATCATCTCGATTGGTAATGCCACACACTTTAACCCGCACCATTGCCCACCAACTCTCTCAACTTGGCACCCATGTCCGCTTCGCGCATCAGGCTCTCACCAACCAAAACAGCATCGGCACCCGCATCGCGTAATCGCACCACATCGTCACGTGTATAAATACCGCTTTCGCTGACCCTCAAAATTTCATCCGGCATGCGGTCAATAAAAGAAAATGTCGTCTCCAAAGAGACCTCAAACGTTTTCAAATTGCGATTGTTAATGCCCACAATCTCGGCACCTGCTTCCAACGCAACCAACAATTCTTCTTCGGTATGCACTTCGACCAACACATCCAATTCTAGCTGCTTGCTTAAAGCCAAATAACCGCCCAGTTCTTCGGGTGTCAAAATCGCCACAATCAACAATATCGCAGATGCGCCGATGGCACGCGCTTCGTAAATTTGATAGGGATCAATGGTGAAATCTTTGCGCAGAATGGGCAATGTGACGGCATTTGAAATCTGGGTCAAATAGTCAATGGAACCTTGGAAGAATTTTTCATCCGTCAACACAGACAGCGCAGAAGCGCCATTCGACTCATAAATCTCAGCAATACTTACCGGATCAAAATCCGCTCGAATCAAACCCTTTGACGGAGACGCCTTCTTCACTTCTGAAATGATCGCAATATCATCACCATCTGCCAACCCTTCAAAAAAAGACAAGGGTTCGGGTGCATCTTCAGCCAATTGCGCCATCTCTTCAAAAGGCACCTGTATCAATTGTTGCGCCAAAAACTCGCGTTTATACGCAACAATCTCATCGAGTATATTTCCCACCTTAACCATCCCTCTCAAAACACGAACAACACTTGTACCGCACGATTGCATCTGCATACACAATGAAACCACACCAGTCAGCAACATCAACCGGTTCTTCTTCCAAGACCCTAATGGCAACCGACTCGAAACCGTCTGTTCCATTGGCCAAAGATAAATATCACCGATTACTCTCGTCTCTCAGGCCATCCAATTTTGCCAATGCATTGCCCGAATCAATTGCTTCAGCCGCTACCTTGACACCCTCAGCCAAATCAGCCGCTTTGCCACCAGCAACAATCGCCGCTGCGGCATTGAGCAAAACAATATCTCGCTTGGGTCCTGTTTCGCCCTTCAAAATGGCCAATGTCATCGCCGCATTTTCGTCGGCTTCGCCACCTGCCAAATCAGACGCACTGGCTTGGGACAACCCGAAGTCACTTGGCGAAACATCATACGTCGAAACAGAACCGTTTTTCAACTCACTCACACGTGTCGGCCCAGTCAAGGTCATTTCATCCAACCCATCTAAACCATGCACCACAAAAACGTGCTCGGAACCCAATGTGCCCAAAACCGTTGCCAAAGTCTCCGTCAAAGCCGGGCTATACACACCAATCACCTGACGTGTTGCACCCGCCGGATTCGTCAAGGGACCCAATGCGTTAAAAATAGTGCGCGCCCCCACCTCTCGACGAGGCCCAATTGCATATTTCATCGCCCCGTGTAGCGAAACCGCAAACAAAAAACCGATGCCCACCTCATCCAAACACCGGCTCATCGTTTCAGGCGACGCCTCAATATTCACACCCAATGCCTTCAACACATCGGCACTACCGCTTCTGCTCGTTGCAGCCCGGTTGCCATGCTTTGCCACACACAACCCCGAACCCGCCACCACAAAAGCCGCCGTCGTTGAAATGTTAAACGTTCCCGAATGATCGCCACCCGTACCACAGGTATCCACCACCACACGGTGTTTTGTCGTAATGAGCGTGGCCTTCTCCCGCATCACCGCTGCAGCACCCACAATCTCATCAACAGACTCACCCTTAATTCGCAGGGCAATCAAAAACGCACCAATCTGCGCATCGGTCGCCTCGCCCGACATAATCTGGTTCATCACACCCGTCATTTCATCTCGGGTCAGGTTTTGTCCGTCGATCAATTTGGCAATTGCTTCTTGTATGGTCATTGCAAACTCCTACCCAAAGTCGGCCAATAAGCGATTAAATTCATCCTCTGGCACGCATAGTCATCTAAGCATCGAGGAAGTTTTTCAACAAATTCTTACCTTCACCTGTTAAAATCGACTCGGGATGAAACTGCACGCCTTCAACAGCCAAATCTTTATGCCGCAACCCCATAATAATGCCGTCTGTCGTCTCTGCCGAAATCTCTAAGCAATCGGGCAGGCTCTCGCGTTCCACCACCAATGAATGGTACCGCGTGGCCACAAATGGATCGGGCAAGCCAGCAAAAATTGACTTGCCGTCGTGGCAAATATCTGACACTTTGCCGTGCATAATATTGGGAGCTCCGATTACCTTCCCTCCAAAAGCTTGACCTATCGACTGGTGCCCCAAGCACACACCTAAAAGGGGAATCTTGCCTGCAAAATGCATCACTGTCGGCACCGAAACCCCCGCCTCATTTGGCGTACACGGCCCGGGTGAAATCACAATCTTCTCCGGCGAAAGATCTTCAATACCTTGCACATCTATTTCATCATTGCGTCGCACCACCAACTCGGCACCCAACTCACCCAAATATTGCACCAAGTTATACGTGAACGAATCGTAGTTATCAATCACGAGAATCATTTCAGATCACCCCGTTCCGCAATCTCCACCGCCCGAAACAGAGCCGTTGCTTTGTTCACCGTCTCTTGATATTCATTCTCAGGCACCGAATCAAATACCACACCACCGCCGGCCTGTACGTAAGCTTTGCCATCTTTGATCACCACAGTACGAATCGCAATGCACGTATCCATATTCCCCGAAAAGTCGATGTATCCCACCGCACCGGCATAAGGCCCTCGACGTGTAGACTCCATCTCGTCAATCACTTGCATGGCCCGAATCTTAGGGGCGCCAGACACCGTTCCTGCTGGATAACATGCAAACAGCGCATCCAAAGCATCCACATCGTCCTTCAATTCACCGCGCACATTCGACACAATGTGCATCACATGCGAATACCGTTCTATCACCATCTGCTCGGTCACACGCACCGTATTATACTTTGAAACCCGCCCCACATCATTGCGCCCTAAATCCACCAACATAATATGCTCAGCACGTTCCTTCTCATCGGCCAACAGATCTTCGCCCAATGCCAAATCTTCGGCTTCAGTCTTTCCCCGCCAGCGTGTGCCAGCAATAGGTCTCACCTGCACCTCACCATCCTCTACCCGCACCAACAACTCGGGCGAAGCCCCTACAAGTTGATGATCACCCAAATTCACATGAAACATATATGGCGACGGATTTACCGTACGCAATGCCCGATAAATGGCCAACGAATCCACCGTCACATCCATTGAGAATCGCTGAGAAGGCACCACTTGGAAGATGTCTCCGGCAACAATGTATTCTTTGCACAAATCCACCACTTCCATATACCGTTCTTTGCTCGTATTGGATGTCACCTCACACGAGCTTGTACCCGATTCAAGGGATGCATCCACCGGTTGCCGTAAAACCTCGGCCAAATTGTCAAGCCGGGATACAGCATCTTCATAATTTGCTTCCAAATTGCCTTCGGTATGCACATTGGCAATCAACTGAATTTTGTGTGTCACATTGTCAAATGCCAACAACGTATCAAAAAACAACAACAAAACATCATCCAAATCCAAATCATCTGCAACACTCTCGGGGATTCGCTCGATAAGCCGCACGGCGTCATAGCTCACATATCCAACAGCTCCCCCCGTAAACCGAGGCATTCCCTCTACATCCGCTGCCTGATAGTGTTTCAACAACATGCGCAACTCAGCAATGGGCTCGCCATCAAATTCACGTTTCTCGCCCGTTTTTACATCTTCAATTTCAATATGTGAGCCACGCGACCTGAAAATCAAAAAAGGCGCCACACCCAAAAATGAATACCGCCCAATCTTTTCGCCACCCACCACACTCTCAAACAAAAAAGCATAAGGCGAACGAGACCGAATCTTCAAATAAGCCGAAACGGGTGTCTCCGTATCGGCCAATACCTCTCTTGAAATGGGCACCAACCCACAGCCATTGGCCAATTTCTTTACAGCATCAAAATCAGGCATCATCACAAACACGTCCAATCGGCTAACTATCGAAATTTTATCAAGATAGACTTAATAATGAACGACTTTCTAAAAAAAAGTCAAGCGCATAAAAAAAGCCGTGAGCATATGCCCACGGCTTCAAAATTGACGATCATAAAACACCAATCACATCACATTGCGGGCACAAAAATATAAGACGGCTGCCGATAATAAAATCGGCCGTCAAAACGGCGCCAATACCACAATGCAGATGCCAAAGTCTTCATCACATACAATCCTTAAACAAAAATGGTTTTTCTAACGCGCAAAAGATAACACATTCTAAAACAAGTTGTCAAGAAGGATTTTATTTTATCTGTGACCAAGACTGCTCCTCTTTCTTGCCCTGAGCCCATTTCATTGTCACTGCAAATCTTTTATGCCAACACCCAAGTATCAACAAATAGGTATAAATACCCTCTTCAAGAGTCTTAAACAAGTAATCAACCCACAATCACTTCTTTCTAAAAGTTTATCAATTGCATACAATCTGAAATTGACATCCCCTATCGCATTCTCTATGTTTCAACACGCATACCTATATTTAATCTGACAGGACTTAATCAAACCTAAGGTTCAAACGGATGATCCGCTTCCTTTCCATTCTAACCTGCATCCTAATACAGACCCACCCCTCAATCGCCCTCGCTTTTGAACATTATGAACCGAAGGTACAAGACCCAGTACTTGAACCCTGGCGATGGCAAAGCTTTCCCCAACTTCAAGGGCCAGGGTTTCGAGCAGTTGTTGAAGATGCAAGCGGCCATATGTGGTTTGGCACAGACGCAGGTGTCAAACACTACGACGGTATCACCTGGACAGACTACACAACCGAAGATGGTTTGCACGGCGCACCGATCAACGTACTATGTGCTGCCAAAGATGGCAGTGTCTACGCCGGATCACGCAAAGGGATCAGTCGATTTAAGGATGGATCCTGGCATCGGGTGTTTCCCATCGACCCCAAAGTCGACTGGACGATCTGGAGTATCCGAGAAGCACAGGACGGCACCATCTGGTCAGGAACAGCAAGGGGTGCACTGTGTATCTCACCCAACGGCGCTCAGTCTTATTACACCACGAATGACTGTGCAGATGGCCTTCGCATTATTGCGCCTTGGATGACGTATGTGATCGTTCCCGACGCCCTCGCCACACCCGAACGTTGGGGAGATGGCATCGGTGTTAAAGTTGCTGTAGGCCTTCCACCCGATGGGGGGCCAATTACGGGCGCAGTGATCAGAGCGCTGGCACCAAGCGGGCCGGCAGAACGTGCGGGTGTTCGCGTTGGTGATCGAATTCTCAGCCCTGAAGGGAAAGACAGCCCACCGAATCTTAATTGGGATGGTCCCCCGGGAACCACAAGCACACTAAAACTGAGGTACTTGGATGAATCTCAAATCCGAGAAGTTAAAATTCTCAGAGAAACCGTAACGAGTAAATTCAGTGACTTCTGGATCTTTGATGCCTACCCAGAT
>JBLHJX010000329.1:0-5605 GCA_047619225.1 Candidatus Latescibacterota bacterium
TTTTTGAACCAAACTCAATTATTGCTTACAGACTTGCCAAACAATCCTGCCAAAAGAATAAAATCAGGAAAGTCTACGGCACCGTATTTATATGAGATCTTTTTGATTGCCTCAAAATCTCCAAAATCTAATCATCATCTCCTGCCACAGGCTCAGCAGCAGATACTCGATCACCATAGGCTTCAATGGGCGGCAAATTGCCATCGGCTTCCACTTCCAGTGGGCGCACGTCAGATATCATTTCCAAATCATCGCGAATCTCACCTTCTGCCAAATACGCTTCCGAAACTTCAATTTCACCCACATCCAACGTGGTCTTAATCCAGACCACCCGTGCATTTTCGGGTTCAATCAAACCGATCGACTCCAATGCAACATCGAGCACCTCGCGATCTGTTTCAAAGTGCAATGGCACGGCACCCGCCGACACATGCTGGCCCGTAATCACATTGGTGTACATCGCGTGAAAGTCGATCTTATCCACAAGACGCTGGGTTGTAAACTCAGCCAAACCAATGCCTGTTGCATTGCCATGTGTGGCTTCCGTCAAGTCGCGCACAAAAATGCGTAAAACACGTGGCGTTTCGTCGTCCATGGCACGGCGATCATTGCGTTTGCGCCCTATTGTATTGGTATCCATACCTGCGCCACTGATGTTTTTACCCATCTCGTCAATAATGAGCAGATCCACATCATCAAACGGCAAACTCGGGCACCATATTTTAGATTGTGCCTGAAGCTTCTTTTCTTCTTCCTCAAAGTCATCGGCATGAATCGCTTGAATTAATGCCGTTTCATCATAGGGGTTTTCAAGCGTGGCCACACCAAACCGAATTGGCATTTCTTCGCGCACCACTTTACCCACAAGCCGCACAATCTTGTCAAACGAATGGTGAATAATGGCACGGTGATAAACCGAAGCACCTTTGTGTTTGCCCAAACCAATGAGCATCATCTTCATCAATCCGCTTTCAATTTCACCCACAAACCCCGTGTGTGGTTTTACCCGGTTGACCACCACCACGTGATCGGCCTCAGAGGCATTTTTGTCAAAATAGATGGGCATCCCAAAATCAGACGTACCAATTTGAATCACCTCCATAGAGGACCTAATCGGGCACCCCATATTTTCTTCATCTATGCCATATCCGGCCAAAACAGCGGCTTGACCTTCGGCAGTGCCACCACCATGAGAACCCATAGCCGGAACGATATAGGGCTTGGCACCAATCGCTTGCATCTCTTCAACCACAGTCTTAATAATCACATTAATATTTGCCACACCGCGACTACCCGCAGCAATGGCAACCGTTTCACCTGCTTTAATCATCGACCCCGGGTTAATCTTGGCAATCTCTTCGCGAACCGTTTCGGCCACATCATGAACACGGGGTGCATCAAAGTGTTGCCGAATGCGAAACATATTGGGATAATTCATATACTGCCTCCTAAAATGGTTTGGAGATGTATTTGTCTAAGAAAAAACAGAGCACATAACGTTTAAACCTTTCCACTCTGCGCCTCGCGCCCTGCGCTTTGCGGTTTTATCTTTCACATTGCTTCTTCGTATAATGCGATCACATCTTGAATCGTCGTTTTTCGCGGATTAACAGCCACATTGCCGCTCTTCATCGTATCTTCAGCCAACATGGGGATGCCTTCTGCCTTGGCTCCTGCTTCACTAAGAGACGAGGGAATACCCACATCACCGCTTAAATTCTCAACAGATTCCACAGAAAGCATCGCCGCATCCACATCACCTAAACCCGTAATATCTTCACCCATAGCCACTGCAATTTCAGCAAATTTCTCGGGGCATGCATACCGGTTAAAATCCATCACACGCGTCAGCAAAATCGCATTGGCCACACCGTGTGGCACACCATAATGCCCACTCACAGGATGAGACATCGCATGAACATTGCCCAACCGAGTTTGTGAAAAGGCAAAACCCGCCATCGTGCTGGCAACCAACATATTTTGTGTGGCTTCATGGTTGCAATCACTAAACGCTGCCTGACGTAAGTTTTGTGCAATTAAACGAATCGCATGCAACGCCATACCTTCAGAAATAGGATTTGAAGCAAGAGACACATAAGATTCTATCGCGTGCGTCAGGGCATCCATCCCTGTTGCTGCAGCAATCGGGCGGGGAAGCCCAACGGCCATATCGGCATCCAAAATGCCCACATCGGGAATAATATGGGCACCCGCAACAGCAGCCTTATAGTTGTTCTCATCGGTAACCACCGCAAAGGGTGTCACCTCACTGGCCGTACCATATGTTGTGGCCACGCACAATAAATAAGGAATGCGCTTTTTCACTGGGCCACCTGTACCAATAAAATAATCAGAAATCTTGCCACCATTATTGACCAACACACCCGTTGTTTTGGCCACATCCATTGAAGAACCACCCCCAATGGCAATCAAGTGGTCACAACCCTCGGTTTGATATTGTGCCGTGCAATCGGTCACATTTTTGATAGGTGGGTTAGGCGCCACATTAGAAAACGTACTGTGAGCAATATTGGCCAAGTCCAAAAGCGCAGTAATGTGCCCCACCAAACCCGCATCGACCAGACCTTGGTCTGTTACAATAAGTGCTTTTTTGAGCCCTTGTTCGGCAAGCAACTCAGGAATATTCCCAATGCTACCCCGCCCCATAAACAAACGCGTAGGACCATAATAACTAAACTGATCTTGAAAAGCCAAGAGACTTCTCCTTCAATGGGTTACAAGGAATTACATGAACAGTCTCAAAATACATCGGCCAAGAAACATTGTCAAGACAAGGAAATGTGTGATCTAAAAAACAATTGCGCTTTATCCATTCTCTGATTTCTTAAATACACAAAAGCGACACGTTCCAACGACCAACCATACCCTATGATCAAAATCCAAAACCTCTCTTATACCTACCCCGGCAGTGCATCTTTGGTGCTCAACAACATCACGCTCGATATCATCGAGGGCCAATTTGTTGCGTTTATGGGTGCCAATGGCTCAGGCAAGTCAACACTCTTGCGCTGTCTCAATGGCCTCATTCCGTCCACAAAAGGGCATGTGCAGGTTGACGACCTGTCCGTCCAGGTACCACAACACATCCCACTCATCCGCCAAAAAGTAGGCTTGGTCTTCCAAAATCCCGACGATCAAATAATTGCAAGCACCGTCGAACGCGAAATTGCTTTTGGCCTGGAAAATTTGGGCACCCCGTATCAGGAGATGCACGAACGTGTTGACCGCATGCTCCACCAATTTCAGCTCACACCCTATCAAAAACAAGATCCGAATCAACTTTCTGGAGGAGAACGGCAACGTTTGGCCTTGGCCTCAATCATTGTCATGGCACCCAAATACCTCCTCCTTGACGAACCCACATCCCTTCTCGACCCAGGGGCACGTCAAAATATGCTTAAACACCTTCATATGCTTCACAAAGAAAAAATAACCACCCCTATTTTGGTCACGCAAATACCTTCAGAAGCGGCACAAGCCGATCGCATCATTGTGCTAAACCACGGACAAGTCGCCCTCGACGGATCACCATCAGACATCTTCGCCCAAACAGACACCCTCACCCATCTTGGCTTACACCCTCCTCTTGCCACACAAATTGCACACAGTATCCACCTGCCCACACCTTATCCCCTCACAATAGAGACACTTGCAGATCGCGTCCAAGTGCCCACCAACCCACCAAAGACAGCTTTCCCAGTGCCCAATAACGAATCCACGCCATCACCCATAATTTCTGCGCGAACATTATGCCATACGTATGATCCAAAACTTCCCAACCAAATCATCGCCCTCGATAAATTGGACATCGATATTTATAGTGGAGAAATCGCGGTGCTCATTGGCCCCAGTGGTTCAGGAAAATCAACCTTTATCCAACACATCAATGGTCTTCTCAAACCAACATCTGGCTCTCTTACTGTCTGTGGTATCAATACCAGCACAAAAAAGACCCTCCAAGATCTCCGTCGTCGTGTGGGTCTCATTTTCCAATTTCCCGAAGCCCAATTGTTTGCCGAAACCGTATTTGACGACATCGCGTTTGGGCCCAAGAACCTCCAACTTTTAGATATACCCACACGTGTTCACGATGCCCTCCAAAGGGTGGGCCTTGATCCCGAAGCCTTCATAAAGCGCGACCCACTCCGCCTCAGTGGCGGCGAAAAGCGACGGGTGGCCATTGCAGGCATACTGGCTATGCAACCTGAGATTCTCATCTTAGATGAACCCACCGCAGGGCTGGATCCAGTAGGGGCGCAATTAATAGAGACCCTCATCCAAACACAAAAGAACGAAGGCCGCACGGTTGTCATCATCACCCATGACCTCGACTTGGCAGCACGTGTAGCAGACCGTATTTATCTGTTTCAAAAAGGACAAGTCGTCAGATATGGTTTACCCGCAGATATTCTAACATCCAAAACCCTTAGCCCATTCGATCTTTATCCGCCAGAAATTGTTCAACTGGCAGAAGCCCTCCGCAAAAAAAATGCGGCACTCCCCCATTCATGCATCACGCCCGCATCCATCATTGGTTTTCTCAACGGAAACTCCCCTTGACAGAAACGGTTTCTGCCGATACTTTTTCACCGATTTGTTATTGACATCCTTATACACAAACGTGAGTCTCAATGTCTGATATCCTGCTCAAAAATGGCCGCATTATCGACCCAGCCAACAACCGCGACGAAATCGCTGACGTTCTCATACAAAACAACAAAATTGCTCAAATAGCCCCCCATATCACGGCAAGTGATGCCCAAACGATAGATGTAACGGGCAAACTGGTCACGCCCGGCCTCATTGACATGCATGTGCATTTGCGTGATCCAGGGTTTCCAGAAAAAGAAACCATACAATCAGGCTGTCAATCGGCGGCAGCAGGTGGGTTTACCTCTGTTGCCTGTTTGCCCAACACCAACCCAACCTTAGACAGCCCCGAGATTATCACATATATCCTCGACCGTGCAAAATCGGCAGACGCACGTGTGTATCCCATTGCCTGCGCCACCGAAAAAATGCAAGGGCAAAAACTGACAGACACAGACGCCTTGCTCAAAGCAGGTGCCGTTGGGTTCTCTGATGATGGACTGCCCATCGAATCTGAAACCCTCATGCGAAACTTGCTCGAACGCGCAGCCGCAAATGGATTTGCGGTATATCCCCACAGTGAAGTCTTTGAACTCACACGAGGGGGCCACATGCATGAAGGCCTCGTCTCACAAGAACTCGGCATCAAAGGCATGCCCGCTGAAGGCGAAGCGGCCATGAACGAACGCGATATCGAACTCGTTCGTCAAACCGGTGGCCGACTTCACATTCTTCACCTAAGTGTGAAACGCGCTGTCGAACTCGTTCGAAAAGCCAAACAAGACGGCCTGCCCGTGACTGCCGAAGCAAGCCCACACCACATTGCGCTCACCGACGAAGATGTACGAATTTACGGCACCGCCGGAAAAATGAGCCCCCCCTTACGCGCCAAAGAAGACCAAGAAGCCGTCATTAAAGGTTTGCAAGATGGCACCATAGATGCCTTGGCCACAGATCACGCCCCACACACCAACGAAGAAAAGTTGCGTGCATT
>JBLHJX010000330.1:0-5581 GCA_047619225.1 Candidatus Latescibacterota bacterium
TCAAAAACGCGCTGGGGCATTGTGACACTGGTTAAGATTGAGCCGTTGGGTGAAGGCTCTATTTTACCACATGAGCACACGATGCCGGGGCCCAAGGCAGACCGTTTGGAATTGATGCGTCACACGGGTGGTGCTTTTGGACAAATTTTCTCGTTGTATTCCGATCCTGAACATAAGGTGCAAGCCTTGATCAATACGCAGGTGGAGGGCGATCCCCTTTTCGAATATGTCGATGGGGAGGGCGTAACCCATAAATTCTGGCAGATGACGGATCAAGAGACGTTGAGTGGGATTGTTGAGGTTCTGAGAGACAAGCCGTTGTTTATTGCCGACGGGCACCACCGTTATGAAACCTCGGTGACGTATCGCAATGAAAGAATGGTGGCAGAGGGGGTGACCGATGCATCGGACAAACCCTACGGATTTGGGATGCAAACGCTGGTGAATATGGATGATTCCGATGGGTTGGCCGTGAATCCGATAAACCGCGTGGTGGTCGATTTGGGTGAGGGTGGCATTGCGAACTTGGAAGCGGGTTTGGCCGAGTTTTTCGATGTTGAGGAACAGTCGTTTGCGTCTTCGTCAGAGGTGATGAAGGCGTTGGAATCGCGTAAGAGCGGTCCCCCAGTATTGGCAATGTGTGCCGGTGATCTGTCGCGGGTTTTGTTGCTGACCCTGAAAGATGGGGTGGATTTGAGCGCGTTGGACGCAGAAGGTCATTCCGAGGCGTGGCAGAAGTTGGATACGGCATTGTTGCAAATCACTTTGGGTAAGGTTTTAGATTTGGATACAGAGACGTTGATTAAGGGCGAGAAGGTGCAGTTTGTAAAAGTAGAAGCTGATGTGTTGAAGATTGTCAATGGTGCCAACGATCGTGTGGGTTTTTTCTTGAATTCGACTGGAATGGATCAATTGCGTGCCGTGGTGCTCAATGACGAGAGAATGCCCCCGAAATCGACATTTTTCTACCCTAAGGTGTACAGCGGTCTGGTGATGCAAGACTTGAATGAATTTTAGAATGGTTCATTGATGAAGATTTTGACACACAACGTATATTGGTTTCAAGGCGCGCCCTCACGCTGGGGGGCAGAGCGAGTTGCCGAAGTGCCCGAAGTATTTGATGCTTTGTGTGAGTTGTACGCGTCAGTGGACGTAGACGTGTTGTGTTTGCAAGAAGTACACGATCGCGCACTTGTTCATCTACTCGCCCAAAAACTTGGGATGGACACCTGGGTTCACGCCCCGGGTGGTTTGCGCCCAGATTACGGCGGGGCGATTTTGTACCGTGAAGAGGCACATTTTAGAGATTGCACGGGTGGGTCGGCAGGCGAACTTCACGAGCGGGTTCATCTCCGCGCTTCGTTTTCTGAACGGGAGTTGGCCTCGGTGCATTTGCCGAGCAATCGGTTTGCGAACTCAGTGGAAGAGGGCGACGCTGCTCGGGTTGGCGAATTGACCCGCGTGTTGGGCGAGGGGCCTAAACCGAACATTGTGGTAGGCGATATGAATTGCAAACCAGGCAGTTTACCCTATCAATTTATGGTAGACGCAGGTTACGTTGACGCAGCGGTTGTGGCAGGCGGAGACGCGGTGTTGAAACGCAGAGTGGATTATATGTGGCTGGATACTGAGTGGGCAGAACGGTTGGCGCGATTTGATGTGCTGGATGAGGGGGATTTTTGTCGAGAAACAGATGGTTCCCCTTGGCAGTTAAGTGATCACCCGCCTTTGTTAATGGAGATCCGATGAAATATCCGATTGTGTTTTGGGACAGTGGTGGCACAATTTTTCTTTCGGGCAAACGGCCCGTTGGAGACAGTCCGTCTCCAAAAGAGGTGCGGGAAAAACGCACGTTTCGAGCCGGGCACGCGCTTCAGATGTTTGGATATGAGGTGCCTAAAGATTTAGGCGAGGTGATTGATCGGTTGGAGCAAACGTTACGTCTTCAACATGAACGGCGTTACAGTGTTGAAGTGC
Source organism: Candidatus Latescibacterota bacterium (assembly GCA_047619225.1). Classification (GTDB taxonomy): domain Bacteria; phylum Latescibacterota; class UBA2968; order UBA2968; family UBA2968; genus JABIFK01. Next base: position 1,978 of record JBLHJX010000330.1, read on the forward strand.
TGGCCAACGGTGTATTTGCTTATTTAGGAATAGATCAACGAAAAGAAGAAGCCCTGTTCCTGGCCGACGCACTCAACGGCCCACGGTATCGGGCTTGGCTGTGGGACGGTGTTGCCGACGCACTTGCCACATTGCACAAAGCAGGCGTGCAAATGGGGGTGATTGCCGATACCGATTTGACCGGGCGTTTGATGCGCCGTGTGTTAGCGGGTGTTGGTTTGGCCGATTTTTTCGGCCCCATTATTTGCTCGTGCGATTTGGGCGTACAAAAACCCGACGGGCGCGTTTTTGAAACGGCTTTGAACACTTTGGGTTTGGATCGGTCAACTGACACACCCGTGCTGTACGTGGGGGACCACGTTGTGAAAGATATCGGCGGTGCAACCGCGTTTGGGTGGGACGCAGCCCTGCATTTGACTGGCAATACGAAAGCGTCGGATCAGGCCGTGTTGACCTTTGAAGATTACAACGATTTGGTTCAATTGGTGCTGGATTGATTGTCCAATCGTTTTAGCAATATAAAAAAGCGAGCGTTCTCCGTAAAAAGAGTGCTCGCTTTTTTGTTGTATTTTCTTGGGTGAAAGTACTCGTGATCTTTTTTAATAAAAATATCTTTACGTAAGGTCATTTAATCTTATATAATTAAAATATTGTAAATAATATAATAACCATATATAGATACTACATAGTAGTGGGTGTGTTTTTGAAATGAGCCTGTAATCAGAGAGGATTCGCGCTTAAGATAATTGGCATAGACAATGCCTGCGAGATAGCCCAATTAACAAGGATGGAGTGTATGTCTGTTGCTGTCGTTTTTAGGTTGTTTCTGGCATCGACCTGTTTTTTGTATTGGAGGGTATCAACAACACCCCGACTTGACATTTTATATGTAAGGGTATATATCATGGTATCTACCCTTTTAGAGGAGGCATATCATGCAAACTGCAAAGATATTTACGAATGGTCGAAGTCAAGCTGTGCGGTTACCCAAGGATTGTCGGTTTTCCGGCGAGGATGTTTTTGTCAAAAAAATTGGCAATATGGTGGTCCTTTTGCCTAAAGATGATCCTTGGTCCTCGTTGGTGAATAGTCTTGACCAGTTTACAGATGACTTTATGGATGGCAGAGATCAACTCCATCAGGATGTTCGGGAAAGTTTATAATGCAATATATGCTCGATACGAATATGTGCATTTATATCATTAAGCAAAAACCACTGACCGTTATAGAGCGTTTTGTCCAGACCGAGATTTCCGAAATCGGTATTTCGTCTATTACGCTGAGTGAACTCTTGTATGGTGTTTCAAAAAGTTCAAAGCCCGAGCAGAACCAAATTGCTTTGGCACAGTTTGTAGCGCCTCTGGAAATTTTGGCATATGATGATCTCGCCGCTCAGTATTATGGTGATTTGAGAGTCCATTTAGAAAAACAAGGCACACCCATTGGTTCACTTGATATGCTTATTGCCGCGCACACGCTTTCAATATCTTGTACGGTTGTCACAAATAACGAAAAGGAGTTTGTGCGAATACCGAACTTAAAAATTGAAAATTGGGCAAAATAAGTAATCGGTCACGATAACTTCCCTTTTCAAAGGGGCGCGGGGGGGGAGTCAACGATAAAGGATTTTTAATCATAGCTGACGTGTTCAATCCAACCACAGGCTGTCACACGTTTTCTGTTAGTGAGAACCTCCAACCTGATTCCATATAAAATCCAATGTCTTCTGAATGACGTCATCTGAGATACCCAAATGGCCCTTGTCTTTATACCGAATGAATTCATATGTCGAACCTTTGGCATCCAAGGCATCTACCATATTGATAGCTTGTTGGATCGGTACAGAGCGGTCGTCGTCTGAATGGAACAGGAGAAGGGGTTTGTTGTTGGACGAAATGTGGTTGATGGGCGATGCGTGTGATCGGGCAGTATGCCAGTCTATGCCAAGGGGGCACCACCCCGATCCCCAATCTAAGCTTATCAAGTCATATGCTCCAGAGACACTGATGACACCTGCTATGTCACCCGAGCCTGTTTCCCAGCCGCCGGTTTTTGGGAATAGATTATCCCCCGCCGTAGCAGCCAATGACACCATGTGTCCTCCGGCTGATTGCCCCATGAGAAAGACCTTTTCCGTATCGAGTTTGTACTCTGTAGCATGGGCATGCACCCAGCGAATGGCGCACATGACATCTTGATAGCATGCCGGAGCTGGCGTACAGGTCACCAAACGATAATCAATCGTCATGGCAAAAAAGCCTAAGTCTGCCCACTGTAGCACGTCAATGGCACCGTTATCATGTCGAGTCCCTCGAATCCACCGCCCACCGTGAACCGATAAGATCACGGGAAAGGGTCCCTCCGAATCCGGGCAAGCAATATCCGCAAGCAAACCCGCTCCCAATACGCTGCCGTAAACAAGTGCTTCGTGAAACATATTTACTCCTTATCTGCATACATTATTTTTTTAATTTTACGTTTCTGTTCTTCACGCATAATTAGGCGGGCAACAAGAGCTCAGGTAGAGATGCCGAACGCGTATCGGGTATCGGGGGATTGTCTTTGGGCCGATAGGTAAAGAGCACTGATTTTCGTGCGACGTTTGATCGATTGCGACTGGCAGCGTGAAAGGTTTTGCAATGGAAGAAGATGACGTCGCCGGGTTGCATGTCAATGCCTATTTCTGTTGCTAAGAGTGGTTCGTTTTCAGGTAGATCTGTGCGAAGGAATTTGTTTTCATCCAACTGGTCGGTGCGAAAGGTTAGGCGATGTGTACCGGGCAAGAAACGCAAACAGCCATTTTCGGTGTTGGATTGATTTAATGCGAGCAAGGTGCTTACCAGCTCGGGGCGTTCAAAACTCCAAAAACGGATGTCTTGATGCCAACCTGTGTCGCTGCTAAAGCGCGGATCTTTGACCATGATACAATTGTGGTGTGCCAGGGGCATCACAATATCTGGGCCTAAGAGGGGGCGAAGCAAATGAATCACATCAGGTGATGTGGCCCAGTCTAAGAATAGGGGATGCCGACTCATGGCGCGCAAAAACCGGCGAATGGTTTGGCCACCGGTTGCGTTTTTATCTGGTGGCGCGCCCGGATAACCAAGTTGGGCTTCGTATTCAATGGGTGGAATGTTGTCGATCATAAACTGATCGGTCAATGTGACCATTTGATTGACGATATCAATGTCAACCAATTGCTGCACTTTAATAAATCCATCGCGGTGAAATGCTTCGATCTGTTCTGGTGTTAAGGTGATCATTTTTTGAAACCCATTCCTTTTCCCAATATGTCATAACAGATGATGTTAGCTTGGTTTTCGTCTGTGATCTCTCAATGACTGTATTGACAGCACAGCAAAGCCTGAATATATCCGAAACAACCTTTTTTAACAATGCCTGATCTTTTGGGGGATAAATCAATTCATTATCACTTATTTTGGAGACTGATCTAACGGTACCTTTGCAATTTCTAATCTTTGTTCCCAACACGCTCGCATTTGCCTATGGGATGTTTTGCCTAACACTTGATTCTTTACACTGCCAGATTTTTTTGGCAACCCGTGCCTTCCCCGCGTGGCCATTTATGGCAACGCGTTTTAGG
>JBLHJX010000331.1:0-5479 GCA_047619225.1 Candidatus Latescibacterota bacterium
GCACATTTGATCACGCCGAATCCAGAACTTATGATTTCTGAAGCTTTGGACCAACAAGGCCGCGAGCTGGTCTATCAATTTGAAGTTGACCAAGTGCCAACATTTGATGGGGCTTTTTTGCAAGGGTCAGATGATAAGCCGATTTTATTTGAGGCTTTGAAGCCCAAAATTATCTTCGCTGGTTTCATTGTGGGGATTGTCTCGTTTGTTGGGTTGTCGATTTTTGGGTTGCCAATTCTGCTGATTTTTGGTTATGTGCGCAGTCTAACGAGTATTCCCCATGTGCTCATCACCGAAATTATTGGTGCGTTGCTTGCGCGATATTATTTTTGGAAACGATTTGGCAAACAACAATGGCGCATTTATGCCGCGGTGTTGATGGTGGGTTTTTCGGTGGGTATGGCACTGGTGGGTATGGCGTCGGTATCTATTGCGATGATTCAGAAGTCGGTGTCTGTCTTGTTGTTTTAGAAGCAACCACAGATGAACACAGTATCTGACTTTTGTTGCGGTTTAAATCTGAATTCATTTGCATAGTGGATGTTATTTGCCTTTTCCATTTTGCTCTTTTTGGGAGGCAGTCGTGATTGCCGATTTGCTCAAGCAAGTTCCTCTGTTCGCCAATTTGACTGAGGCGGAGTATGGGATGCTGGCGGAGGTGATGACGGTGCGTAAGTTCCCAAAAGATTGTATGGTGATTTGGGCAGAAGACGAGGGTGATGCTTTTTTTGTGATTCAATCTGGTGAAGTGAAGGTTACCGTGAATGCGTCTGATGGGCGTGAGGTGATTCTCTCATCGCTGGGACCGCGTGATTTCTTTGGAGATATGTCGCTGTTAGATGGTGAACCGCGTTCTGCCAATGTGGTCACGCTGTTGCCGACAGAAGCATTGGTTTTGCGGCGTGTAGACTTTATACGAGCTTTGCAACGTTATCCGAGCATTGCCATTCATTTGATGGTGGCTTTGGCTGCTCGTTTGCGAAAGGCAGACCATCAGACTGCCAATTTGGCTTTGCTGGGCATTGCAGATCGTATTTGCCATGTTTTGATGGAAATTGCAGGAGATGAGGGTGTAGAAACCGCAGAAGGGATTGTGATTCGGAAGCGCCCCACGCACCAAATGATCGCAAGTATGTCTGGAACCGCTCGCGAGACAGTCACTCGGGTGCTCAAACGGTTGAGTGATGATGGGTATATTCGGTCTCAAGGTCGAGAATTGGTTATTATGAAACGCGACGGATTTATGGACGTGTGAGGGTCTCATGCCAGATGGTAACCGGAATAGTCTGACTGATTTACTCGTAAGAATTCCTCTATTTGACAGTTTGGTTCCTGACGAATGTCGGCGAGTCTTGGCATCTTGCAAGCAAGTTTCATTTTCTAAAGACGACGTTATCTTTGAGGTCGGTGATCCTGGAACGCGTTTGATTATCTTATTACAAGGTTCCGTGTCTGTGCAATCGGCCAATGGGCATGAGATAGGAAGGCTTGAACCTATTGACACCATTGGTGAGATGGAAATTGCCAGCACACAACCCCGTCATGCACGTGCTGTCGCTTTAACAGATATGTCGGGCATGATGATCTTGCAAAATGACTTAGAGTCGTTGTTTGAAAGATATCCTGAATTGGGTGTAAAATTATTGAGAAATATCGTGAATTCATTGGCCGAAAAACTTGTTGCCAATATAAAACTTCAAGATGTGTAACGGGATAGGATCTTATGGCTGATGAGCGTTTTTTGATTACGGGTGCATTGGGGTGTATCGGGGCTTGGGCTGTACGCAATTTGGTGCGTGAAAACGTACCTGTCACAGTTTTTGATTTGGCCTCTGAACCAAAACGGTTGCAATTGTTGCTGTCTGATGATGAATTGTCGAATGTCTCTTTTGTGGCGGGCGATATTACTGATTTGGGTGCATTTGAAAAAGCCTTGGATGATTATGATATTACCCATGTCATTCATTTGGCTGGTCTTCAGGTGCCATTTTGCAAGGCAGACCCGCCTTTGGGTGCGCGGGTGAATGTGGTTGGTACGGTGAATGTGTTTGACGCAGTGAAACGCCGCAAAGATCGTATCAACAAGGTGGTTTATGCAAGTTCTGTCGCGGTTTTTGGTACACCTGAGGATTATGAACCGGGTGCTGCTTTGACCGATGACGCGGCATTAATGCCACACACGCACTATGGGGTGTATAAACAAGCCAATGAAGGCACCGCTCATGTATACTGGAATGATGATGGTGTTGCATCGATTGGCTTTCGGCCTTATGTGGTCTATGGTGTTGGGCGAGATCAAGGTGTGACTTCAACACCCACAACCGCAATGTTGGCTGCTGCGGCCAACAAACCCTATCATATTTCTTATGGTGGACAGACAGTTTTTCAATATGTTGATGATACGGCACGGGCGTTTATCCAAGCTGCACGGGCAAAGTATGAGGGGGCTGGGGCATTTAATTTGGGCGGATTGTCACCCCATATGACAGAAGTGGTGGCCGCTATTCAAAAGGCAGCTCCAGAAGCGGCTGACAAAATTACGTTTGAAGATTTGCAGTTGCCTTTTCCGCCAGAAGTTGATGGCCGTGGATTGGAAGAAGCGATCGGAACGGTGTCTCACAAACCTCTGGTCGATGGTGTATCGGAAACGGTTGCGATGTTTCGCGACCTCATCGACAAAGGTGTTATTGATGCAGATGCTTATATTGCCCAACGATCTTGATGTTTAACCGATGTAAACCTGAAGGCTCCGGAAATTTCCGGAGCCTTTTGTACATCTGGGAATGTGGTTTTTGGGGCAAGGGTCAAGAAACTTCACTTGACAGTGTGATCTGTGGGCATGACATTATTAAGTCTGAAGATATTTCTTAAGTGCCTAAGGAGACGATAATGGATAATCAATTTGATGTTTTGATTTCGGGAGGTACAGTTCTTGACCCGGCAAATCAGGTTCATGAATTGTGCGATGTGGGTTTGAAGGATGGCAAGGTCACCGCTGTAGGCAACGCGCTTGGGCAGGCAGACGATGTGATTGATGCGACAGGTCTTTATGTTGTGCCGGGTTTAATTGATCTGCACACTCATGTATACAAAGATGTTTCTTTTTTTGGAATAGAAGCGGACGATTTGTGCCCGCGTACGGGTGTGACCACGAGCATTGATACGGGAACAGCTGGTTGGATCAATTACCGAGGTTTGGAGCGTTATGTGATTGAGCGGTCGTCTACGCGCATTTTGGCCTATGTCAATTTGTCGGGTGTGGGGTTGCCTTGGCGTCGAGGTGAGATGGTATTTGAGGGTTATGTGTCAGCAGAAGAATGCGCTCAGGCAGTTTTGAACCATCCGAAAACAGCTTTGGGCGTGAAGGCACGGCTTTATGCTGGGGTGGGTGGAGACCGAGATGTGCGAGATTTGTTGAAGGTGGCGGTAGATGCGGCCGAGCGATGCGAAAAACCATTAATGATTCATGTGAGCAATGCCGATGTGCCTTTAGAAGATATGCTTGCCCAATTGCGCTCTGGGGATATTGTGACGCATTGTTTCCACGGTACCAATCCTGCATCTATTTTAGATGATAAGGGTAAGGTGCTACCTCAGGCCCGGGACGCGCGCGATAGAGGTGTGATTTTTGATATTGGGCATGGCCTGGGCAGTTTTAGCTATGATATTGGGCGTGCTGCGATGGAAGACGGTTTTCCACCCGATACCATTAGCAGTGATATTCATACGCTCAATATAGATGGCCCTGTTTATGATTTGCCAACAACGATGTCGAAGTTTTTAAATTTGGGCATGCCTTTGGAAGAGGTTATTGCTCGAACGACCATTGAGCCAGCCAAGGTCATTGATCGCGCTGAAGATTTAGGACATTTGAGTGTGGGAGCAGCAGGTGATGTGGCAGTTTTAGAATTGGAAAATGGCTCTTTTGAGTTAATCGATTCGATGAAACAAGTGTTGATGGGTGAAAAAAGATTGACGTGTCGCGCCTCGGTGAGAGATGGAAAAGTTTGGTGGCAGGAAAGCAATTGAGAATGACTCACCACGATCGTGGGCTTACGGCTCTTAATAGGCAATGAGAAAAACTTCTGATCATTATTCTATGAGAATGGGCTGAGGGAAATGGCCACTTACCTGCAAGGAGATTCCCGATGAGTGAGGAAAATGGTTTGGTTGATCCATTTACATTAGCAGATGATGATGGGTATATTTGGCTGAAAGGGAATTTGCATTCACACTCGACCAATTCGGATGGAAAGGTATCGCCACAAGAACGCGTGGATGGGTATGTGAATGCCGGTTATGATTATTTGTGTGTGTCAGATCATGATACGATTACGCGTATTGATACTGTTTCATGCCCAGATGAATTTACGTTGGTTCAAGGTGTAGAATTACATCCCGACAATCCCTTTGGTGGGCAGCGGCACCATTTTTTGGCATTGAACATGACCGAAGATATGGATGCACGGGTTATGCCGCCCCAAGCTGTGATTGATGCTGCACGCAAACAAGGTGGCTCGATTTGGCTGGCGCATCCGCATTGGAGTTCTGTGAATATTTTGCGCGATACGATGCCGCTTCGCGGATTGGCTGGTATTGAAGTTTTTAATACGACGTGTCGCTGTATGGGCAGAGGTGAATCGTCTGTGCATTGGGATGATTGGATGGAATTGTCGGGAAGGTTGTTGCCCGCTTTAGGCAATGACGATGCTCATGCTGCCGAATCTACCGAGCGAGATACCTATCATGGATGGACGATGGTGCGTGTTAAAGAGCGTACGGTAAATGCTGTGGTAGAAGCTTTGGCTACGGGTGCGAGTTATTCATCTTCCGGGCCTGAGATTCGCGATATCAAGTTAAGACGTGTGGACGTAGAAAAGCGTACTGTAGAGGCCACCGTGTCTTGTTCGGAAGCCAGACGCATTTTTGCTGTGTGTGATTCATATGGTGTTGAGTATCACGAAAGTAGTGAATTATTTGAGACGGCTACGTTCACACTTCGGCCCGGTGCTAAATACGTTCGCTTTGAGATTGTAGATGCCCAGGGTTATAAAGCATGGTCGAATCCTTACGATTTGGCTGGCGTATAATTTATTTGGTAAAACATCAATCGCAGAGAGGTCACAATGGTTGCTGGTGGTTTAACACAAGATCAAATAGCACAATATGAAATAGATGGGTATTTGGTTGTCAACGATTTGTTAACGGCATCTGAAATTGAGACATTTTTGGCAGAAGAAGCCAAAGAAAAACCCCAAGCGTGGAAAGCGCAGGGCTTGCGACGGTATACCGTTGACCCGCAATGGCAATTTTTTGCGACACACCCTAAAATAAGTGGCATGGTGAGCCAGCTGATGCAGGGGCAACCCAATATCGTACAGACGATGTATATGAGCAAAAACCCTGAAGGGGGAACTGGGGTTGCGCTTCATCAGGATACACATTATATCCGAAACGAACCCAATACGCTCATGGCTTG
>JBLHJX010000332.1:0-5462 GCA_047619225.1 Candidatus Latescibacterota bacterium
GGGTTTTTGCGGAAAATCAGCCTCCCCGGCACTTGAGGGGCGGCATTTTTTGCTTACTTTTTTTTGCTGCTGAAAAAAAGTAAGTCGCCGAAGGCAACTAAAGTAAAAGTAATAATAATAATGAATTGGGCGAGAACAGAGTTCCCTCCTCGCCCAAGCGCTGTCTCTATTTCTTCTCCAAATACCCTTCACGATGCAACAACTCCGCCATCAAAACAGCCCCCCCCGCCGCCCCCCGAACCGTATTGTGACTCAACGCAATAAACCGATAATCAAAAACATTATCATCTCTCAACCGACCTAGCGTAATGCCCATACCATTCCCAGCATCCCGGTCAAGCCGGGTTTGCGGCCGATCTTCTTCCGTAAAGTAAGTCAGAAAAGGTGTGGGGGAGGATGGCAGCCCTGTGCCTCGGGGATCACCCTGAAACGTGCGCCAGCAATCCAAAACCTCATCGGCACTTGGTTTGGTCACAAAAGAAACCGACACCGCCGCCAAATGCCCATCGGTAACAGGCACGCGAATGCATTGCGCGGAGATCACTGGGGAGCGCGTGGGCACTATTTCACTTTTGACAATCTTTCCCCATATCTTGAGCGGTTCGTTGATACTCTTTTCTTCTTCCCCGCCAATAAACGGAATAACATTATCGATGATTTCTGGAAACGTTTCAAACGTTTTACCGGCACCCGATATGGCCTGAAAAGTACAAACCGACGCCTTGGTAGGCGCAAACTTTGCCAACGCGTGAAACGCGGGTACGTAGGGTTGGATCGAACAGTTGGGTTTGACAGCAATGAACCCGTTTTGAGTGCCCAAACGTTTGCGCTGCGCAGGAATAATTTCAACATGTTCGGGGTTGACCTCTGGAATAAACATGGGCACATCAGGCGTCCAGCGATGTGCCGAATTGTTTGAGATCACAGGGGTCTCTGCTCTTGCATAGGCTTCTTCAAGCGCGTGAATCTCTTCTTTTTCCATGTCTAATGCACAACACACAAAGTCGACTTGGCCTGAAATGGTCTCAATTTCATTGGCGTTGAGAACAATGAGGTCCGCTACATGAGAGGGGATTGCAATGGATGTTTGTGACCAACGCCCACCAACGGCTTCGCGGTAGGTTTTACCTGCCGAACGAGGGCTTGCAGCGACAGCGACAATTTCAAAAAAGGGGTGATCTGCCAAGAGGGTAACAAAGCGTTGACCCACCATGCCTGTGGCACCCAAAATACCTACTTTGAGTTTGGACATAACGTTTCCTTTCTTTAGATCTGGATATAAAAAAACAGCCGGTTGCCTAATATGGTAGAGGCATGCCGACTGCGAATACGCAGAAATCAACACCCAAGAGAGCGCTCCACAGGTTTTTTTACCCTGTGACAATTCTGTAGATTTTATCTACCAGAACCAGCCAACGCACGTTGCGGAACGTGTGTTGACTTCGGCATCCTCACCCTTTTAACCAACCTGATAAACCGCTTTGTATGGTTGGTTTACTGATGAGAGGACGCGCCTCTACCCTTGATGGCAAAAAAGATCACGCATTGTGGTTTTTCTGTCAAGCAGAAATATTTTTTGTGTATAAAACTGTGGCAAATTGGGTTGTGATACCGGTTGGATTGTGAGGTCCAGGACCTGTGGTTGAAATGGGTTTATGCTTAGATTCCAGTCTTTGGACATGGGCCCGTTTTTACAACAGTTGACAGAATGTAAGTCGATACTTACTTTTGTTTACTGGGTCAACACATCACCTAAGAATTTCGTCAGGAAAATCTGCAGTTCCTCAACAAAATGGCTGCTTTCTCTCAAAGACCCGTGGCGCGTTCGATGCACACTTTTTTATAGTCTGAAGGTCGTTATGGGGTTTTTGTTTCAATGCTCACAATACTGTATCGGGCACCATCCTTGCCATGAGAGAATGTTGCACATTTCTCTGTCTAAGCAGGTTTTGGGAGCATTTTGGGATGCAACAGGGGACATGACCCAGCAGCGTCTTTCTTATGTGCCCTATCTGCGGTTGGTGGTTGCAGGCCAGCTGAATGCAATTTTGGGTGATGGTTTTTCCAAACGTATCCAAGCCATTGTAGGGGATCGCACGGCGGGCGGTTTTACTTTGTCAGTTGACGCGGCATTGAACATCGATCAGCAAGTCGCACTTGGAACCGCCATCTCTCATCTGGTTGGCATTCCAAACTTCGATGATATGACAGAGAATTTTTATGCAAACTTTGAGGTGCGTGACACCGATACCAGTGATTCATATTTACGTCAGGCATATCGCTTGTTTACCTTGCACACAGATGGCACGTATGTGAGCGAACCGACCGATTGGATTATGCTGATGAAATTGGGCGAAGAACATGCCTTGGGAGGGGAGTCGCGGTTGTTGCATTTGGATGATTGGGAAGACTTAGATCGGTTTGCTCAAGACCCCCTCGCTTCGTATGCTTTTGACTACAAATCTCCGCCGAGCAAGAAGTATTCTAAAACGATAAAGAAAACGACATTCTATGAACGCAACCAAAGGCCGTGCGTTTGTTTTATCGACCAGTTTGTGTACCCCGAAACACTCGATGAAGCCCAATATTTAAACGATTTGTCTGCCTCCATGGAAGCCTCATCAGGAACAGTGGAAGTGCCTTTGCCCGTGAATCATTTGGTGGTATTGAACAATCACTTTTGGTTGCATGGCCGGGCTGCTTTCAAAAAGCATCCTAAGCTTCGCCGGTCAATGATGCGCCAGCGGGGATATTTTCGGAGTGGGGAGATTGCGTGAGGGTTTCTAAGTTGCCAGCCAAAGAGATCGTGCGGCGGGTTCGCAAGATTCACAGTGAAATTCGAGCAATGGTGTTGGCGCATATTTCCGAACAAGACACAGAATCTCTATCCGCTATTGCTGCTGAGACTGCTGGAGATACCATCTACGCGGTTGATCGGGTGAGTGAAGAAGGTTTGCTCAAGCTTTTTGAACGAGAATTTGCACACGATACAGCGATCATTTTAATCGGCGAAGGTTTGCCTGAAGAGGGCGAAGTGATTCCCGAAAATATAAAGCGCGAAGATGCGCTCTATCGGGTAATTGTTGACCCCATTGATGGCACAAGAGGGTTAATGTACGACAAGCGCAGTGCGTGGATCTTAACGGGGGTGGCGGAGAATAAAGGGGAAGTGACTTCATTGCGTGATATCTTTGTTGCTGTGCAAACCGAAATTCCCACAACAAAGCAATTTCGTTCGGATGTTCTTTGGGGCATTGAAGGCCATGGGTGGGGTGCCGAGGGTGTGAATGTATTGAGTGGCGAACTGATTCCCATCACCCTTCAGCCAACCAAAGCGACATCCATTGAGCATGGTTTTGCCATGATCTCGCGGTTTTTTCCGGGTGGAAAGGTGATTTTAGCCGAGATCGAAGAAGCATTGGTAGAGAAATTAATTGGTCCAGTTGTGCCGGGAAAAGCGCGTTTGTTTGAAGATCAATATATTTGCAGTGGTGGACAATTCTATGAGTTGATGGCAGGGCACGATCGGTTCAATGCCGATCTAAGGCCCTTGCTTGATGGACGGCTCGCAATGGAAGGGAAACAACTGGGGATCTGTTGTCATCCGTATGATGTATGCACCGTGTTAATCGCCAATGAAATGGGGGTTGTTGTCGAAAAACCCAATGGGGATTCATTGGACGCGCTATTGGACACCACAAGTCCGGTGGCATGGGTTGGGTATGGAAACCAGCAACTTAAAGAGGCTATCGCGCCTGTTTTAAAGGATGTTTTGGATGCGCAAGGGTTATTCGTTGAAAATAAATAAAGTGTTGCTATTTACCGTGATGCTTGCATTGTGTACATCTCAAGCAAACGGCGAAAGCCACGGCATTGTAGACCGTGTTCATGGTGAATTGGTCTATGTTTCGGGGCTCAATGGAGACGCGCAACTTTGGAGTCGTTTGAATGTCATTGGCCCCAATGGCGAGGTGGGTGAAGAATTAGAAGTCATAAAAATTCTCGACGGGCAGGTCGTTGCCAGTGCAGGTTCCGCCAACACAAATATCTCAGTCAAGGCAACCGTGCGGTTAAACAATGCTGGCGAACAAAGAACGGCACGTCGACTCATACAAGCCGTGTCTGTGGCCAAGGGGCCCATATTGGATGGTGACTTGCACGACGAGGTCTGGCAAAAGGCCAATGCCATCGAAGGTTTTGTTCAGCGGGATCCGGGTTATTGGGTCCCTGTTTCTGAGCGTACTGTTGCTCGGATTGTTTATGATACGGATGCACTGTATTTTGGGTTTGAGTGTTTTTCTTCGGATATGCATTCTCTTGTTGCCAACAATATGCGGCGAGATTCCGAAATTTGGGGCGATGACAATGTGCAAATTCTGTTGGATACCTATAATGATCGCCAAACAGGATTCTTCTTCTTTGTAAACCCCTTAGGAGCAAGGCGCGATTTGATGTTGGCGGACGAGGGCCGTTCCTATAATGAAGATTGGGATTGCAACTGGGAGGTAAAAACCCAGAAGTATGATGATCGCTGGACGGCCGAGGTAAAAATCCCTTTTGACCAACTGCGTTTTAAGAATGATGGCAATATGGTATGGGGCATCAATATGGCCCGTTTTATTCCTTCAAAGAATGAAGAATCCCAATTGGTCGTAGGTCGCAAGTCTTCGTCAAGTAGAGCGCGTTATTGGATGGCAGATATCGGTGAATTGCACGGGTTAGAATCCGTAACAAGCAAACGCTTGTTTCAGGTAAAACCCTATATTTTGCCTGGTACAAGCCGCGATTTTAAAGCATTGGGAGCCAGTGAAGACCCGGTTTTTGAAACGGGGCTTGATGTGCGGTATGGGGTGACATCCAACTTGACATTGGATGTTTCTTACAATACCGATTTCGCGCAGGTAGAAGGTGATCAGGAACAGATAAATCTGTCTCAGTTTCAATTGTTCTTTCCCGAAAAAAGAGAATTTTTCTTGGAGGGCTCCAACCTTTTTGACTTTGGTGAAGCCGCTGAAACAAGGGGCGGCGATGACAAACCTCCAACCATTTTGTTCTACAGTCGTAGAGTTGGCTTAGATGGCAAACGTCAGGTGCCGATCCTGCTGGGCACCAAATTGACAGGAAAATCGGGTCGTACAAGCATTGGTGCATTAAATGTGTTGACCAATGATGCTGAATTTTCAGACGCGGCAGGTATCGCGACGGTGCCCAAGAGCAATTATTCGGTGCTTCGGGTCAAGCAAGATGTTTTGGGCAGTTCAAATGTTGGTCTTATTTATGTCAATAAAATGACAGATAGGCCGGGTAAAAATGATTATAACCGAGCGGCGGGTGTTGATTTTAGCTTTTCGCCATCTGCTTCTCTTAATATGCAAGGATTTGTTGCGCGCACTTGGGATTCCACCATTGGTGACACAGATGATGCCCGTTTTGCACGTGCGGTGTATTCTGGCAGTGTCTTT
>JBLHJX010000333.1:0-5397 GCA_047619225.1 Candidatus Latescibacterota bacterium
AACAATTTTCGCAAGGATAATGGCATTGAAGAACCCAGGCAAGACGGGATGAGCGACCAAACAAATGCAGAAACAACCTGGATAAATCCACCCAGGTGGGCAAAGCCTGTATTTTTATTTGTTACATCGCTCTATTGGTTAACCCTCTATTTTTATGTGCCTATTCTATCGCCCTATGTTGAACATGTGGGTGGCACGCTTGAGATGGTTGGTTTGGTTGTTAGTGCATATGGCTTGGCACAATTGATTTTGCGTTTCCCACTTGGATTGTGGTCTGACCGTTTGGGAAAAAGGCGCCCCTTTTTGGCACTCGGTTTTGTTGCCAACATTCTTGCATGCTTGGTATTTGTCATAGCAACAGACCCGTGGGCCATGGTGGGTGCAAGATTTTTATCGGGCATTGCCGCGTGTTCTTGGGTGGCATTTTCAGTACTCTTTGCAAGTTACTTCCCTGCCCATCGAACATCTGAAGCCATGAGTTATATCACATTTTGCAATACACTGTCTATTATGGTTTCAACTTTTTTGGGGGGATGGATTGCAGATCTACATGGTTGGTTGGCACCCTTTTGGTTATCCGCCGGGGTGGGTGTTTTAGGCCTCCTGAGTATCTCACTCATTTATGAAAAACCCGCATCCCCCCAGCTCACACAACCCATCATCACACGCTTGCGGTCTGTACTCTCTTATCGTGAACTGATTCTTGCATCTGTGGTCGCTGCATTTGGACAGTACACCACCTTTGCCACACACTTTGGTTTTTTACCCAACTATGCCGTCTCCATAGGTGCCACCAAAACCCAACTCGGTATTCTCACCATGTTGGGCATGTTATCCATATCTATCACCGTGTTGCTCAGCGGAACCGTCATTGTACCTCGCATCGGTGCAAAACGAACCCTTGTCATTGCATATCTCACTGTTGGCATATCAACCGCTGTATTGCCTTATATACAAACCATTGAACTTTTATACGCTTCTCAAATCTTGGGTGGATTGGGACGCGGTGCGGGTTATCCTGTTCTCATGAGTTTGGCCATTGCACGCTTACCCAATGCAGAAAAAGCAACCGCAATGGGATTCTTTCAGGCCGTCTATGCCATTGGCATGTTCATTGGCCCTGTTTCTGCGGGCGGCATTGGTGGCCAATGGGGATACGGAGCCCTCTTTTTATCAACAGCAGGTGTCGCCGTGTTAACCGCAATGATCGCGCTAAAATTGCCAGGCAAAGAATAAGATTCAAAAACCAAATGCACAGATCATCCCAGGGCACGGCGAACTGGCCACACTGGATGACCTAAAGGCTTTTCACAAAACCCCTGTGGTTTCATCTCAACCGACCGATGGATTGCCACCCTCTTTAACAGCTATCAAAAATAAAGGATTCCCACAAAATGACTGATTTCAAAGGCGTCTTTCCAATCCTCATCACGCCATTTGACGACACAGGAGATGTTGATCTGATCTCTTTTGACCGTATCATCCGTTTTATGTCCAAAATTGGCGTTAACGGCGTGACCATCTTAGGTGTCTTGGGTGAATCCAACCGCCTGACAGATGCGGAACGGGAAAGCCTCATCAAAACGGCGATAGACGCTGCCGAAGGTCAATTGCCCATTATTGTAGGCACGAGCCACAGTGGGACACAAGCCACCATTCAACTCAGTCAAATGGCTGAAACAATCGGTGCCAACGGTGTCATGATTACGCCATCACGCGAACCCATACCCAACGAACAACGCATCTTTGAATACATTCAGCAAATAGGCAACGCCATTGGTATTCCCATTGTGCTACAAGATCATCCAGTATCTACACAAGTCCACATGTCTACCGCACTCATATTGCGCATGATCTCAGAAATTCCACAAATTGCATGCATCAAAGAAGAAGCCACACCCACACCCCCCAAAATCACAGCCCTCCGAAATGGAATGGATCGCCCAGTACCTATTCTCACGGGTCTGGGTGCCCTTTATGGACGTTTTGACCTTGAACGTGGCACAGATGGTTTTATGACGGGCTTTGCGTTTCCAGAAATCCTCATCGCCATGGTCAACGCAGCAAAAGAAGAACGTTGGGACGACCTTCAAAATATCTACGCCCAACATTTACCTCTACTCGTTTATGAACAACAACCCGGCGTGGCGATTCGCAAAGAAATATTTCGCCTGCGCGGCCTCATTCAATCCAGTCATGTAAGGCACCCCGGAGCAAGCATAGACCCCGATACCTCAGCACAACTCCAACACGTACTTGAAACTTCTCTCCCAAACATTAACATCACCCAACCCTTGGATGTCTAACGCAACGCCTCAAAAACAAAAAGGCCATCATCCATTAAAATGACGGCCTTTTTGTTTTTAGTATTGCTTCTGATCATTATTTTTCGCCACTGCGGTACAACAAATATTTTTGACGCTTAATGGAAAAGTGCATTACTTCGCGGTGCCAGCGCGACCAAATCAACCTCGGTTCATCACCACGCATCAATGCCTCTCTTACAAAGCTTGTACCCATCGCTTTATCAAATGAATCATACTTTTCTTTTTTGAAAATAACTTGCTTAGGATAATGTTTCAATAAGTGCGCTAAAATAGATATTTCTGTACGCGTAGGTTGAAATCGCGTTGCATCTACCACATCTAAAAACACAGCTTGCACCTTCTGCCCCTTAAGCGAACCTTTTTCGGCAACATATGCCATTGGCCGAAAACGCACCCCAGGTAACCGCATTAAATTCAACTCACGCGCTGACAGTTCGGCATTTATCCACGGGGCACCTACATATTGAAAAGGTGTCTCTGTGCCAATGCCAATACGTAATGTCCACAGATTTCCGATTGTTCCTGTCGCGGCAAAACACACAGCAGATGCTGGCGTCGGAATATTTGGCGAAGTGATTATCCAATCATGTCCCACATCTTCCCAGGCCATATTGCGCCGATAACCCGCCATTGGAATCACAGTGAGTGCACAATTGATCCCATGTTCTTCGTGGGCATATTGTGGTTCTTCGTTGATATATTGTGCCAACTCTCCCACAGTCATTCCATAAACACGAGGCACCGGATATAGACCAATCAGGGAAAACCATTTCTCCTCTGTAACGGGCCCATCAACAGTTAACCCACCCAACGGATTGGGTCGATCTAACACGATCACACGCTTCTCATACAAAGCCGCTACGGCCATCACTTTGGCCAAACTCCACACATACGTATAAGACCGGCTACCCACATCTTGCATGTCGTAAATCAGCACATCTATTTCATTTTTTAACGCCTCGCGCGACTGGTGATCGCCTGGTACATATAAGGAATAAACAGGCAAATTTTTATAATGAGAATCATCTACTTTTTTGCCTGCATTAATTTTCCCATCTATACCATGCTCGAGTGCAAACAGCGCGACCAAATTCACATCTGGATGGCGAATAAACACGTCTGCAACAAAGTCACCATTTGCCGTTCGTGCCGTCTTATTGGTCAACAACCCCACGCGCAATCCTTTAACCGTCTGCGTGTATCCATTCAAAAAAACATCGACACCCATCTGAACAGGCGCAGCACGCCCATACCCCGAAAAAAATCCCGAAAAAACGATACATAAAATGTATTTGTACATAACAAAAAAATGGGGCAGCGGCTTGAAAAGCCTGACTGCCCACAATCCTTTTTTAAATCATCGATTAAAACAAATTCGTCTTTTTAAGCTGCTTCAACAGCTTGCGCGGTGGCTTGCTGTTTTTTCCATTGTCCAAATGCTTTCCAGTCAATTTCTTCACGTTCGCCGTTGCATTTCAAAATGCCAGCAGCAAGATAGGTACGCAAACACCGACTGACTTCTTTGTGAGAAACATTCAACTGGGCAGCAACGGCACCTTCCCCAATGCCGGTCACCAACAACTTCAAAAGTGCTTTGTCGTCCACTGTGATATGCTCCTTCTTATACAGTCATTCAAACGTGATAAGATTTAAAGTTGTTGGGGGAAACAACGAGAATGATTGTTTAAAAATCACAAAGGGGAATTGTCTACTGGGGAAATAGAAGAACATACCCAAACGCCGTCGCCCTACGCCTTCTTGCGGTAAATATACACATTGCATCATATAATGCAAGAAAGAAGATCGTCATTTTGGGGAGGAACTTTATTGAGTTGTTATACTACAATAAGTTATGCAAAAAATAATATTATCGACACAGAACAACCGCAAAAATCAGACCATCATAGGGATCTTGTTATCTATTTGACAGTGCGTTGTATCACATACGTGCACGCAGTTCCAAAAGAACCAGCTTATAAAAAGAAAATCGGCAATCTGACTTCTCAAGTCAAATTACCGATTTTCATAGACTTACAAACATCAACTCAACACAGCCCATGCATCTTTCAAAATAGCACGTTGTGCAGATCCGGGCACAATCGATTCAAATTCTATCACCCGATCCATAAGCGCATCCATCGCCAATTTTTGCGCCTCTGCATCAGACATTGCATCTACGCGATCACATTCAAACAACAAATCTACAGCCTCGCGTGTAACCGGATCAACATATGGCGTGTCGGGCATAGGGATTTCTGCCACACACGTCTCTAGCATCGCTTCGGGTAAGCCAGCCATCATTTCCATGACAACCTCCTTATTTATTAAGGGTTAAACACCCGAGCGGGGGAGAATCGATTAAAGAAATACGTTAGAGGAAAATAGACGATCTACATTCCGCCCACGTTTTTCTTTAACCGACGAGAAACGTCAACCCACCTAAAAACAGAGCAGCCCATCTAAACAAAACGGAGCGCCGACGTTTTCGAGCGGTTGAATGCAACACAATTGGGGGAGATTGAAACGCTTCACTCATCAAAATGGGTGTATGTCTTGGCATCATAACCTCTACACGTTTGGAAAACCATCTCTTCACTGATAGACATTTTAAAGCGATATTTGTGCCATGTTTGCATTCACATACAGTATCATATGAAAAAACAACATATTAAACTGAGATTGACATATTCGGCCAAGATATCATATGTTGAAAAATTGTCACTATTTGCTCAAATTCGCGACACATATGTACCAAACCACCACATGTATACCCCATTGACATATTCTAAGAATGTGCCTTAATTTATCTTTACCTCAAAAATACAAATGTCCATTAAGGAGTCATCTATGTTTCAATCCGATATGAAAACATTCTACGATGCCAATGGTTATCTGGTGGTCAAAAATGTTTTTCAACCTTCAGAGTTGGCCAATGTCCACCAACGTGTTGAGAGAATTATCGCCAATCCTGAAAAAGCACCCGAGGGTGTTTCCATTGGCCGCGAGGGAGATACGATCAAAGACAAAACGTCTGCTGCTGCCCAAAGTACATCCATTCGAGGCATGGCAT
>JBLHJX010000334.1:0-5392 GCA_047619225.1 Candidatus Latescibacterota bacterium
CACAGCGTGATGAGTTGGGGCAATATGCAATGGATGGGGTGGGGTTGCTGGCACCGACTCAGACCTTGCCGGGGCGCACCGCATTTGCCAATGGAAAATTGCTCGTAGGGGCCGATTTTCGCGCACTAACAGCTCGGTCTCATGTGTCGCCCGATGCAGAGCGGCGATATTTCCCGATGCAGGCAGCTGTTTATGGGGTGGTGCGTCCTTCTAATGCTGTGAAAGTTGAAGGGACCTATAATTTTGGCCCTAAGAAGTACGATGGACAAAAAGCTTGGACCACCTCCCTGATGTATCAGCCCACGTTTGATTGGCCTATGTTGCGTGTGGGACATTTTCAGCCACCCATTGGTATGCGATATGACGATCATACCATGTTGGTGCGACAAACCCCCGATGTGGTGGGTGCGTCGTCTTTGATTGCTCCCAATTATGCTGAGTATGGCGCAGAGGTTCATTATTATCGCAAGTTGTGGTTGTCGGTGACAGCAGGTGTTTATAGCGCGCGTGCATTGGCCGAAAATGATGTGATGACAGCGGGCCAACCTGTGTCATTGATCCAAGATCGCGACAAACCCTCTTATTTGGGGCGTGTGGTACTTTGGCCAAAATTGGTGCCTCAGAAAATGAATTTTTATGTGGGTGGATCGTTGTTAAAAAATGATGATTTTCAATTGTCCAATTTTTTTGGTGGTTTAGGGCGTCAAGATCGTGTGGCCGTTATGGCCGAGGTGGCTTTTTCTGATAAAGAGAATTTGCGCACCTCACGCATGGTGAGTGTTGATGTATCGGTACAGGCAAAACCTGGGTTGATTTTGTTTGTTCGTGGTGAACATGGCACAGTGACGAATAAACGAACAGGTCGTGCAGATGTAGAACTCACAACACGACACGCTGTATTTGGCGGGCAGATCTTTTTAATGCCACAAGTTGAGGTGCGTCCTGAATATCGTTTGTTAGATACAGAGACATTTCGTTCTGGGCGGTATGTGCTACAGGTGCATGTGTTTTATTAAAAAATATAGACGGCGGGTGTTTGGGATTGACTTTGTTTAGGAGGTTGTTATGTGGAAGGCCATGAGCATTATCGCTTTCATTTTGGTAATTGGGGTGGGTACAAAGTGGGTGGGTGATGGTACACAGGTGTTTTCAAAAGACAAACAACAGGTGGTTGTGGTTGATGAAATGTTTGGTACTGAGAGTACGGAATGGAAAGAAGGGTTCTGGTTGGGTTTGGATATTGCAGGTCCGACAATCGGTATTTTAATTGCAGCAGGTGTGTTTGGAGTCTATCGGAGTAAGAAGGGTAATTAAAACCAGGACGATGGACAATGGACGGTTGACGATGGTAAAAAACGCTTCAATCTATCGTCTATCGTCAATGGTCTATCGTTAATTTTACAAGAGGGCACTATGCTAAGATACATTGTTTTTTTATTGGGTTTTGCTTTGCTGGCTTTACCGCAAGCACAGGCTGAAACGGCTTTGGGGTTGTCTGTCGAAGGTGTTCAGACGATTGGGTTGAGCAATAAAGTGGGTAAGAATCAAATCAAGTTTGTGAGTGCGGCACCCATGGAGAATATTCATGGGGCAGTGTCGGATATTTCGGGTGAAATGAAACTTGACCCAAACAATTTAGAGGGGATGACGGGGCATATTGAGGTGGGTGTGGCGAGTATGGAAACTGGGATTAAGAAACGGGATGAACATTTGCACAGCAAGGATTGGATGGATGAAAAACAATTTTCGAAGATTGTTTTTGAGGTGAAAGGTTTACAGGACGTGTCTGTGACTGCCAATGAGACCAAGGCAGATATCAAAGCAATAGCGTCGGGTGATTTTACTTTGCATGGTGTGACCAAAGAAATAAAAGTTCCTATTGAAATCACCTATTTATTGGCGTCGGAGAAAACCAAGAAGCGTGCGTTAGGTGATTTTTTTGTGGTGAAGGGAAAGTTTCAAATTGCATTAAAAGATTTTGATATTTCTGGTGCACGCGGTATGGTGGGCAGTCGTGTGGGTACAGAGATTGATTTGGATGCGAATTTTTTTGGTTCGACAGTCATTGAGAAGGCAAAGGAATAGAGCATGAAACAGATTGTGACACTTGACGAACGACGCGAATTTTTGACACAAGCCTTGAAGTTGATGGGTGGGTGTGTTTGCGCCAGTGCTTTGGCCGCTTGCGAAACCGATGTTTTGAAGTCGTCTAACATTGCAGTGCGTTATGATATTTCTCAAGTATCCGCTTTGGCAAACGTGGGTGGGGCGGCCAAGCAGGTATTTGATGGGCAAAATGGCGGTTTTCCTGTGCTGGTTATCCGAATGGACGACGACAAATTTTTGGTGTTGAGTTCTATTTGTACTCACGAAGCTTGTGAGGTTAATTTACCAGGGGATGGTGATCCAAATATTTGGTGTGAGTGTCATGGGTCGGTTTATGATCGCACGTCTGGTACTGTGTTGCAAGGGCCCGCACCCTCGCCGCTTCAACGGTTTGAGAATTCGTTTGATAAGAGTACAGAGACATTGACGATCACCTTCTAAACTGTAGGTAAAATGATGAGAAAGATGCCTTTGTGTGACTATCAGCCGCCAACTTATGATGGGCCTTCACGTGAAGACGTGTTGGCGATTCGGCAGCAGTATTGTAACCCAACGGTGTTTACGTATTATAAAGAACCGTTGATGATTGTTGATGGGCATATGCAGTATTTGTTTGATGAGACTGGGCAGCGTTATTTGGATTTGTTTGCGGGGATCGTGACGGTTTCATGTGGGCATTGTCATCCTAAGATTTTGGAACGTACACAGGCGCAGTTGGCCAAGTTGCAGCATGCGACGACCATTTATTTACATCCGTGGATGGGGGAATTGGCCAAGCGATTGGCTGAAAAAATGCCGGATGATCTGAATGTGACGTATTTTGTCAACAGTGGAAGTGAAGCAAATGATTTGGCCATTACGATGGCGCGTTTGTACACGGGTAACTTTGATGTGATTGCATTGCAAAATGCGTATCATGGTGGCAGCCCAAGCGCAATGGGGTTGACCTCTCACCATACGTGGAAATTCCCATTGCCACAGGGGCAGGGTGTGCATCATGTGAAAAACCCTGATTCTTATCGCAACCCCCATGCAGATGCACGCGATATTGAAGATGCCATTCGGTTGGGGACGTCTGGCCATGTGGCTGCATTTATTGCAGAGCCTATTCAAGGGGTTGGAGGGGTAACCAGTGGGGAGCCTGCGTATTTTCAAAAAGCATATGAGATCACACGGGAATATGGTGGTGTGTGTATTGCCGATGAGGTACAAACAGGATTTGGGCGCACGGGAGATCATTTTTGGGGGTTTCAGAACTTTGATGTGGTGCCCGATATTGTGACAATGGCCAAGGGGTTGGGCAATGGGGTGCCCATTGCGGCCGTGACCACTCGGCGAGAGATAGCAGATACGCTCAGCCAGCGTCTTCATTTTAACACGTTTGGTGGCAATCCTGTAAGTATGGCACAAGGGTTGGCTGTGATGGATGTGATTGAAGAAGAGGGATTGCAAGCCAATGCACGGGCTGTAGGAGGGCATTGTGTTGAAGGTATGCAAAGGCTTATGAGCAAACATATGCTTATTGGTGATGTGCGTGGCAAGGGATTGATGCTGGGCATGGAGTTGGTGCGTGATCGACGTACCAAGGAGCCCGCTACAGAAGAGGCGGTTGCTATTCTTGAAAAAGTGCGTGAGATGGGGGTGTTGATTGGCAAGACGGGTTTATTTGGCAATGTTCTGCGAATCAAACCGCCATTGTGTATTACCAAGGAAGATGTTGATTTTGCATTGGATGTGTTGGACGAAGCTTTGAGTGGTGTTTGAAAGACCACGGGTTAACGATAAAAAAAACCGATCCATTTTGGATCGGTTTTTTTGTTTAATTACATCAGGCGTTTGCGTTTGGCGAGGTAATTGAAGAGGGCGGTGTCGAAGGGTTCCTCGGTGTCGAGGAGAACATAGTCTATGAGAGAATCGCGGCATTCTTGTCGAAAACGATTGATAAGGTTTTCCATATGTTCGCGATAAGCGGGGGCAATGTGCCATGGTTCTGTGGCAATTTGGGAGCCTGTTTCGAGGTCGACAAAGCGGGTTTCGCGGTCAAACTTGAGGTCTCGTTCTCTTGGGTCGAGGATATGGAAAACGACCACTTCGTGATTGCGATGGCGAAAGTGTTTGAGACCAGATAATAAGCTGTCGGGGTCGTCGAAAAGATCTGATAGAACAATGATGAGGCCCCGGCGTTTGATGCGTTCGGCTAAGTCGTGAAATGCAGCAGCCAAATCGGTATCTGATCCATCGGGTGACGTATTTTGCAAGGTAGAAAGCAGTGCGTGTAAGTGGCTGCCAACCGAACGCGGGGGTAGATATTGCTGGATATTTTGGTCAAAGGTAATGAGGCCCACCGCATCGCGTTGGCGCAACATGAGGTGGGACAAGGCGGCGGCGGTATAGGCAGCGTATTGGAATTTGGTGAGATTGCCCGATCCATAGGACATGGATGCACTGGCGTCTAAGAGGAGATACGCTTTAAGATTGGTTTCTTCTTCGTATTGCTTGATGTAGAGACGGTCGGTCTTGCCAAATACTTTCCAGTCGAGATCACGCAATGCATCACCGGGCATGTATTGCCGATATTCGGAAAACTCAGCAGAGAAACCGTGATAAGGGCTTTGGTGGAGACCCGTGATAAATCCTTCAACAACCAAACGTGCAACAAGATCTAAGCGCGAAAGGCGGGAAACAACTTCGGGTTTGAGATAGTCGGTGCTGTTCATCTGTTACCCCGTTGTTTTTTTGCGAGATTTAATGAATTCAGGTGCTTCTACAAAACATGTGCCCAAAATACCAAGCGATTTCCAAAAGGCGCTCAGGCCTGTTTTTTTTAGTTCGGGTGCTGTGTCTCCTACGTCAGGAAATCCTTTTTCATCGGGTGTGAGGGTTTCCCAGTTTCTAAAGAGGCGGCCCCAGTTGCTGGTCAGTACGTCTTGCATTTTGGCTTTGGCAAGAAAAGGATACCAGAAGCAGTCGTGGTAAATGACAGATGCCATGTATGCCCAGGGAGCAAGAATGGTTTTGAGAGACCATTCGATGGGTTTTTTGAGGGGCCCCCAATAGATTTTGTGCTGCATGCGCGAAGCAAAGGTCATTTTTTTATAGGGGCCAACAAAGTCCCAATTTTCTTCGGCGGCATCGACATTGCCAACTATTTCGATGTCTTTTGGATCGCCACAGCCAAGCCCCAAGTCGTGAGCCAAACGAATGTATTTGATGGATAGCGGATCAAACCCCATCATTTTGGCAGCTACGGCATCAATGGCCACTTGGTCTGCACTAGCGAGGATGA
>JBLHJX010000335.1:0-5339 GCA_047619225.1 Candidatus Latescibacterota bacterium
CCGGACAACAGATTCAAACGGTAAGGGAAGCAGATGCCTCTGCGGTAGTCGATGGGGGGTGGGGCTTTGGCCAGACAGTTTGCCATCAGGCAATGGATTTGGCCATAGATAAAGCCCGCGCGCGTTCCGTGGCCGTTGTTGAACTGTTTAATTGTAGCCATATTGGCAGACTTGGCGAGTATGTTGAAAAAGCTGCAGAACAAGACATGCTGGGTATTGTTATGTGCAATAATCACGGCGGTGGGTTGTTGCAACCCCCTTTTGGGGGCATTTCGTCTCGTATGTCGCCCAACCCGATTGCGGTGGGGATCCCAACAGGCAGAGAATATCCCATTGTGTGTGATTTAACAACCAGTGTGGTTGCCGAGGGGAAGATCAGAGTTAAGCGAAATCGTGGGGAAGATTTGCCCGAGGGTTGGGTGATCGATGCCGAAGGTAACCCGACAACTGATCCAGCGAAATTTTATGGCCCACCTCGTGGGGCTATTTTGCCTTTTGGTGGTATTTCGGCGCACAAAGGGTATGCCTTGTCAATTGTTGTCGATGTACTTTCGGGTGCTTTGGGTGGCTCAGGGTGTAGCCGTGAGGGTGGGGCATCGGGGGGCAATGGGGTGTTTGTGATGGTTTTTGATATTGGTGCATTTACTGGACGGGACACCTTTCGGGAAGAAATGGATACCTTCATCGACTTCCT
The DNA here is from genome assembly GCA_047619225.1 of Candidatus Latescibacterota bacterium. Lineage (GTDB taxonomy): Bacteria > Latescibacterota > UBA2968 > UBA2968 > UBA2968 > JABIFK01. The sequence goes on from JBLHJX010000335.1 coordinate 695, forward strand.
GAAAAGCTCACCTTTGATGCCTGGATTCGAAGAGATTTTGATGCCTGGTGAAATGGAAGCGCGTATGCGCGCACAAAAAGAACGAGATGGGGTTTTCGTAGACGATGAAACATGGCGACAGATCTGTGAGGCGGGCACTTCTGTTGGCGTGATCGTGGAAGCATAGGATGTGGGTGGTGATTCGATTTTGGACAACTTGAAATATGTGCAACGAGTTCCTTTCCGTTGATTGATACTTGGAGGTTGTGTGGCAGGTATTGGGTTAAATGCAGTGGTCACGCGAAAGCTTGTGTTGAGTTCTGAGATTTTTGTAATCCGCGTAGCTCCAAAGGGTTGGGATTTGCCTGATTTTATTCCTGGGCAATTTGCTGTATTGGGTTTGCCCGACACGGCTCCACGGGTAGAAGAAAGCGACCCAGAAGCCTCCGAACCACGGGGGAAGATGATTCGCAGAGCGTATTCAATTGCGTCATCGCCGCTGGTTCGTGACCATTTGGAATTTTATATTTCCATGGTTTCCGAAGGGGTGCTTACGCCTCGCTTGTTTGCTTTGGATATTGGTGATTCTTTGTGGTTGGGGCCAAAAATTACTGGGCATTTTACCCTCGAGGATGTGCCTGAAGATCAGCACGTGGTATTGGTCGGTACCGGGACAGGGTTGGCCCCTTATATTAGCATGGTTCGAACCCATTTGCCTTGGGCCAAGGGTCGAAAGTTAACCATATTGCACGGTGCTCGACAGTCTTGGGATTTGGCTTATTTGGAAGAGTTGACATCTATGCAGCGCCTATACCCCGACTTGATTTATTTGCCTCAGATCAGTCGCCCACAAAATGAGCATGTACCTTGGCCTGGTTTGACGGGCCATGTACAGCATTTATGGACGGACGGGTCCCTTGATAAAGCTTGGGGCGGGCATCCGACACCCGAAAACACACACGTATTTTTGTGTGGCAACCCTGCTATGTGTACAGATATGAAAGACCTGCTGGAAGCTGAAGGATTCGTTGAACATTCACGCAAGTCGCCCGGGCAAATTCACGTTGAACTCTATTGGTAAGGTCTGTGATGGCCGATTTTGACGCTGTCTACGATGGCATTATTTTAGGGGCGGGACACAACAGCCTCATTTTGCAAGCCTATTTGGGGCGGGCGGGTTTGCGAATCCTATGCCTTGAACGCTCAAGTCAACCCGGAGGTGGATTGTCCACGGTAGAGGACCCTCGCCATCCGGGTTTTTTGCATAATACGCATTCATTCTTCCATCGGGGCGTAACCCACTTGCCATGGTATCAAGATTTGCGCCTTGAAGATCATGGCGTGCGCTATATCGAACCTGAACTCAATGTTGCGATGGTGCTTGAGAGCGGTGATATGCTGGGATGGTGGACCGATTTTGAAAAGACGGTTGATTCGTTTAGGCAATTTAGTAAAAAAGACGCAGAGGCTCTGCAGCGGTGGCGAGATGACTTTTTGCCCGTTGTAGAGCAGATTCTTATACCCGAAAGCCAAGCTCCGCCAATGCCTTCTGAGCGTCGCCTCGGGCTTTTGGCTCAAACCAAGGTTGGACGCCGTTTGCTGGAGGTCAGTGCTTTATCCCCATTGGAATTTGTGCAACGTGAATTTGAAAACCCAGTTGTGCAAGCTGGGTTGCTTTTCTTTAATGGGTTGCGCGAGGTGGATCTCAGATGCCCCGGTTTTGGACATCATATCCCTGCTTTGTTGGCCAGCACGGGTAAGGCCCAAATGTGTGTTGGCGGTTCCGCTGGGCTGGCGCGTGGGTTGGTCTCGGCTGTAACGGCTTCTGGGGGAGAGGTTCGCTTACAATGTGAACCGCAGGAAATGATCGTTGAGAACGGCGCCGTTGTGGGTGTGATTACCCAAGATGGGGTTCGTTTTGGTGCCAGACAATTTGTAGCATCGGGATTGAACCCACAGCAAACTTTCTTGGATTTGTTACCCGAAAATGTTTTGCCTGACGTTTGGCGGGAACGGGCGAGATCGTTTGAATACAACTTAATTGCCCCTTTGTTTGCATTAAATCTTAACTTAAATGAACCTCCTCACTATCGGGCGGTTGACAAAAACCCTGACATTGAAAATGCTTTGATGGTTATTTTGGGTTTGGAACATCTTGATCAATTTCCAGAGATTGTTACCCACCATGAAAAAGGCACGATTCCCAATACGGTGATGTGGGGTGCCTGCCCAACGCATTTTGATCGCACGCAAGCCCCCAAGGGAAAGCACACGGCTTTTATGTGGGAAAAATTGCCGTACCGTTTGCATGGGGACCCCAAAAACTGGGATACGCTGCGTGAAGCCCATGGCCGGGTGATGTTTGATCGCTGGTGTGACTTTGCACCCAATTTAAGAGACGATGTCATTGACTGGTTTGTACGCAGTGCGTTGGATACCGAGCGGTCTTTGCCCAATATGGTTGGGGGCGATTTGTTGGTCGGGGCATTTGGCAATGGGCAGGTAGGTTTCGATCGGCCATTTCCTGGCGCGGGGCATTACCGCGGGTATTTGGATGGATTGTATTTGTGTGGTTCGTGTTGCCATCCTGGTGGCAATGTTACAGGTTTGCCTGGCTATAATGCGGCACAGGTAATATTGAATGACTTGGGTTTAAAGGCGGATTGGTTGCCGGATCCACTAGAGGAAAGGCTGGGGTTTTAAAGATGAGTGATGCAAGTTTGGTGTTAAAAAGGGGCAGGGAGAGATGGATTTTGGAGGGACATCCTTGGATTTTTCGTGCGGCAGTTGCCAAGGAACCAAAGGGACAGCCCATTGGTGAGATTGTGGAGGTGTTGGATTGGCGGGGCAAATTTGTGGGCAAAGGGTTCTACAACTCCAATTCATCCATTACCTTGCGGGTGTTAACGCGAAACCAAGACGAGGAAATTAATTCCAATTGGATGGCCAAACGCATTCATCAAGCTGTGGATCTGCGTCGGCGTGCATTTGATGACACAATCACCAGTGGTTATAGGCTGATCCATGGAGAAAACGACTTTTTGCCAGGACTTGTCGTAGATCGATATGGCGAATTTCTGGTCATGCAAATCCACACCTTGGGCATGGACAGGTGGCGTGAGGTCATTGTTGAAGCCCTTATGAACCAAGTCTCACCTAAAGGGATCTTTGAACGCAGCGATGTGGGTGCTCGACAAGGTGAAGGATTGGATACATTGCCTGTGGGCGTGCTGGCAGGAGAAGTCCCGCCCGACCGTGTTCCGTTTTTGGAAAATGGTATGTCTTTTGTTTGTGACGTGCACACGGGGCAGAAAACGGGGTTCTTTTTAGACCAAAGAGACAATCGTTTGACTGTCTCTGCCTTCTGTCAAGATGCCCAGGTTCTAAATTGCTTTAGTTATTCTGGTGGTTTTTCGGTTTTCGCAGCTCATGGCGGGGCACAAGCTGTTGAGAGTGTAGACGCGTCTGAACCCGCATTGGTTTTGGCCAAGGAAAATTTGTCTCTCAATGGTTTTGACCCAAATGATCACCCTTGTATTCAAGAAAATGTGTTTGATCATCTCAAAGCCTGCAAGGACGGTGGCAGACAATTTGATGTGGTGATTGTAGATCCCCCCGCATTTGCAAAGTCTTTGGGCGCGCTGAAGCGGGCTTCTCGTGCCTATGTGAGGCTCAATAGAATGGCGATTGAAGTTCTAAAACCGGGCGGAATACTGGTGAGTGCATCGTGTTCTTCGGCCGTTGATGATGAAACATATGTAGGTTTTCTAAGGTTGGCCGGTGCAGAGACAAAACGCAGCATACAAGTTATTAAAACCCATCTGAACTCGATAGATCATCCAGGGTTTGTCGCATTTCCTGAGGGGCGATATTTGAAATGCTTTTTTTGTGTCGTGACCTAAGCTTGGAGGTATGGTGTGGGGATTGAACTTTGGGAAGCTGTAGCTGCACCCTCTACGCGATATCCATCGTGCCATTGTTCGGTTATTACTGAGCTGGACAACTGCGACCTGTTGGTGGGGTATTATGCTGGAACGGGTGAAGCGAAACCTGATGCTGCGTGGGTGCTTGCGCGAAAAACGGTTGGTGAGGATGCTTTCGGGCCGTTGCTGACGGTTGCCGAATCTGAGGGGAAACCTGAAGGTAACGGGATTCTATTTCAAGACCGCAGTGGGAAAGTCGGGTTGGTTTATAATACAATGCAGGGCCGATTGGATGGCAGGCATGGCCCTGGAGTTCGGTGGCGTACGTGTGATTTACGGGTGAAAACATCGGCTGATCGGGGTGTGACTTGGTCTGACGTGAATGTGATAGATGCAAAGTGGGGAAATGTGCCACGATGTAAACCGATTCGGTTGCTGTCGGGGCATTTGATTTTTGGGACAGAATATGATGATGGGCATTCTCGGTTTTGGATCAGTGAAGATGATGGGGGATCGTGGCGTATGACGGGCCCCGTTTTGGGGGAAAGGAATCAACATCCATCGTTGATTGAACGTGCTGATGGATCTTTGCTGGCATTTTTGAGGCCCTCAGGCAGTCAGGGCAGTGTATTACAAACGGAGTCTTTTGATGGTGGAAACACGTGGTCTGCTGCAATTGCCACAGATCTACCTTCGCCCTTTGCTGCGTTGGATGCTGTGAGATTGGCGGATGGGAGGGTGGT
>JBLHJX010000336.1:0-5323 GCA_047619225.1 Candidatus Latescibacterota bacterium
CATTCAATATACCTATATACCAAAGTTGACCCGTTAAAGCGCAATAGAAACTTTTGGCCTTACCGTAATACCACGCTTGGCCAAATAAGCCTTCACTTCGGGAATGCTATACTGCTCATAATGAAAGATTGAAGCGGCAAGCGCCGCACTCGCTTGGCCTTTTGAAAGTACTTCATATATATCTTCTGGTCCACCGGCCCCTCCCGATGCCACAATCGGCACATCTACACGCCCAGCGACCGTGCGGTTGAGTTCAATATCATAACCATCTTTTGTTCCGTCTGCATCAATGCTATTAAGTACCAATTCACCTGCACCCCGATCTACCAGTTCTTCAGCCCATTCAAGTGCATCTTTACCCGTATCGGTTCGGCCACCATTAATGACCACTTCCCAACGCAATACATCAGGCTGTTTTTCATCAATCCGCCGAATGGCATCAATTGAAGCAACAATCGCCTGTGAGCCAAAGCTCTCAGCACCTTGCGTGATCAACTCAGGTGTGTGAACAGCAGCCGAATTAATCGACGCCTTTTCAGCACCCCCTTCAATAATGGTACGGATATCTTCAAAGGTCCTTACGCCCCCCCCAACCGTGAACGGGATAAACACAACTTCAGAAACCCGCCTCACCAAATCGCCAACAATATCGCGTTTTTCTGCCGATGCCGTAATGTCATAAAACACCAACTCATCGGCGCCTTCAGCATCATAGCGCCGCGCAAGTTCAATAGGATCACCCGCATCCATATCAGCGGAAAATTTCACACCGCGTACATTGCGCCCATTTTTAACATCCAAACAAGGAATAATGCGCTTGGCCAACATGTTTTAAACCTTTCAAAAGATTTCGGGTGCGCCCCATCTAAAATCGAGAGAAATTTTGCAAAAGCTTTAACCCAGCGTCCTGACTTTTCTCGGGGTGAAACTGAACCCCAAACGCACAACCCTCTCCAGCAACAGAAACATAATCAATACCATAATCTGTCAGCCCAACAACATCTGTTTTGTGCCGAGGATCTACATAGTATGAGTGCACAAAATAAAAATAAGAGCCGTCGGGTACCCCCGCAAACAAAGGCGTTTCTTTTTGGATGCGTACCTGGTTCCATCCAATCTGTGGAATCCGTTCACCCCCGGGAAACTTGCGCACGCTGCCAGGCAACACATCCAAACCACGGTGCTGCCCCATTTCTTCACTTTTAGAAAACATCAACTGCAAACCCAAACAAATTCCCAAAAAAGGACGCCCCTCAGAAATGGCTTTAACAATGGGATCTATCAACTCGGCCTGTTTCAAATTTTGCATGGCATCACCAAAAGCCCCTACACCAGGCAGTACAATATGCGCAGCTTTTTCAATGTCTTTGGCTTGATTCACAATTTCAGCTTGTGCGCCCACATGCTGAAACGCCTTTTGTACACTGCGCAAGTTACCCATCCCATAATCCACAATCGCAATCATTTCATTTCCCCAAATCTTCAGAACGACGCGTAGCAGCTTCTACCGCATCCATCAACGCCGCTCTCAAGCCACCCCGTTCCAATGCGTGTAACCCGGCAATGGTCGTGCCGCCAGCAGAGGTCACGCGATCTTTCAAAACCGCAGGGTGTAGGCCACTTTCTATTACCATTTGCGCGGCCCCCAAAACGGTTTGTGCCGCCAACTTCAACGCATCTTCTTTGGGCAAGCCCATACGAACCCCACCATCTGCCAGTGCGTCAATCATAGTATATACATAGGCAGGACCACTCCCTGCAAGTCCCGTCACAGCATCCATCTGAGCTTCACTCACAACAACGGCTGTGCCCACCAAATTTAGCAGTTCAAGCACCAATGCCAAATGAGGTTGTGTGGCATGTTCACCCGTGCAAATACCTGCACCACAAGCGCCAATCTGCGCAAGAATATTGGGCATCATCCTGACCACGGGCAAATCTCCCAATTCGGCCTCTAATGCCTGAACACGTACCCCAGCCATAAAAGAAACAACCAGTTGCTCTTTGTGCAACTGGTCCTTAAACCCCGCAACAGTCGCACGCCAATATTGTGGTTTCACACCCAAAAAAATCACATCTTGTTCAGCAACAACAGGTTGGGCTTCTGTCGAAATTCGCACACCCAAATCTTGCTGACGCTGTGTCAACAAATCGGCAACCACATCTACTGCCGTAATTTGTTCTGGTACAATTTTCCCAGACCGCACCCACCCCGTCATCAATGCCCCGCCCATGTTTCCTGCGCCGATAACTGCAATCTTTATATTATCTATACCCACAGCAACCATCCTTATCCAAATCAAACATAAGTCAACCAATTGTATTTGTCATCCACAGTGCCTTCAACCAAACCAAAAAAAGCATCTTGCAACGCCTCTGTTACGGGTCCACGCAAACCCGAACCGATTTGAATATGATCGATTTCTGCTATAGGTGTAATCTCTGCTGCACTGCCCGTAAAAAACACTTCATCGGCAATATATAAAGATTCTCTTGGAATTGGGCGTGTTGTAATGCTATACCCTAACGACTCTGCCAAAGTAATCACCGAGTGGCGTGTAATTCCAGGCAAAATAGAAGAACCCGTTGAGGGTGTATAAATCGCGCCATTTTTAACAATAAATATATTCTCACCACTGCCTTCACTCACATAACCCGAAGTGTCCAAGGCAATGCCTTCAACATATCCATCAGCCAAAGCTTCCATCTTGATCAACTGCGAATTCATATAATTTGCACCCACCTTGGCAAGAGAGGGCATCGTATTGGGTGCGGGCCGATTCCAAGAAGATACACGTGCCGATACGCCTTTTTCTAAAGCTTCAGGACCAAGATATTTGCCCCATTCCCACACAGCAACAACAACCTCCACAGGACAAGGTGCCGGATTCACCCCCAACTCACCATACCCCCTAAACGCAATCGGGCGCACATAACAGGCTTTCAAGTTGTTGGCCCGAATCGTATCCAACACTGCTTGTACCAGTTCTTCACGTGCAAAAGGAATGTCCATGCGATAAATCTTAGCCGAATCATACAATCTATTAACATGATCCTGCAACCGGAAACACGCCCCACCTTTTGCCGTCTCATAACACCGCATACCTTCAAAAACGCTTGAACCATAATGCACAACATGTGACAAGACATGAATCTGTGCGTCATCCCATCCCACCAAATCTCCGTTAAACCAAATCTTGTCTGATTTTGGTATAGGCATGTCTAAACCCTCATAAATTTTAAAGACCATCCTGCAATCATTTTATCGCAGGTCTTTTATACGTAACTGAATACCTTTTCGTCCCCGCCATTCATTTTCTTCAATGACATAAGCCATATCCAAATTAGATTCACCCGGTGTAAGACGATAAGCCAAATGCCCCAAGTTAAAACCGATGCAATCAAGAACCCGTCCATTTTGTCGGGCACTAAACCGCAAATGATTATTCCCAACTAGGGAAGGCGCCCCAACGACTTCAACATTTTTTGACACCATCACCGGGCGTAGATTTTGGGGGCCAAAAGGTGCAAAGCGCTTTAAGACGTTCACCAAATGCATATCAATTTGATCTAAAGACAACTCACTTTCAATATCGATACAAGGCACCATGTCTTCGACATGTATCAATTCTCGAGCAACGCGTAAAAAATGTTCGCGAAATGCATCTACTTGCTCTGCCGCAATAGTCAACCCTGCTGCATATTTGTGCCCACCAAATGCCACGACATGTTCGCGACACAAAGAAATGGCTTGAAACAAATCAAAATTGGGTATACTACGTGCCGAGCCTTTACCATTGTCGCCATCAAGTGAGATAAGTACGGTTGGCAAATGCATCTTTTCAGCAATTCGCGTGGCCACAATCCCAATCACCCCAGGATGCCACGATGCCGATGCCAATACCACTGCACGATCTTTTGTCACGTCTACTTGCTCTTCAACCAAAGACAGTGCTTCAGACAACATGCGGCTATCAATTTCCCGACGCTTGATATTTTGAGTCTCTAACATCTGCGCAATCTGCCGTGCTTCGGTCTCATCATCTGTGGTCAACATCGTCACAGCCCCCATCGCGCTTTCTAAACGCCCCAAAGCATTGATGCGTGAAGCCAAAGTAAAAATGAGCTGACCCGTGCCCAATTCTCGCCCCCACAAACCTACATTCTTTAACAATGCTTTAAGGCCCTGATTGGTAGTCTCTTTTAAACAACGCAACCCATGCGTCACAAAGATTCGATTTTCCCCAACCAACGGTACTATATCAGCAGCACATCCCAACGCCACCAGATCTAAATTTTCATAAACCGGAGAAAGGTCTTTGTTCCTTTTTCGATAAACCGCTTCGGCCAATTTAAAGGCCAATGCCACCCCAGGCAATTCTTTAAAAGGATAGGTACAATCATCGCGCTTAGGATTAATAACAGCTACGGCCTCTGGCAAACTACTTGGCTGATGATGATCCGTAATAACCACATCCACACCTTGTTTCTTAGCGTAGATCACCTCATCAATTGCCGTGATGCCACAATCTACCGAAATGAGCAGCGTCACACCGAATGCCGCTCCACGGTCAATTCCCTCAGGAGAGATCCCATATCCTTGTTCCAAACGATGTGGAATATAAAATGTAACATTGGCATCCAATGCCGCCAAAGTACGTACCAATACCGATGTACCCGTCACACCATCTACATCATAATCTCCGTGGACCATAATCTTTTCACCCGCATCTATCGCCTCCCAAATACGGTCCACAGCCAAATCCATATCCATTAACAAAAAAGGATCCAACAAATTCTCTAACGCAGGTTCCAAAAAGTGTTGTGCTTCTTCCACATCAAGTATACCCCGATTGATCAAGATCTTGGCCATGACCGTGGGAATATTCAACGCAGACTTGGTTTGCGCCAACACATCGTTATCTGGATGTTCTGAAAAAACCCAACGAGGTTCAATACGACGATCGAGAATAGATCCAACCACAACACGCTCCTTTAACGTCTTTTGTGCCAGGTACGCGCAATACGCTCAAATTGGTCTACAGAAACAGCCTCTGGGCGCAGCGTAGAAGCGACCCCAGCTTCTTCTAATATTTCTTCCAGCAACACCTCATCCCCTCCAAATAAAGGGCGCAATGTGTTACGAAGCATTTTTCGCCGTTGCTGAAAGCCCGCATGTATCACTTTTAAAAATAGATCCTGATCAACAACTGAATAAAGCGGCGCACAATCAAACCGCAACCGCAACACCGAAGAATGAACTTTGGGCGGCGGCTCAAACGACGAGGGGGGCAAATCAAACAATAAATGCGGCACACAATTT
>JBLHJX010000337.1:0-5301 GCA_047619225.1 Candidatus Latescibacterota bacterium
TATACGCACCCAATGACTTAGAAGTGGTGCTGCCTGTGCCATTGACTTTGAAGGGGTTTCTCAAATTTGGGTTTGTGGATGTGTGGCGTTTTTGGGCTACGTTAAAGTCTACAGTTCGGATTGCTATGGGTAGGTTGGACGGCCGATGGGAACATTATCTTTTTCCTGATTCAGCGGTTGAGAAACGTCGCGAACTGGTGAATGGGTCGCGTTTTTTGTTGGTGGGGCATGCCGCGATTGTTGGCGTATCACTCTACTTTGGCTGGTGGCAACTGCTCCTGTTGGTTACATTTGGTCAATTTTATGGCGGGTGGTTGCGTTATTTGTGCAATAACACACAGCATGTGGGCTTGCAAGACAATGTGCCCGATTTTCGGTGTTCTTGTCGAACGGTGATTTTGAATCCATTTGTGCAGTTTCTCTATTGGCAGATGAACTATCATATCGAACACCATATGTATGCGGCCATTCCCTGCTATAATTTGGGTAGATTACATCGAGAAATTAAGAGCGATTTACCCGATTGTCACAAAGGCCTTTGGGCAGCTTGGAAGGACATCATTGCGATCTTAAGACGACAACAGTCAGAACCCGCGTATCAATATGCACCAGATTTGCCTGCGCGTGTGTCTGGATAACAGATTTCTTGGACATTTTTTAGATCCTTGCATACATTGAGGTATATTAAATGGGTAGGTGTATATCATTAAAATGATGGTACTTTAAAAAAAGGTGGATGTTATGAAAATCGGTGTGAGTTCGTATAGTTTTAGTCGGTTGGTTAGGTCGGGTGAGTTGGAACAGATTGCCATTATTGAAAAGACCAAAGAAATTGGTTTTGATGTGATTGAGTTTTCGGCCATTTCTGTGCCCGAGGGTAAAAACTTGCCCGATTATGCCAAGGAATTGCGTGAAGAGGCTGATCGTGTGGGCATTGATATTGTCAATTATACGATTGGTGCAGACTTTTTGAAGGGGTCAAATGGCGATTTGCAGGCCGAGATCGAACGGGTGAAGACCGAGGTGGATGTGGCTGAGATTTTGGGTGTGCCAGGTATGCGTCATGATGCCACAAGCGGTTGGCCAAGTGACCATGTTGGGCCAAAGAGTTTTGAAGCTGCATTGCCTCGTTTGGCTGAAGGATGTCGCGGGGTGACGGAATATGCTGCAACGAAGGGCATTAAGACCATGGTGGAAAATCATGGGCGGTTTTGTCAGGAAAGCATTCGGGTTGAGCAATTGGTGACAGCCGTGAATCATCCTAACTTTGGTGTGTTGATTGATATGGGCAATTTTGTTTGTGCTGACGATGATCCCGCGACGGCTGTTGGGCGATTGATGCCGTATGCCTTTCACTGTCATGCTAAGGATTTTCATATCAAATCTGGAACGGGTGTGGCACCGGGTAAAGGGTGGTTTGAATCGCGGGGTGGAAATTATTTGCGCGGTGCCATTATTGGGCATGGCAATGTGGATGTTCTGCATTGTTTGAAGATCATGAAACGAGATGGTTTTGCGGGCGTATTGTCAATTGAATATGAAGGTATTGAAGATGTGCTGATGGGCATTCAAATGGGGCACGATAATTTGCGTCGGTTGGTGGCCATGTTAGATGCTTAGACATTTGAGTATCTGAAAAGGGTTTTGTGAGCACAGACAAAGCAATTCATTAAGGGTTGCTTTGTCTGATTGCTTTTTAAATATAGAGGACGTATTTATGGCAAAAGAAAATTGCCAGGTTCAAAGTTTACTCGATCAACTCAATTCTGAAATAGAGCCAAATGCACAGCGCATTGGTATTGTGCTTGCCGCCGGGCATGGACAGCGTATTCGATCTGAGACCTCTAAGATGTTGCACGAAATTTGGGGTAGGCCCTCAGTTTTGCGTGTGGCGGATGCGGTTCGAAAAGGTTTAGACAGCCCTCATCAGGTTGTTGTCGTGGGCATTAAAGGTGCCGATGTGGCACGGGCAACGGGTGCACAGAAAGGGCGACTTTTTGCCTATCAAGAAAACCCTGTGTTGGGTTTGCCTGCGGGTACTGGAGATGCCGTTCGGGTTGGGTTACAAGCTTTTCCGACTGTTGATGACGGTCGTGATGTTTATATTTTTTTGGGTGACACAGGGCTTTTGCGTGATGTTGCCGTTGATCAGTTTCGGCGGGCATTTGAGTCTGAAGCGTGTGATATGATGATGTTCACGGGTGTGTATAGTGGTTCTGCCGAAAGCAATTATTATGGCCGGATTTTGCGTGTGCCCAAGATCGATGCTGAAGGACATTCATCCGGTGGAGATTATGACAAGGTAATTGAAATTCGAGAGCACAAAGATATTCTCATTTTAGATGTACTTGTGCCTTATGAAGCAATGTACAAGGGGCGAACATATACTTTCACACGGCAAGCGTTATTGGATACACGTGAGATCAATACCGGGATTTTTGCTTTGAAGGAAGGTTTACTGCGTAAGTACATCCAGCAACTCAATACCGACAACATCCAGGGTGAGTTGATGTTTACAGATTTTGTACGCTTGTTAAACCAAGATGGGCTGGTGGTGCGGGCGACTGTGGCCGAAAACGAAGAGGATATTTTAGGTTTTAATGTGAAGAGTGTTTTGCGGCAGATGGAGGCTATTGCCCGTGGTTGGGCCTATGATCGCATGAAAGACACCATTACCATTGTTGATGAGGAAGACTTTTTTATTGCCGATGAGGTCATCGAACAAATTCTCGTTCTCGATAAAGATCATGGTCCCTTGGATATTGTCATTGGAAAAGGTGCGTATTTAGGGCCTGAAGTTCATTTAAACCGCAATGTGAACATTGGTGATCATTGTCATTTGGATGGTTGTGTGATTTTAGGGCAAGGTGTGCATATTGGCGTTGGTGTAGAAATCAGTACTTATCCTGGGCAAACGATGGTCATTGGGGATGGCGTGGAGATTTTGAGCCACAATATTGTAAAAGGCAATATGGAAATTGGCGCACAAAGCCGGATTGAATCGGGTGTGATTATGACCGGAAGCGACGAACACCCGATGCGGATTGGTGAGCGGGTAACAGTGAAGGGTACGAGCTATCTTTATGGTTGTCTTGTTGATGATGATTTGATGATTGAACATTCTGTGATTAAGTGTCAGCGTGTTGAACAGGTTAAACGACGAGATGGCTCCATTCAGCCGATCCGTTATGTTTTGCCGCAGCCTGAGGGATTGGATTCGATTTCTGATCTTTGATGGGTAATAAATGTATCATATTGAAAACGGGTTACACACAAAGGTGTGTAACCCGTTTTTGATTGTAGGCTTCGCCTGTGCGCCCGTGCAGTGATCAGAGGGAGGGCTTTCGTGGATAATCTTCAAAGACGACTTGTACATTGATTGTTCCTCTTTTGTCTGCAAGGGTGAGGTGATGGTTGCCTTTGAAGCTGTTGACGGTCAGCGTTTGATCCAGTTGGGTGTCGTCAAATCGGTCGTCTTGATATCCTTTTATGGCAAGGGTATCTGAGAATTTGTATTGGGACAATGTGACGGATGCGAAGTTGCCAAGTTGTTTTGTTTCGACGTAGATATTGCCATTGTGAATGATTTGGACATAGAATTTTTGCCCTTGGTCAACGATCAATCGCAGGGTGTGTGTGTGGGCATCCAAATGCCATTTGGCAAAGCGTTGGGTGTGTGTGGCTGCAGATTGTCTTTTGTTTTGGGTTTTGAGATATGTATTTGCAGTTTCCAATAAAGTGGCTGTGGTTTCTTTTGTTGGCGTGGATTGGAAATTTTGATAGGCGTTTTTAATTTGAGAAAAGGCTAGTTTTTCCCATCGGTCTTTAACATATTCGAGATAGTCTTTGGCCTCGGGATGCGTGTGGAAATCTTTGAGAAATCGAGGGTAGAGGCGTAATTTATCCTGATCGGATAGATTGGAATTGTCCAAGGCCTGGAAACGATTGAGGAGATTTTGGAATGGGTTTGGAGGTGTGGCTGTTTTAACTTCGGATGTTGCGATCGCTTCCGTTTCGTCTTTTTGTAGTTCCGATGTCGGTGCTGTTGTTTCTGGGATCGTCCACTCGGGCAGTTTGGGCAGCGTAATTTTGGGAAAGGTGAATTCTATTTTGGTGATGAGCCAAGCCCCTACAAAAAAGAGGGTGAGGCCCACGAGCCATTTTTTTGATTTTTTCGGTTGTCCTGAAATGATGGTGCTGGACGAAGATGAAGCAGATACGGGTGGGGACTTTTTGGGCTTGAGCGGTGCAATGGGTTTTTGTTTGGGGGCCGCAATGGGTTGTGGCAGGCCTTTGTAAATGGTTTGTGAAGAGGGAAAAGGGTCACGGCCGCCTAGGCGTGCGGTGCGGTCACACCACGGGCAGTGCCGGAGGTGTTTGCCATAGAGGTGTTGTTTGTTTTGCGCACATTCAATGAGGGCATCTTCCGATTTTGTGAGTGCGTCGATCCAGGTTTGTGCATCGGGTCGACGCTTTGGGTTTTTGTGCCCGGTTTCGAAGCAGCGCATAAATAAATGTTTCAGGTCTGGATGTAGGATGTTGATGTCGGGCGAAAGCGGGCTGGGCTCGTAGGGTCGGTGCCAACGTTTGCGATATGGAAAGTGACCATTGGCGATGCGGTCTTCTATAGAGGGGGGATCGCCAGTGCCTTTGTAGACACCTGTAAAAGGATGAAAACCTTCCATGAGGAGTTGGAAGATGAGCACGCCTAAGCCAAATAAGTCGTGTTGGGTTAGGCGGTCTGTTTTGGAAAAGGTGATACCTTGAAGTTCGGGGGGTGTGTATTCGGGTTTGCCTACGGGGCAACGATGGATGTCTCCCGTATTGGGGTCGGTGACTTGAAAGGAATCGGTATCCACAACGGTGACGAGGGATGAGTCTGAGACAAGGATGTTGGATTCGTTGATGTCGCCAATGACATAGTTACGGTTGTGGATCGCTCGCACTGCGGCTGCCAAGTTGCGGGCTGTGCGGTGTAGATATTTGTAGTTGAAGAGCGGGCATTTTTGGCGGCGGATCTGTGGGTTGTAGAAGTTGAGAATGCTGCTCATGCCCGACACATTGAGCATGAGAAAACCAACCACTTTGGGATTGGGGTCGGTGGTTTGTAACAAGTCGACGGGCCAGGCAATAGAGATATGTCCGAGGCTTGCCATGGGGTCACCGGGGGGATTGGCATGCATGATGTCGAGCTTTTTGGCGCGCTTTTTGGTTGGTTTGTGGTAGAGTTTTGCAACCACGTTGGGCTGCTGAAACACGGCGAAGACTTTGGCTTCTCCTCCGGTGCCTAAGACTGTGTTG
>JBLHJX010000338.1:0-5278 GCA_047619225.1 Candidatus Latescibacterota bacterium
ATGTACTTCATCAACACCACCTTCAACTATCCCACAATGGCCGAAGCCTATCGTGTAGCCGCCCTCAATGGCCTCAATCGCGTAAGGTAAACATTCGGAACAGACGAACAGATGGATAGATGAATAGATGCTCATTTAAGGCTTTGCCTGTACGTTGATTCCAAATTTGCGCAAAACAGGCATATCTCATATATTCATAGTCAACTTACCCCCAAATATTCACATGCGGTTGCGACTCGGGTCAAGTGCGGGGGGCTTTTGACACGCAATCCAAGACTGTTTTTAAAGGGAGTTTCTCATGGCAGACCAATTGCCCCTTGATCAAATTCAAGTCGATCAAGACAACTTATACCGCGAACAGGCCATTACCGATCTTCGCGTGGCATCCATCCGCCAACTCATCCCCATCAAACCCGATGGCACCGATGATCCAAGCCGTGAAACGATGTATGTGGCATCAACACAAATCATGTCCCAAATGGGTGCCTTGCCTGTTTCTGCCCCCATCGAAGCCAGCAACCTTCAAGAAGCCTTAGATCAATTTCCACAGGCCATTAAAGAAGCTGTAGACAGAATGATAGAAGAAGCCCAAGAACATCGCCGGCAAGAAGCAACACGCATTGTGGTTCCCGGGCAAGGTATGCCAGGTCCCGGAGGACGCCCCCCAGGAGGCGGCATCATTTCGGGGTAATCACCCGCAATAAATGTCTAAACGTCGCGAGAACAGTGTGCCCGCGACGTTTTTTATTTTCTCACATTGTCTACAAAAAACATTTTTTGTCAACTTCTCATCTTTTGGTTTTATTGACAATGGCCAAAAAAAACCCTACATTAGCCTCGTTCGGTTTGCCATCCACCAAGAATTGGAGAACACCATGCCCGAAGAACGATCCAAACTCAAACTCTACAGTGGCGGACATAAAGGTGCTGAAGCTGAATTTGGAGAACAGGCAGAAAAATGGCACATTCCTGAGGTCAACTATTCCTTTGAAGACCACCAAATGGTACGCAATAAAAGTGCCCAAGTATTAAACGCTGAGGAACTCACAAAAGGGGACCTCAGTATGGAAATTGTCTCTCAAAAAATGGGACGCAACTACGCACGCCCCGACAAAATCAGGCGTGTTATCCAGTCCATTTACCATATGGTTACCAACAGCTACCATATCTTTGCAGTGGGTTGGATTCAACCCGACGACACGGTTAAAGGCGGCACAGGTTGGGGTGTAGAATTGGCCAAAATGTTTAACTGTGACGTCAGCGTTTATGATCAAGACCGTGAAGGTTGGTTCACTTGGCGCGATGGCAAATGGACGCCCGACGCCCCGATGATCCCCCACCGTCCATTTACCGGCACGGGCACACGAAATCTCACTGACGCAGGAAAAGCGGCCATTCACGACCTCTATCAAAGGTCATTTGGTGATCCGCCTCAAGCTTAAATTTTAGATTTATTTAAAAGGGCCACAATCCCAACAGATTGTGGCCCTTTTCTTTTTCAAAACAATTGACATCTCCACATCACACATTATCTTATCAGCTCATCATCTGTGTCTCTTTCAGTAAATGCTCTCCGGGGCCTCGCGTGAGACCAAACAACCATTCTGCTAAACCCATCACCATTCTGTTAGAGGTTCCAACGCTTATGCCACTCGATATTCAAGCAGGAATCAAACGCCCCAAAATCGATATGCACTGCCACGTTTTCAAAATGGACAACTGGGAAAAATCCAGTGATCACCTTGTTGAATGTGGAGAAGCCCTCGGCATCACCGAATTGTGGTGTTCCTCTATTGTCGGCGGCGGGAAAATTATCCCTCCCGAAGAGATCTGCCTGCACAACAATACCATTCTCTCTGCCATGAAACGCCATCCCAAACGTATTCGCGGCTGGTGTTTTGTCATTCCGGGCCATTATCAAGCCGCACTGGACGAAATTGATCGCTGCCTTGATGCGGGCATGATAGGCATCAAACTTTACAATCAGTATTGGATAAATGATCCTGCCGTTTTTCCCGTGATCGAACGCGCGGTCAAACGCAAGGTGCCCATTTTAGAACATGCCGGTTATCCCCAACCCAAATTCAAAGCGGCCCAGCCTCACATTTCACACGGCATACACTTCACGGAAGCCAGCCAACGATATCCCGAAGCCATGCTCATTCACGCACACATTGCAGGCGGCGGTGATTGGGAACAAACCGTGCGTGAAATGCGCAATGCCTCACCAAATGTTTATATCGATGTCAGTGGCAGCAACCTTGACGACGGTATGGTCGAGTTTGCCGTCCAAGAAATGGGTGTCGAAAGAATTCTATTTGGCACCGACGGCACCATGGCAGGCTCAGTGGGCAGAGTGCTCGACGCCGACCTAACCGAAGAACAACGCGAACTCATCTTTTGGGGCAATGCAGAACGTATTCTCGCGCCACAAGGAGCCACACCGACCGAATCGCGCTTTTAAAAGAAAGAACGCACCTCAATGCTCATTGACATCAATGCCTACATCGGCAACCTTCCCTTTCGCACTTTGCGCGACAATACACCCGAAAAACTTGTTGCCCGCTTAGACCGCTCTGGCATTCAAATGGCCGCCGTATCTTCTATCGATGCACTCTTTCATCGGCACCCTTATTCGGCCAATGAAAAACTTTTTCACGATCTTGAACCACACAAAGACCGGCTCATCTCCATTGGCACAATCAATCCCTTGTCGCCACACTGGCAAGACGACCTCCAAGACTGCCTAAAGTGGGGCATGAAAGGCATACGCATTTTTCCGCCCTATCAAGGCTTCGAAACCAATGGCCCAGAAGCAAAAAGCGTGGCCAATGCCTGTGCGCAAAACAACATCCCACTCTTTATACCCAACCGCCTCGAAGACATACGCCAACACCACTGGATGGACCCTGCCAAAGAATCCGATCTCACCCAAATCGCCGACCTCATATCAGCCGTACCTGAAGCCACAATCATCATACCAAATGCGCGCGCCATCACAAGCTCTGCCCTTTGGAAACGCCAAGACATTCGCAATAGCAATTGGTACATCGACCTTTCACTCGTCGAAATCTTTTACCGACTTCACACAAACGCCAATACCATCCGCGACTTGGCCGACCTCATTGACGACGGCGGTGCCAACCACATCCTCTTTGGCACCAACTTGCCGCTCTCCTATGCAGGCCCTGCCCTTGTCAAACATGCCCAACTGCCCGTTGATGCCGAAACCCTCAAAAACATCAGCTATCGCACAGCGGCCAAACTACTAAATATCACCCTCTAAAACACACCCCTTGCCCCCAGTGAGACCTTATGGAAGAACTCGCAATCCTTGGCGGCCCCAAAGCCGTACAAACCGACCCCGATGACATCTTCACCTGGCCCATCATCACCCAAGAAGATGAACAAGCCGCACTCCATGTGCTCCGATCAGGCAATATGTCGGGCACCGACGTGACAAAAGAATTTGAGAAAGAATTTTCAGATTGGTTTGGCGTTCAACACGCCCTGGGCCACTGCAATGGCACCGCCGCCCTACAAGCGGCCATGTTTGCCGTTGGCCTCGGTGTTGGTGACGAAATGATTTGCCAAAGCATGACCTACTGGGCCTCGGCCTTGCCCGCCATGAACTTAGGCGCAACAGTCGTCTTTGCCGAAATGGACCCCGAAACAATGGGCCTCGACCCGGCAGACGTCGCGCGCAAAATCACCGACCGCACCAAAGCCATTATGGTCGTCCACTACTGTGGGCATCCAACAGATATGGATGCCCTCATGGCCGTTGCCAAAAAACACAACCTCAAAGTCATCGAAGACGTCTCCCACGCCCAAGGCGGCCTCTACAAAGGCCAACTCACCGGCACCTTTGGCGACGTAGCCGCCATGTCACTCATGGCCCAAAAATCGCTCGTCGCAGGTGAAGGTGGCATGCTCATCACCAACAACAAATACATGTACGAACGCGCCGCCGCCTACGGCCATTACAGCCGAACCCGCGACCTCACCTCACCCGACCTCACCCCATTTTCCGGCCTCCCCCTCGGCGGTGTCAAAAACCGAATGCACCAAATCTCCGCCGCCGTCGGACGTGTCCAACTCAAATACTACCCAGAACGCATGGCAGAAATCCAAAAAGCCATGAACTGCTTTTGGGATCTGCTCGAAGGCGCCCCCGGCATTCGCGGCCTCCGCCCCCCCAAAGACTCCGGCAGTACCAACGCAGGCTGGTACGCCTGTCGCGGCCGTTATTTCACCGAAGAACTCGGCGGTTTAAGCGTCCAAAAATTCGCCAAAGCCATTCAAGCCGAAGGCTCCGAATGCACCCCTGGTGGCAACCTTTTGATGCACCTTCATCCCGTGCTCAACGAAGCCGACACCTTCAACCACGGCAAACCCACCCGCATCGCCAACAGCAACCGCGACCTACGCCAACCCGAAGGCAGTCTCCCCGTCACAGAAAGCCTCCCCGATCGCATCTACAAAACCCCGTGGTTTAAACACTGCCACACAAACATCATCAAAGAACACGCCGAAGCCTACCGCAAAGTCGTCACCCAAGCCCATAAATTATTATAAACCCCATGCCGCCCCCTTGCGGTGTGGGCCGTTGTGCAGTTGGTGTGGTGTTGATGTGTGGGTTGAAGGGCGTGTGGAACACGAGGCGGGGTGTGGGAACTGCGCGGGCTGGTGAGGGTGGTCTCAGCCCGTAAAAACACTGAAGTGCATTAAAGCTCCACGCAGTGGCCCCCTTCTTTTGGTTCTTTTCTTGGGGGTTCAAGAAAAGAACGCGCCGCAGGCAGTCCAAGCAACCAACCAAAGAATCACCCCCAAACCTCATTCAGAATGCTCAAACATGTTCAATGCCAAAATCCCAAAACTATCTCAAACGAGCATCCAGTTCAACGGTAAAACCTGTGGCGCCTCTGCCAATGAAGTTGGCCCCATTGGTGGCGGCCTTCATTATACCCAAACCATCCAACCCACCTCACCCCCCATCCGCACACTCGACGCACTCCTCGATGCCCTCGCCCAAGCCAAGTCAGGCGACGTGCTCTACATCCACCCCCGCGCCCAAATCGATTGCACCGAACGCATCTACATAGAAGAACTCATACTCGAAATCCCAGAAGGCGTCACCCTCGCCAGCAACCGAGGCCAAAACGGCTCACCAGGTGGCATGATCTTCAGCGACACCTTTCAAACACGCCCCCTCATTCGCACACTTGGCCCAAACATACGCATCACCGGTCTACGCCTACGCGGCCCAAACCCCAAA
>JBLHJX010000339.1:0-5245 GCA_047619225.1 Candidatus Latescibacterota bacterium
GCCCCGGCAGATGCCTTCTATGTCAAAGGTTACAAGTTTGACCTTTTTGATATTGTGTGTCGTAAAGGTGTTTTGGAGGGTTGAGATGTTCATGAAAACCTCGGGTTTGGAAAGATTCTGTTAGAGGCCAAAGTCAAAAACAGGCATTTTTGCGACCTAAGACCTGCGACCCGTTTATGGGTTGGTAAATGATTTGAGAAAGTCTGCTGAGCGCTTAGCGGCTTCATTTGGGAGCATGGCATCTCCAAAGGCGTGATGGAGTGTGACATAACCCGTGTAATGAATGGCGTCTAAGCCGTCAAATACCTGTTGGAAATTGATGCCACCTGGTTCATCTAACGGTCTTAAGGTGGAGTTCACCACACCCTTTACCCAGGTGGTCATGGCCAAATTCCCGTTGGGGTCTGGCACGTGGTTTTGAAGGTAGACATTAAACAGGTAGGGTGCAAAGACTTTGAGGGTTTCTGTGCCATAAGGTTCACCACACAAGGCAAGGTTGGCCGGTTCATAAATGAGGCCAAAGTTGCTCCGGTTGATTTTGGCAAGGGTTTCGAGGCTGCCTTCAACTGTTTCAAATAAACTTTGGGTGTGGCTTTGGTGTGCAAGGCGCATGTTACGTTCTGCGGCTTCATCGGCAGCACGTTGGGCAAAGGGGATGTCGCTTTGGTTTTTGATACAAACGCGCATTAAATCACATTCTAAGGCTTCCGATAGGTCTAAGTGCGGGGTAATGTGCCGCAAACAGCGGGGGCCCTCTAAGCCGTTTTCGGGAATGGCAAAGTCACCGGTAACCATAGAAATGGCCAGTTGATTTTGGCCCGCGATGCGTTTTGCGTCTGATATATGTCCCGGGGAACTGTGGGTGCCTGCCATGGAGGCCCGCATACATAGGGCCTCATACCCTGCCGTTTTGGCGATGTGTGCAAGGTCTGGCAAAGCAATGTCAATTTCACGTTTGTTGCTAAATTTTTCAGCAACACGGACTGAGAGAGAGAGTTTCATACAGGTTTCCTTGTCTTTGTGGGTGTATATGCATGTATGATTTTTAAGGTTCTGTCAATGAATGATTGTACAAGATAAAATTCAATTTGGCATCTGATGAAAATTTGGCTATTCTTTAAGGGTTGAATATTTGCCGATGTATTAAAAATGTCATATATTATGCCACAGCGGTCTCCCCCGAGATCTGTGGCGTGTGCAATGATGGCGTTGCGCAAAAAAAATCAGGAGGATGGGGCATTATGATCGAAATGCGTGTGGATAACTTGAGTGAACCCAATTCTGGACAAGAAGTGGTGTGGTTGCGAAGCTTAGACGGTAGGGTGCTTGTGCCCATCGAAATTGGGCATACAGAATGGCTTTCGATTTGGGCAGAGGTGACAGGAGAGCGTTTACCGCGTCCTTTAACTCATGATTTGTTGCGTACACTGTTAACCCATTTTGATGCCGAAATTGAAGAAGTACAGGTCGTCGATTTTAAAGAAAACATCTTTTATGCCGAGTTGGTTCTGTCAAGTGGTGGAAAACAGGTCCGGTTTGATGCACGCCCCAGCGACTGTATTGCGTTGGCACTTAAATTTGGCGCACCTATTTTTATGGATGGCAAGATTATTCAGGAGGTTGGCTACCGAACAAAGGAAAGGCACAACAGTTTGGAGCTTGAGCCATTAAATCCTTCTGTTGAAGATATTGCAGCAGAGGTGGAACTCGACGTACCCAACCTCATTGAGGGTGCCGTTGATGATTTGATCACCCCTACTGAAGATGCTTTTTCTTTACCCGGTGATGACATAGACCCTGGTGAGTTGCTCACTGTTTTAAAAGAACAGATGCAAAAAGCAGTTATAGAGGAGCGCTATGAAGATGCGGGTATGATTCGCGATGAAATCGAGCGGATTGAAATGACAAAGCAATCTTTGTAAGAACAGGCACTTATATTCATTGCATAGAAAACCCCGAGTACGGTTTATCGTACTCGGGGTTTTGTCTTGATATCATGCTGATGTTGGGGTTTTTTAGCGTCTTATGTATATTACAGTGCTTGTGCCGAATCGTCAACTCTTGTGCGTGATTATGAAGGAGTCTAGAAACTATGAAATTGGGCCTTGTAGGATTGCCTCAGGTAGGCAAACGAACGTTGTTTAGTCTTTTGACAGGACAAGATGGTGATAAGGTGAATCTCGGGTTGGCAAAAGTGCGCGATACGCGATTTGAGAAGTTGGTGGAGATGTTTCACCCCAAAAAAGAAACACCCGCGCAGATGGAATTTGTGTTGTTGCCCGATATGGATACAGATGCAAGCCGCAATGCCGAAACTTTGAAGGGGTTGGAAAAGGTCGATGTGATTTGTTATTTGGCACGGGTATTTGAAGATGATACCGTCTTTCATGCTGAGGGTGATGTAAACGCCCGCCGCGATATTCAGGCGCTGTGGGATGAATTGATTTTGAGCGATCAGATTTTTGTGGAGAAACGGTTGGAACGGTTGGCCAAAGAGAAACGGCCCAATGATATTGCGCGTGCCGCCAAAGAAACCGAGTTGATGACGCGCATGCTGACTCATTTGGAAGAGGGCCATCCCTTGAGCCAATTTGTGTTCTCGGAGGAAGACGAAAAGCTGATTTCGAGCTATCCATTTTTGACTCGAAAGGCCGTGATGGTTGTGCTCAATGTTGGAGAAGATCAGCTTGGTGATGAGCACTTGATAGAAGAACTCGAGCAAGAATTCACGGGGAAGGGTTTTAGGTGGATTGCTATTTCTGCTCAGATTGAGCAAGAGGTGTCGCAGTTAGATGACGAAGAGCGCACTTCTTTTTTGGAAGAATTGGGCATTGAGAAACCTGCATTGGATCGTTTGACGTTGTTGTGTTATGAGACGCTGGGATTGATGTCGTATTTTACAGTAGGTGAAGATGAGGTGCGCGCTTGGACGATTCAACAAGGTGCGCTGGCACCTGTTGCCGGTGGGGTGATTCACGGAGATATTGAACGTGGTTTTATTCGGGCAGAAGTGATGCAATTTGAAGATTTAATCGAATTGGGTAGCGAACAAAAGGTGAAGGCTGCAGGCAAGTTTGTTCTAAAAGGCCGTGATGCGGTAATTGATGATGGGGATATTATTCACTTTTTGTTTAAGGTGTAATTGGCGCTGTCATCAAATCATATCAATACGACTTTTGCAATGGGTGTGACGTTGCTTTCAATGGCCATTACCATGAGTGGAATGTCCATTGTCGCTGGGCGCCAAGGTTTGTGGCATGTGGGTCTTGTTTTTGGCGTGTTGGGATGTGGCTGTGTTGCTTTTGGTATATACATGTTTGTTTAGAAATACTGTTAAAGCTCGAGATGATCAAACCCAGGGGAATCTGATTTCCCTTGGGACTTTTTTGTGTCAAATTTTACACAAATGTGATGTCGAAACTCGAATTCTTGCTTCTTCAGGGCTTGACTTTCTCATTTGTGCGTGTTTATTTGCGGGCAAAGAGGAGATGATTATGGCGATTTATTTGGATTATAACGCGACGACACCACACGATCCAGCGGTGATTGAGGTGATGCGGCCGTTTTTAGAAACGCATTTTGGAAATCCATCGAGTGCGCATGCCTTTGGACAAGTGACACATCGGGCTGTTGAGGCTGCACGAAAGCAAGTTGCAGATCTGCTGAATTGTTTGCCTGATGAAGTAATTTTTACCAGTGGTGGTACGGAAGCGAATAATTTTGCGATTAAAGGATTGGCATTTGCGCGCAGTGATCTGGGCAATCATATTGTGACGACACAAGTTGAACACCCAGCGGTGACCGAAGTATGTGCGTGGTTGGAGACACAAGGGTTTGAGGTCACTTATTTGCCTGTAGATGAAACGGGGCGCGTTGATGTGGGTGATTTGGAAGCGGCATTGTTGCCTGAAACGATTTTGATCAGTGTGATGCATGCGAATAATGAAGTGGGTACCCTCCAACCGATTGAAGACATTGCTACATTGGCGAGTCGGCACGATATTGCGTTTCACACAGATGCGGCACAGTCGATTGGAAAGCTTGGGGTAGATGTTCAGGCGTTGGGTGTGGATCTTCTTTCAATGGCAGGGCATAAGGTGTATGCACCAAAGGGTGTTGGGGCTTTGTTTGTGCGAGAGGGTGTCGAATTGGAGAAATTTATGCACGGGGCAGGGCATGAAAAAGGGTGGCGTGCAGGTACCGAAAATGTGTTGCAAGTCGTAGGATTAGGAAAAGCGTGTGAGATTATTTCCCGTGATTTGGAAACGCATGCCGAACATTTAATAGGATTACGTGACCGATTGGAAAATGCATTGTTAAGTGGTGTGTCGGATGTTCGGACTAATGGTCATTTGGAGCATCGGTTGCCCAATACATTGAGTGTGTCATTTTTGGATGTGGATGCGGACGATGTGTTGGCTGAAATGAGCGATGACGTTGCGGCTTCGGCGGGTGCTGCTTGCCACTCGGGTGAGGTAAACGTGTCGCACGTTTTGACAGCGATGAAGGTACCAATGGAATGGGCTCGGGGCACACTGCGGCTTTCGGTGGGGCGGTTTACAACGTGTGAGGAAATTGACCGGGCAGGAGATGTGATAGTGAAGGCTGTGAAGAAATTAAGAGTAAAGGGCAGAGCGGAGAACGCAGAGCGCGAAGCGTAATAGCAGGTTTAACGCTCTGCTCTTAGCGCTTAGCGGTTTATCTTTTCAAAGGAGAAGGCAATGGCTGAATTGAAGATGCGTGTTGCGTTGGGGCAGTTTAATGAGCTGACTGATGATATGCTGATTTATATCAAGCAGCTTGGTGCAAATGATTTTTTGATGAATACACCGAGGTTACCCGGGGAATATCAGTGGGAATATGAAGACTTAAAGGCGCTGGTTGACCAGTCAAACGCGCAGGGTGTGCGATTGATGGCACTTGAGAATGTGCCGGTTCATTATTATGAGAAGGCGATGTTGGGGTTGCCTGGGCGCGATGAACAGATTGAACATATGTCTGAAACCATTCGCAATATGGGTAAGGCAGGTATTCCAATTTTGGGTTATCACTGGATGCCCAATAAGGTGTGGCGCACGCCTGTGCCTGCGACTTTGCGCGGTGGGGCAAAAGGTACGCGCTTTAATTTAGACGAACATAAAGACGCGCCGTTGACCCATGAACGTGTATTTGATGCTGAAGAAATGTGGGCCAATTATGCCTATTATTTAGAGCGTGTTTTACCGGTGGCTGAAGAAGCTGGCGT
>JBLHJX010000340.1:0-5242 GCA_047619225.1 Candidatus Latescibacterota bacterium
TCTGCTATGGGTAATGCCTATGTTGCCATTGCAGATGATGCCAATGCCACCTACTACAATCCTGCCGCATTGGCAGACTTTAACAGACGCAGTGTAAGCACCACCTTTTACAAACCAGTGCCCAATTTGGCCAGCGACATTTTTTCGTCTTTTGCCGCTTATACCCATCCATTTGAGGGCATTGGCAACCTCGGTTTCAGCCTCATTTATACGTCCCTTGGCAAACAATTCCAGACCGATTCCCAGGGCAACTCTTTGGGCGAATTCACCAGCTTTGGCATGGGATTGGGCGTTTCTTACGGCACACACCTCCTCAAAAATCTTTCAATGGGTGTCACTGTCAAATTTGTACACGAAAACCTCGCCAATGTGCAAGTGGGCAACGAGCAAGGCAAGGGCGCAGGAACATCCTTTGCGGGTGACTTTGGCTTGATGTGGAAACCGACCAAGCGCTTCACATTGGCCACAGTCTTACGCAATGTGGGCCCCAACATGACCTTTATTGATGCCGACCAAGCCGATCCACTGCCTCAAAACTTTACCCTTGGTATTGCATTTGTGCCTTATGAAACCGAGAAATCTCGCCTTTTGGTCACAACCGATGTTTACAAACCCTTGCCAGATCGCGACGGTGGTTTCTTTTCGTTTGCAACGGGTTGGAGCAACGACACACCCGAAGCAGAATTCAAAGACATCGACTACAAAATTGGGGCCGAATGGGAATATACGCTCTCTGAAGAATCGGCCTTTGCACTTCGTGCAGGTTATTGGCACGACCAAGACGGAAAGCGCACACTTCCTACAGCCGGTTTGGGCCTTAAATATAACTGGGCAACCTTTGACATCTCTTACTTCATTGACAACAGCGCAGCCCTGCGCAATGTGTTCCGTTTTTCTGGCGGCTTTCACTTTTAGCCCCACCCAATTTTCGTGACAATAGTATACGCCTTAATCTTTAAATTCTTTAGATGTGGGGACTGTGGGGTTGACATTTAAAATTAAAAACAAGCCACAATGTAGCCAGCCGGGGTGCCTTGCTCTTCTGCTCTGCCTTGTGGCTTGTGTTGTGTACGTTCACCCAGTACAGGCCGTAGACACCTACCGTATATTGGCCTTACGTGTGTCCTTCCCTCAAGAATCGCCAGACGAAGAAACCACCAGCGGTAATGGCACCTTTGACCTGCGAACTTTTGCCGATGTGCAAGACAGTTTGGCCTACCCTTTTGACATGCCCCCGCACAACCGCATCTATTTTGAAGCCCATCTACAGGCCCTCACCAACTATTACAATACCGCTTCAAATGGCCAGCTCGCCATCCAATACGATGTGTTTCCCCGCGCAGAAAATAACAGCTATGAACTCACAACACCCCTCATTGATTATGGCAACGGCCGCACCCGCAACGAAGTGTCCGAACGCATCGTTCGCCTCTTCCGCGATGGCATTTTGGCCGCAGATGTGGCCGAAGCAGATAACCTCGATTTTTCGCAATACGACGCTTTCGCCATCTTTCATGCGGGCCTTGGGGGCGAAGCCAGTCAAGCACTCAACGATATCCCCTCGGCCTTTATCAGTCAAAGCGACCTCATTGACTTTGTTGAAGGTTCCATTGCTGTAGACAACGGCGCGTTCACCATCACAAGTGGCATGCTCTTACCCGAAGCCATCAGCACCTCAGGCCGTGGGGGACTCAACGGCACGCTCGCCCGTTTTTTTGCCTCACAATTGGGGTTGCCCGGCTTATCGGACTTTGAAAATGATTTGCCTGCTGTGGGGGACTGGAGCCTCATGGACACCGGGGCAAATAATCTCATAGAAGCAGACAAATTGGGCCTTCAACCGCTTAGCACCACATCTGATAATGACGGTGACGATCGTATCGGCACAACCCTCATCGGCTTTTTGCCCAGCCTGCCGATGGTATGGTCACGTGTCAAACTCGGTTGGACCACCCCCATAACCGTCACGCGTTCAGACACCCTTCAAATTGTTGCCGCACACATCCAATCAGACCTCCCCCAAGCCGTCAAGGTGCCCCTTAGTGCCACAGAATACTTCTTAATCGAAAATCGCATATCCCGCCTAACGGTGCACAGTCAAACCCCCACCATTCAACTGTCACAACCCAATGGTGTTTGGCTCTCTGTTGACGACCAAGATGCATTCATCCCGGGTTCGGGCATTCTCATTTGGCACATAGACGACACGGTGATCAACGCCAGCGGTGATCGCAAAAATATCAACAGCAACCCCGACTACGAAATTGCCTTCACCCAATATCGCCGAGGCATTGCCCTTGAAGAAGCCGATGGTCTCTTAGACATTGGCAACGTGTCGGCAAGCCGAGTGGTACAAAACGGTATCATCTCATTTAGTGCGATTGAAGGCAGCGAAAACGATCCCTTTTACATAGGCAACAATGCCACTATTGGCCCAGAAACCACGCCCAATACCAACAGCAACCTGAGCTATGCAACGGGTGTCACCATTGAGATCCTTAGCCCACAAGCCGACACCATGACGGTGGCCATTCGTTTTGCACAACAGCAAGACAACTGGCCCATCACAGGCCTCGCACCCAACCCCAATGCGACCCCTCGCGCCATGGATCTCAACAATGACGGAAAAAAAGAAATCCTTCGTGGCATTACAGAAGAGACTGAAATTTATTCTGCTTGGGGTCTTTTGGGCGTGCCGCTTTCATTACCTTCATTAAACACAGATAATTTTTTCCGGTTTTCTTCATCCCTCCCCCCTACCGTCGGCGAATTCGTAAATACGGCTGAAGGCCTTGAACTCTTATATCACGACAGTAATGCGAATCAATCTATCATCTGGAATGAACCCAAAGAATTCATTCATGCTATTTCAGATTTTATATCTCCACCATTTCCGTTTTTATCAACGCCTCCAGTTATTGCGATATTTCCAGACACACCAGTTGATATTTGGGGGTGGTCAGACGGTAGAATAGGATGGGGTGTATTCTCTTCTCTAAGAAGAGGGTCTGTTGCATTGCCCTCTGAAATTCAATCGCTCGCGGTTGGCAATATCGACACAGACCCAGACAACGAACTCATTGCCGTTACAGACAATGGACAAGTTCACCTCATCAGTGGTGCCAATCAAAACCAACTCATCGCGTCTCTCGATCCCATTATCGGATCCCCCGCCATTGGTGACCTCGATCAAAATGGCACAGACGACATTGCCGTTGTCACCTCAAATGGACAGCTTTATGTTCTCACAGCCGAAGGCATCGCCTATCAAAGCGATCCAGTGATAGGGGGGGCGACCTCATCGCCCGTACTCGCAGATTTAGACAATGACGGATTCATTGAAGTGCTCTTTGGTGGTATGGGGCGAATTTGGGTCTTTCGTTTTAACGGCACCTTGCAAAATGGGGGTGCACTCTCCTTCCCGCTCAAAGACGAATCGGGTGCGATACAGGCATCCCCCATCATTGCCGACATCAATGCCGACGGCACACTCGAAATCATCATCGGCTCTCCGGGCGGTCTCATCTATGGCCTCACGGCCACAGGGGGTGCCCTCGCGGGTTTTCCACTGTCTGTGCCTGGACCCATTTATGCATCACCACTCATTGACGATTTGGACAACGACGGCACACTCGAACTGGTGACCTTCACGACAAACGGTGCCATACAACTCTTTCATCTTGAAAACATCGATCCATCCTATATTGGCAATCAAGTCATCTGGGGACAATTGGGAGGTGGATCGGGCAACACAGGCAAATTGCAACTACCGCGTGTTGGCGTAATCGATCCACCCGTCTTCACAGAACTCTTGCCAGAAAAACGCGCCTATGTTTATCCCAACCCAATTCGCAATGGGGATCGGGCAAAAATTCGTTTTTATCTTTCGGGTGTTGCCGATATTCGTGCGGTTATCTACAATCCGCTCGGTGAAAAAGTGGACGACCTGACGCACAGTAACCCACTGCCCAATACGGAAAACGAAATTGCTTGGGATGTGTCGGATTATGCGAGTGGGTTTTATATTTGTCGGTTGGAGGCGTCGAATGGGACGCAGCGGGACGTGCGGTTTATTAAGGTTGCGGTGATTAAGTGATGCATTGTTTCAAACTGATAATGGTTTAAAGGCAAAGAATTCTTAGAATCATGATTGTAGACAACTCTATCAAAAGATCGTCCTTCATCTCTTATGCTCAAATTAACCACAATACTCTTCTTCACGCTTTTTGCGTTTCTATCATCTGCCAATGCTCAGTTTGATGCCAATCATCCTGAATTGGTTTGGCAAAAGGTAGAGACCGAGCACTTTAAGATCTATTACCACCAAGGTTTGGATAAGTTTGCCGAACGGGCGACCACTGCCGCAGAAGAAGCGTATGGTCCCGTGACCTCGTTTTACAACTTTGAGCCTGATGAAAAAGTGCGCCTCATTCTCAAAGACACCGACGACTATGCCAATGGCGGGGCGTATTATTATCACAACACCATAGAAATTTGGGTCACCAACCTCGACTTTGGGCTGCGCGGTACAACAGATTGGTTGCGCAATGTCATCACACATGAATTTACGCACATCATCTCGCTGCAAACTGCCCGTAAGGGCTCGCGGCGCATGCCTGCCATCTTCTTTCATTACTTGCGTTATCAGGGTGAAGGCAAACGCGACGACATACTCGATGGTTATCCCAATATCCTCACGTCATATGCCGTGCCCATGACCATCATCCCCCCCTGGTTTGCCGAAGGTACCGCACAATATATGGCACCGGGTGTGCAACACGATTACTGGGACTCGCACCGCGACATGATCTTGCGCCAAGCCATCATCAACAACACCTTGCTCACCCACAACGAAATGGGTGTCTTTGGGTCTAAAACGGGCTTGGGATTTGAAAAAGTTTATGACCACGGATATGCGCTCACCCTCTACATAGTCAACACATTTGGGCGAGAAAAATTGGGGGAACTGTATCGCAACATGGCCGTTTTGTGGCGAACAGATTTTGACGGCGCCATTCAAAAAGCCCTGGGGATATCGGGAAAAGAACTGCACGCCCAATGGAAAGCGTCCCTTGAAGAACGCTACACGATTCAAAAAACCAACTTGGATGCCAGCCCCGCCCAAGGCGACCTCATCCACGACGAAGGGTATCTCAACCTCCACCCACGCTGGTCACCCGATGGCACCCAGCTCGCCTTCCTCAGCAACGAAGGCCGCGATTATGGCCGCACCAGCCTCGTT
>JBLHJX010000341.1:0-5225 GCA_047619225.1 Candidatus Latescibacterota bacterium
TCTGCGCCACGCGCGTCGTGTATATCTGTGACCCTGTTCGAATGATTCACCATCTTCTTTTTATTGATATTCGTTGTATGCGTCTGTAATTTAAACGAATTACCAGAAACCTGTCAACAAGGCTTTGTGATGAATGAGAAAAATGTGTTGCAAGATTATTTAAAACGGGGCTTGGATTTGGTGTTTGTGGGGTTTAACCCAAGTTTACGGTCTGCCGAAGTGGGGTATTATTATGCGGGTAGAAACAATCAATTTTGGCCATTTTTGTATGAGTCTGGGTTAACAGACCGGCTCTTAAAACCGGAAGAAGACCACTTGTTATTGGATTATAATATTGGGGTGACCGATATTATAAAAGGACGCGCAACGCGTGGCATTGGAGATTTGAAAAAGGATGAATACATAGGTGGATTTGATGTATTAAAAGAAAAACTGCGCAAGTACAAACCGCGCGTGGTGTGTTTTAACGGCAAGAGTGGTTATGCGAAAGTGGTAAGAGAGAAGCGAGATTATGGATTGCAGGATGAAAAAATAGAAGATGCGGTTCTTTTTTTGGCACCCTCAACAAGTGGCGCATTGCCGGTGCCCCGAGCAGAGAAATTGGCTTATTATGTTGCGTTAAAAAAATTAGTGGACGATGTGAAAGGGCTCGTGTGAATAAAGGTCAGGTGACGGGACGAGTGTAAGTTTTGCCACGTCAATGAAACATATTGAAGTTTCTCGAGTGAGTTTGGTGTTGGCCTTAAACCCCCTGTTTAGGGTAGGTAATATGGCTTTGGCGACATTTGTTTTTCCAGGTTTTGTAGAACCAGAGTCGTTGAATATGTTGAGTTGGGTTGGGGCCGTTCTGGTTGTTGTGGGATCTATACTTGGAACACTAAAACCTGCTCAGGCGTGAGTGAAAGGGTGTAAGATGAACATGTATTGTGATTTGATTTGAGGCACCCTACTGTTTTGAAGTCAATCTATGGTTGAAATACGGGTCAAAAGGTCTTATCTTTGAGATGTCAGGGTTGGCATTTCTTTTTATTGTATAGATTCATATATTTTGTTGTGCTCTTTTAGATAACTTTCGCCACGTGGGTACAAGGGTTTTTTGCTTATGGTTACGGGACTTGCAGCCATTATGGGTTTGATATTGGTGATTGTAGCCAAATTTTTTACAACGGCTCAAATCCAACGGATTCGGCGTAAGGTTGCAGAAGAACAAACAACCAATAGCAAGATTAAAACGGAATTGCGTGTTGCAGAAAGCACCAAGGCTGTGGCTTTGCAAAATTTGAAGACAGAAGAACGGATCCAACGCTCTTTAAATCTTCAAATAGATAAGAATAAAACGGATTTGGCGAATTTAAAAAAATAGTTATAGAAACTTATTGGAGAGATGGTTATGGATTGGGTCTTTATTGTTTTTGCTGTTGTAACGGTTATTTATGCAATCGTTATTTTTAAAGATTTTGTCACTGATTCCCGTATTCAAAAATCATTGCTTGATATTTTGGGAGTAGAACAAATAGAATTAGAAGGCCAAGTCGAGATGCACAATCAGGAATGTGTTGAGGTTGTTGAGCAAATTAAAAAAGGCAAGGAAACGGTTAAAGAGTTGCAAGATATAATCAACACTCAAAAAATTGAGATTCATAAATTTGAAGAGGGTATGGCAAAACGGGGTAAGTATCGGGTGGAGTGAGAAGGGAGAAGTAAAAAGTAAGTTGTTAATGGGTGGCAGATTTTGAACACGAGACTTAATGAATAAAAAAGGAAAGAGACTTACAAACGATATTGTAAGTCTCTTTTTTGTGGATATGGATGTTTGCATTTGGCAAGTATTTAACAGAGTAGAACTTTATACATTGTGATGTGAATCCCTCTTGTTATTGTTATGGCAGAACGCCAGGCTTTTTGATATATATTGTTGGTGGTTAACCGAATAAGAAGCTTTTTTATATTTGTGAGGGCCTATGCCTGTTGTATCAATTATAACACAATTAAAGCGCGATGTGTATGAATCTTTACCAGAAGATGTGAAGCCGCTTTATAGACATTGGGTTGAGTAGAAGTCAATGATCGTTAATCATGGGGGTGGGTGTGTATCCTGATTTAAGTATTTCTTGGAAAGCTGGGCGTAAGGTGGCGGATCGGTTTGGGTTGATGGTTGAAGCGCCGACGGTGTTGGATGCAGATGTTGTTGATCCGCTTGCCGATTTAGTTTTGACGGCACATGCGCCCTATAGCGACGCTGAGGGGCGCTTTAGTATTGCCGATGTGAATGATGAGATGCGAGAGGCGGCGATTGGCAAAATTGCGGCTTATATTGAGGATGCTGCTGGGCGATTTCCAAAGTTGAAAAAGATAAATATGCATTGTTCACCCAAGTATTGGGCTTCTGAAGAACGACCCTTACATGGCCGTTATGAACGGTTGATTGATGCGGTGCGCCACCTTGCGAATGTGGCGGATAAATTTAAGTTGGAATTGATGTTGGAGAACAATCGGGCATATTGGGAAGGTGTGCCAGACAATTTGTTGGTTGATCAGGTGGATCGTTCGGGGCAGAATGTTTACTTTGGTGTTGAACCTGGAGAATGGCGACAAATTCAGAAGGATGTGAGTCGGTCGAATGTGTTTTTGTGTTTGGATCCAAGCCATGCGTGTACGTATGCACAAACGTTTGCAGATGTGGGTGAACGTGAGGCGGTAATGATGGCTTATTTAGAAGCCGATGATGTGTTGCAACATGTACATTGGAATGGCAATGATCTGGTTTCAAATATTGGGCGACAAGATTCACATTTGTGTATAGGAACAGACACGTTGCCTGTTGAATTTCATCGGCAGATCAAAGGGTGGCAGGCCACGTTGTTGTTAGAACATTTTTATTCGGTAGATGAATTGGAAACTGAATTGGCATTTATTGAGCGGTTATAAAGGTGGTGCGAGATGGCTGAATTGGTTTTGGAATCGGTGGCACCTTGGGCACCACACGTGCAGGCAGCACCTTTGACAGAGCGGAATAAGGATACATTGGCCGTTGCAGCAAACGGAACGCGTACCTGTGTTGGTGGGTGGCAATTGACGTATTCGGGGGTGGAAACGGGCAAGTCATACCTCATTGAGGCCGAAGCTGAGTATGGCGACGTCAATCGGGTGAGAGATGTTTTGCGGTGTGAAGTGTTTTTTGGAGATCTGGCACCCGATGCATCGCGCCGGCGTGGGCAAGAAGTAAAGGCTTGGGATTTTTTATTGCCTGAGTGGGATGATTCTTCGGTTCGGTTTTCGAGATGTTTGGTGGCACCAGAAGATGCGGGGCAATTGATTGTTCGGTACACATTCAGATGGTCTGTCGCTGGATCGGCGGAATGGAAATTACCAGAAATTACAGTTCAGGAAGCGGCGGATGAAACCACGCCCGTGTCGATCTGTGTGGTTACGGGACGTGCAGGTGAACGCAAGCGACGTTTTGAGTCGATTCAGGATAATGTGGATTTTTATGTGCCCTTGTGCCGTGAAGCTTATGAGACTGAAAAGCCCGATTTGATTGTGTTGCCTGAGATTTGTTTGCAATATGGTATGAAGGGCAGTCCTATTGATTTGGCCGTGTCTGCGGTAGGGGCAGAGACCGAACCGTTTGCAAATCTTGCGCGTGAATATGGCATTCATGTTTTGTTGGGCATGTTGGAAAGAGATGTGGATGCGGTGCACAACAGTGCGGTTTTGTTTGGGCCAACGGGTGAGGTAGAAGGTGTGTATCGCAAAGTGCATTTGGCGGTTGGAGGTGAGATGGATTCGGGTATTTTGCCGGGGGATAACTTCCCGGTATTTGATACGCAGATTGGGCGCATTGGATGTAATATTTGTATGGATTCTTCAGCGGCAGAGTCGTCGCGTATGATTGGATTGAATGGCGCAGATTTTTTGCTGTTGCCTATTATGGGTGATCATCGGGCGCAATTTCCCGATGGCAGTGCTTGGGACCCCGACCGGTTTCGCGCCATTATGCAAACACGTGCGATGGACAATCAGGTGTGTATGGTGGTGGCCGTGAACAATAGCAAGGGCAGTTGCATTGTAGATCGCACGGGTGAGGTGTTGGTGTGGAATGATGGCAGTACGCCGTATGTGACTGCAACCGTTGAATTGGCAGATGGCATACGGGCCGTGAGCGGGGGATGTTTGCGCGGTGTGAATTGGATGCAGCGCCGCCCACACACGTATGGTGCTTTTGGAGATGAAAAAAATGTGGGTGGTTTGTTGGTGCGCGAATATTGAAAAAGCACCTGTAAAGGCGCTAAGCGTAGAGAGTGGCGCGTTAAAAGCTGGATGGCTTTGGTTTTAACGCTCAGCACCCCGCGCTTCACGTTTTTAGGGATATTGACAAGTGTATCTATTTGGGTATTTTAAAGCCTTGATAGATTGTTTAAACTGAATTCTTTGAGATAGGTGATGATATGTCTTTTCCAATTACACGTATGCGCCGAATGCGGGCAAATGAGACCACGCGTCGTATGGTGCGTGAAAACCATTTGCGTGTTGACGATTTGATTATGCCGTTGTTTGTTTGCCCTGGGGAAGGTGTGAAAAAAGAAATCTCATCGATGCCGGGCAATTATCAGATGTCGATTGATGTGCTGGTTGAAACGGGTAAGGAAATTGTGGGTTTGGGCATTCCGGCGGTGATTTTGTTTGGTATTCCCGATCACAAAGATGAGCTTGGCACTGAGGCGTATCACGATCATGGCATTATTCAACGCGCCATTGTTGCGCTTAAAGAACAGGTGCCCGAGCTCTATGTGATTACCGATGTGTGTTTGTGCGAATACACGAGTCATGGGCACTGTGGTGTGATTGTGAATGACGATGTGAGCAATGATGAGACGGTGGATTTGTTGGTCAAGGAATCGTTGTCTCATGTGCGTGCTGGTGCCGATATGGTGGCACCGTCTGATATGATGGATGGGCGTGTGGGGGCGATCCGACAGGCGTTGGATGCCGAAGGGTTTGAGCAGGTTCCGATTATGGCATATGCTGCGAAATATTGCTCGGGTTTTTACGGTCCCTTTCGAGAAGCTGCCGAATCGGCACCCCAATTTGGCGATCGGCGTTCTTATCAAATGGATCCGGCCAATGGCGATGAGGCTTTGCGTGAAGTGGCGCTCGATTTGGATGAGGGTGCCGATTTGGTCATGGTGAAACCCGCTTTGTCTTATTTGGATATTATTTATCGG
>JBLHJX010000342.1:0-5223 GCA_047619225.1 Candidatus Latescibacterota bacterium
TCCATGGCGATTACGCGGATGTTGATTTCGAGAGGGTAAAGCGTGTCTTTGACTGTGGCCATTTGGGATTCAAAATTGGCGTGACTGGCGTCAACGATTCTCAGCAAGAGATCGGCTTGAACGGCTTCTTGTAGAGTTGCGCGAAAGCAGGCAAAGAGATGATGTGGTAAACGATTGATAAACCCTACGGTATCTGTGAGTAAGATCGGGCGATGACTCTCCACGTCGACAGATCGCGTGGTATGGGTGAGTGTGGCAAAGAGTTGGTTTTGTACCAAGACATTTTCGCCAGAGAGGCCGCGCATCCGTGTGGATTTGCCTTGTTGAGTGCCCCCTACGAGTATGGCGCGTCTGATGTTTTGTGCGTCCAGAATATGTTCCATGGTCAGCCTCCTTTTTTTAAAAATAGGGCATACTGAAGGAGATGGCAAATTTTAGATGATGCAGACCACTTTAATGTGAGACCCAATGGAATTCTGTGATATGATAAATCGATTTTTAGTTTTTATTTCTCTGATCAGTTTTATAGGATGCCTGGCATCTGATCCCATGCGAGAGGATGTTGGGTTTGCGGATCGGCAAAAGAGGCAGGAGGTAAAACTGCAAGAGACCCGTGCGCCTAAAAAGATTGATCCTGAAATTTTGGCCACGCGTGCCTTCCACGAAGCGCCTCTGTTGGCCAAAAGGGTAGCCTCTGGTGAATTGCCCCCTTTATCAGAGCGGTTGCCAGACAACCCATTGGTGGTTGTGCCAGTGGATACCATTGGGTATTACGGGGGGATCATTCGCCGTGCGTTAACGGGTGATATTGTACAAACAGCAGGGCCAGGAAAGACATTGAATGAAAACTTGATGGGGTTTTCACGCCCTTTGCCCGATAGCATTGTTCTGGGGTTGGCCGAACGATATGAATTTTTAGACGGTGGACGTGTTGCTATTTTTTACTTGCGCAAAGGTGTGAAGTGGTCCGATGGGCATCCATTTACTGTAGACGATATTTTATTTTGGTATTATGACATGACGTTTGATGACGATGCCCGAGCCAATCCGTTTCCACCGGCTGGGTGGATTGTCGATGATAAACCTATGCGATTTGAGAAGGTTGATGATTATACGCTGAAGATTGTATCTTCCAAACCGTTGGGGCGTGTGTTGCCTGAGTTGTGCCGCGGGTTGGTTGCGGCTCCCAAACATGTGCTGGCGCCTTTTCATCCCAAATATAATGTGAATGCAACCTATGCGTCTTTTCGCGACAGTACGACGGTGGCCGATCTTATTTTAAAACCCGGAATACCTCGTTTGTCGGCTTGGGTCCCGGTGGAGTGGATACGCGGGCAGCGCATTATTTATGCTCGCAACCCTTATTATTGGAAGGTGGACACGGCAGGTCAGCAACTGCCTTATGCCGATTCTTTGGCTTTTAATGTGATTCAAGATACACAAGTGATTTTGCTACGGTTTATGAATGGAGAATTGGATTTGTTTGGGCGCTATTCACGAGTGGATATGTTGCCCACCTTAAAAAGCGAAGAGCGCAAGGGTAAGTTTGAAGTGCGTATCACAGGACCAGGGCGTGGGCCTGCTTATCATGTCAATTGGGACAGCCAGAAGCCTTTTTTGCGCGAAGCCTTTCGAAATAAAAAGGTGCGGATGGCACTGTCACACGCAATTAATCGTGAGGAAATTAATGAGATTGTCTTTCATGGATTGCTCGATGAGGCTGGTTTTTCGTTTGGACCTATGAGCCCTTTCTTTGATGAGAAAATGTATCGGATGTATTCGACTTACGATCCCAATCTGGCAGGTCGGTTATTAGATGAGGCAGGGTATAGGGATTTGGATGGAGATGGGTACCGCGAACTCAAGGATGGTTCACGATTTGAATTGACCATTGATTATGTAAGTCCGGGCGGTTTTTTTTCGGACCAAACGGTGAGTGAGTTGGTTTCGGCACATTGGGAGGCGGTGGGCATCAAGGTGCATTTGAACGGCGCATTGCGCGATATTATTGTACCGCGCCGATACAATAATGAATATGATGTGCACTATTGGGGGTTAGAAGGTCCCAACGACCCGCTGTTTTATGCGATAGGGTGGGGCATTATGGCAAAGAATGTGCCGTATTGGCACCAAAATGCATTTGAGGACGGACCCGATTGGTTGTGGGAAGTGACTGACAATTTGAAACTGGCAATGACGACCATAGATACCAGTTTGTTGCGGGGTTATATGACACGCGCACGTGATTTGCACACCGAAAATGTGCCGATCATTGCTTTGGGATCTATGTATAATGTGTGGGGAACCAGCACGCGGTTAGGTAATGTCCCTCGCGAGAATATCGGGGATAATGCATTTTTAGGGTGGAGTCGTCCGGTGTTTCACGAGCAGATTTATGTGAAGAAACCTTAATGAGAAATGTCGTGCTTGACTCCACACAGTTTATTGTGTATTAGTTTGTGTAGAAAGGAGGCGGTTACATATGGCAACGAATCTTGCATTGGATGATGGGCTGATCAATGAAGCATTAGAAGTAGGTGGCCATAAAACAAAAAAGGGTGTTGTCACAGAGGCATTAAAGGAGTATGTGAGGCGTCGTAAACAATTGGAAATTGTTAATTTATTTGGAAAATTGGATTATGATTCTAAGTATGATTATAAAGAACAACGCAAAAAGATATAACCCATGAAAATTCTCATTGATACCTGTATTTGGTCACTTGCATTGAGGCGTGCAGGTGGGACCATTGACGATCCATTTGTTCTGGAATTGAATGAGTTGATCAATGAGTTGCGCGTTCAAATGATAGGGCCCATTCGCCAAGAGATCCTTTCGG
This sequence comes from Candidatus Latescibacterota bacterium, assembly GCA_047619225.1. GTDB lineage: Bacteria > Latescibacterota > UBA2968 > UBA2968 > UBA2968 > JABIFK01. The sequence goes on from JBLHJX010000342.1 coordinate 2,838, forward strand.
GCATTCGTGTGTCCGGTCAATATGAAGCATTGCGAAACCACCTACAGGCATTTGATGATCTGCCCCTTACCATGGGCGATTATGAACGTGCAGCGGATTTTTATAATCAACTACGTAGCAAAGGTGTACAAGGCTCAAATACAGATTTTTTAATTTGTGCGGTCTCAGATCGGTATAAAATGCCTATTTTAACAATCGATGAAGATTTTTCATTGTTTAAAGAATACGTTCCCATTACACTTCATACCCCCCGATTTTAGTGGCATCCTTCCCAATCTTACTGAGCGTAAATTTATGTTGATAATGACATGTAACATCCGCTGTTATGGGGGGAATGATGGTGACGACCATTGGCCCCATCGCAAAGATTTTTGCGCAGAGATTATTCGGTCTCGCGCACCGGACTTGATTTGTTTTCAGGAAATGTGGGCCGAACAGTTTGTCGATTTGAAACCTGCCTTCCCGGAATTTGATTCGTATGGCATCATTGATGAACCACAGACTTTTTATCCGATGAATACAATTTTCTATCGGCACGAGGCTTTTGACTTTTTGTCGGCGGGGGGGTATTGGTTGTCTGAGACACCTCATGTGACAGGGTCAAAATCGTGGGATAGTGCGTGTGTGCGTTTGGCAAATTGGTTGCGATTAAGAGATCGTGCATCGGGCAAAGAATTTCGGGTGGTGAATACACATTTGGATCATCGAGGGCAAGTGGCACGTGAAAATCAGGCGCGTATTATTTGTGAAGATGCGGTGGCTTATCCTGAAGATTATCCACAAATTTTGACGGGTGATTTAAATTGTGACACGAATAATGCTGCAATTGGTGTGCTGAAAGATCGGGGTTGGACCGATACCTATGGCGCAGTGCATGGCACGGAAGCACCTGGTTTTACATTTCATGCATTTCAAGGCCCTGCATATGCTGAGAAATCGCGTGTAGATAAGATGGATTGGGTATTTGTTCGAGGTGCCGTGACAGTCAAAGATGCCGAGGTGATTGACGATGATCGGGACGGACGATTTCCAAGTGATCACTATTTTGTATCGGCAAAGATTGATATTTAACTTTAGCAGATGATGGGTTTTTAAGAAAGGGTTTTAATGATTATTACACAGACGCCCCTGCGCATTAGTTTTGCGGGCGGTGGCACAGATTTTCCCGGTTTTTATTTGCAAGAAACGGGGCGGGTATTGAGTACGGCCCTTGATAAGTATTTGTTTGTGATTGTGAAAGAGCGTTTTGACAACAAGATTTATGTGAATTATTCGCAAAAAGAAATTGTGGATCATGTGGATGATTTACAACACGAGTTGGTCAGAGAAACGATGCGCAAAACAGGGGTGTTGGATGGGGTAGAAATTACCACATTGGCCGATATTCCATCGGAAGGTTCGGGTTTGGGGTCATCAAGTAGTATCACCGTGGGATTGTTGAATGCTTTGTATGCTTATAAGGGCGAACAAGTACCTGCTGAACAATTGGCACGGGAAGCTTGTGAAATAGAAATTGAGATCTTGGGCAAACCCATTGGTGTTCAGGATCAGTATATTGCCGCTTATGGTGGGGTGCGGTTGTTTACATTTGGTAAAGATGGCAGTGTGAAGGCTGAACGTGTGGAAATGACCGATACATCGCGCCGTCGATTTAGCAATAATTTGATGTTGTTTTTTACCAATCGCACGAGGCGATCTGCCGAAATCTTGGAAGAACAGAAGGCCAGTATTGAAGACAAAAATGCTGTGTTGTGCCAAATGCGTGATCAAGCATTAGAGGCCAAAGGAATTTTGGAAGGCGGTCGCCTGGATGCAATGGGGGCGCTATTAGACCAAGGCTGGCAGTTGAAGAAGTCGTTGGCATCGCGCATTACTGATGGCGAACTGGATATGATGTACAATCGTGCAAGAGAAGCTGGTGCGCTGGGGGGGAAGATTTCGGGGGCGGGGGGCGGTGGGTTTTTGTTGTTGTATTGCCCGCCTGATCGGCAAGAGGCTGTTGCTGAGGCATTGTCTGATTATCGTGAGATGCCGTTTGCGCTTGAACGCGATGGCAGTAAGGTTATTTTTAATGTTCGGCGCGAAGGATGGCCGAAGGAATAATGAAGGAAAGGTCTTAAATGCATATACTCATTACCGGTGGCGCTGGGTTTATTGGCTCACATACAGGGCGGGCCCTGTTGGCCAAGGGGCATCGGGTGCGGGTTTTTGATAGTTTGAAACCACCCGTGCACAAAGATGGCAAGCCTTTTAATATGCCCGAGGGTGCGGAATTGGTTCAAGGGGATGTGACCGACAAAGATGCCATGAGCAAAGCTTTGGATGGTATTGATGCGGTGTATCACTTGGCGGCCTATCAAGATTATTTGCCCGATTTTAGCACATT
>JBLHJX010000343.1:0-5199 GCA_047619225.1 Candidatus Latescibacterota bacterium
CCACACACAGCCCAGAGACACCCAAACTCTTCATACCCGAACGCGTACTCGAAGAAGCCGAAGGCTCTCGTGACTATCTACGCGACGAAACGATTTTCAAAACCCTCGACAACCAGCCCTTGCCACGGTGGGATCTACTCGATATTAACAACTACCGAGCCCTCATGCTCCAAACCACCGCCGGATGTCGCTTCCGTTGTACGTTTTGTGACATCGTTCAATTCAATGGTGGTTTTGCCCGCGCAAAAAACCAGTCTGCTGTTGAAAAAGAATTGCAAGCCATTTACGACACGGGTTTTCGCGGTGGTATCTTCACCGTGGATGACAACTTTGTCTCTGAACCGGGTGCAATGGAAGAAATATTGCACGGCATGATTGAATTTCAGCGCAACAACAACTATCCTTTCACATTTTTTACACAAGCCAGCATCGACTTGGGCAAAGATTCACTGATTCATCTCATGGGACTCATGCGCCAAGCGGGGTTCACCTCTGTCTTTTTGGGCATTGAAAGCCCCGATCCCGCAACACTAAAAGCCATGAACAAAACTCAAAACGTCAAGACAGACCCCCAAGTAACCATCGATAGACTACAAAAACACGGCATTGAAGTTTTTGCAGGCTTTATTTATGGCTCAGACGGAGACACCCGACAAACAGCAGACCTCATTGTTGACTTTGTCAAAGACAACGGCATCTTTTCTTCGATGACGGGCAAACTCACACCCATGCCCCATACCCCGCTCTATGTAGAACTCAAAGAAGCGGGCCGCCTCATTGAGGGCCATGACCCCACCAACAACATTGATGAAAGCCTCCAATTTCACCCCGTGATGGGACACGACCATCTCCAAGAAGGGTTCCGTCATATCCTAAGCGAACTGTTTAGCCGACAGGCGCTTTATAAACGCGCACAAAGTGTTTTAGACCGCGTAGATATGCACATCTTTAGAGGCAAATCGGTAGGCATAAATGAAAAATTGGGCGTCGTTCGCTTCTTTATCAATCAAGCCCTTAAAGGACGCAAAGGGTTTTTGGACCGCGAATATTTCAAGCTGATCAAATATGCATTTCACCTCGACAAAAAAGTGCGCCACGCCTTGCATCTTGAAACCGAAGAACTCAATAAATTTTGGAACAGGGCTCTGTCTACCACGAAAAACCAGGTCATTGAATTGGACGAGCAAGGCATCCAACAATTTACCCAAATGACCAACAGCGCCCACCAAGCAATGATTCGTTATAGCACCGACAAACCCTTGGGAGAAGTGCAGGACTTTGTGAAAAAAACAAATGCCGCCGCAAAGACCGGCAGCATTGCGCTTGACCACGCACGTGAGATCTACGACAACTCACAGCACTATTTGGACGCCAAAAAAGAAATGGCACAATTTCCCGGTCAACACTTGATCAAAGCATTTGAACTGTGCATTGTAGGCGCACATTATCAAACGGTGGTGCAAAATATATTGTCGCTAAAGAAACCCGTGCCCACCACATTGTCACAAGAGAAACCCACTCCTATTGCCGAACTTGTTTAATTTTTTGTTTTGTGGTTCCAAATAAAATATCGACAAAAAGGCCGTGCATTTTGTATGCGCGGCCTTTTTTGCCCATTTTGAGCAAAGCAGATAGGAACCCCTTTGTTTATTTTGGAAATCTACTACATTAAATATGCTTGCCGGTGCACTTGAGACCACGCGCCTTGAGGCCCTCCTGCCCATTGAACTCACCATTCATTGCCAAACACGCGAGCTTGTTTTCATTTCGGTTCCACAAAAAAAGGAAACCCATTATGGCTTTGGTGCCCACAGTACTTGAACAAACCGGTCGTGGCGAACGTGCCTACGATATTTTTTCACGCCTCTTGCGAGACAACATCATCTTTATTGGCACCCCTATCTACGATGAAATTGCCAACCTCGTGATTGCACAAATGCTCTTTTGCACCTCAGAAACCCCCGAAAAACCCATTCGCCTGTATATCAATTCTCCAGGCGGAAGCATTACCGCAGGAATGGCCATTTACGACACAATGCAATATATCCCCAACGATGTTGAAACGGTCTGTGTAGGACAAGCCTTCTCTATGGGGGCCGTCATTCTTGCTGGTGGTACCAAGGGCCAACGCCGTGCCCTACCCAATTCTCGTATCTTACTGCATCAACCTATTGGCGGTGCGGGTGGACAAGCCTCAGACATTGAGCGCCACGCACATGAAATACTCGAACACAGAACGCGGCTGACCAAGATTTTGGCCGACTGTACGGGCCAACCGCTTGAACGTGTCGAAAAAGATGCCGATCGCGACTTCTTCTTGTCTGCCGACGAAGCCCAAGAATACGGCATTATTGACGAAGTCTTGCGCTCTGCCCTACCCAAGCAACCAGAGGCAGCCTAAATAGAAAATTCTCTTATTGTCCTTCATCGGAAATAAGGATTTGCAACGAATCATTGGAGGATTTATGAAAACAGATGAAAAGAAAAAAAAGGCCCCAAGCGGGGAATTTATCGTGCATGGTTTGCACCAAAGCCGCACCATTCTCATCTCGGACCAAGTAGACAGCAAACTGACACAACGCGTGATGGCCAGTCTGTTCATAATGGACCAAGAAGACCCCAAAAAACCCATCAACGTACTCATCAACTCCCCCGGCGGTAGTGCCGACGACGGATTTGCCATTTACGACGCGCTTCGCTTTGTGCGCGCGCCCGTGCGCACAATCAACTTGGGTCTCTCTGCCAGTGCCGCCACTGTCATTATGTTGGGGGCCCCAAAAGAACACCGATACGCCCTCCCCAATGCCCGCATTATGATTCACCAACCCTTGGGCAATATCCCAGGAACCAGTGCCGAAAACATCAAACGCTGGGCCGAGCAAATCATCAAATTGCGCACCAAGATCAACCAACTCTACGCCGATGAAACCGGTCGCCCCATTGAAGAAATTGCGCAAGACACCGACCGCGACCGCTGGTTCACACCCGAAGAAGCCGTTGAATATGGCCTCATCAGCCACGTGATTGCCAGCTACGACGATCTGCCACAATAGCCATTGTTGTAAAATCCATTTCAACAAAAAAACACTCTATAAATCCTATAATAATAGACTTGATTTTTATTATAAATCTATGTTTTCGTAAACATATTAACATTCCTAGATCATGGCTCGAATACAAATCCCCTTCCTGATGGTTCTTGAACTAATCAAAAAATAAGCCCTGTTCGGGCCCTTAAAAACACTCGTTTTTTCTCGTAAATTGTGTACATTGCTCCCGCTACCTGTTTGGAATGCACCGGGACATTCTGCAAACGTTATTCCGTCCTTACGGAAACTATACAAGAGGAAACCATATGGAACGCCAAACCGCTAAAGATTTTGATCCAGAGCTTCTCAGTTTATACGACGGCTACGTGCACGGTCAAATTGATCGGCGTGGTTTTCTCAACAAAGCCGCCAAATTTGCTGTGGGCGGGCTCACCGCAGCCGCACTGTTAGACAGCCTGATGCCCAACTACGCATTTGCCGCTCAGGTAGCCTTAGACGACAAACGCATCAAAACCGAATACACAGCCTACCCGTCACCCAAAGGCAACGAAAAAACCAAAGCTTACTTGGCGCAGCCCGCCGAAGCCGAGGGCAAATTGCCCGGCGTGCTCGTCGTTCATGAAAACCGAGGCCTTAACCCTTATGTCGAAGACGTTGTTCGTCGCACAGCCGTAGCAGGCTTTTTGGCACTTGGTCCCGACGCCCTCGCGCCTTTAGGTGGTTATCCCGGCACCGACGACGAAGGCCGTAAAATGCAACGCGAACTAGACCGTGACAAAATCACCGAAGACTTCATCGCCGCCGCGCAATTCCTCAAGTCACACCCCAAGTGCAGCGGCAAAGTCGGTGTCGTTGGTTTTTGTTTTGGTGGCGGAATGGCCAACACGCTCGCCGTCAAAATCCCCGACGTAATCAGTGCCGCCGTACCCTTTTATGGCCGCCAACCCGCAGCTGAAGACGTGCCCAAAATTAAAGCCGCAGTATTGGTTCAAAACGCAGGGTTAGATGAACGCGTCAACGCAGGCTGGCCCGCGTATGAAGAAGCCCTAAAAGAAGCCGGTATCGAATACACACAACACAATTACGAAGGCTGCAACCACGGTTTTCACAACGATACCACACCGCGCTACGATGAAGCCAACGCCAAACTCGCGTGGGAACGCACCATCGCCTTCTTCAACAAACATCTTCGCGACAAGGAATAACCCCCTTTCCGTTAGATAAACTAAAGAAGCCCCTTTACCAAATCGGTAAAGGGGCTTCTCTTTTGAGCTTTGAAAAAGTCACAACCGATTTCCGGCTTGCAAATTTCTCACCAAATGGGCCAAGTGTCGAATTGAGCGATTGGTTTGTACTTGTGTTTTTGTAATCTCATTTCGAACAAAAACCATCTGCTCTTGCAATATTCTGATTTGTTGAGATTGCGCTCTCACAATACCTGCCAGATCCATTTGATTCATTTCAAAACACCTTGCTTTTTGGCCATCTCTTCCAATTCATCTGCAAGGGCTTTCAATTCATCGTTATTGGCCCGAATACGATCCATTTGTGCCTTCGCTTCTTCGGGTGAACAAACATCCTTAATGTCGATATCTCCAATATCATCTACAATTTGCTTGGCCATTAAAGACCTCCAATTGTGTATCCTTGAATGAGCTTCATAAACAGTATAGACAGCCAAATGACCATTGTCAAGAGACCCATTCTAAAAATTCACTGACAACCCATTTTAGAGCGTGTATATTCCACACCTTGAAAAATCACCAATTGCCCTACTGGATGGGGCGTTATTATGGACTCATCAAATGAACAACAGACCCACAGGTTGGGGCGGCGCCCCTGTCGCTCAGCCTTCATTAACAGACATTCAACAAGCTGCAACGCGTATTGCCGACCACGTTGTACGCACACCGCTTGTGCCCCTACACAGTTACCAAGCCAAAACAAACACCTACCTAAAACCCGAAATTCTACAACCCATTGGCTCATTTAAACTGCGTGGCGTACTCAATTGGGCCGCATCCTTATCACCCCAAGAGCGCGCCAAAGGACTGAGCACCACCAGTGCAGGAAACACCGCACAAGCACTCGGTTACGTCGCCCGTCTGTTTGACGTGCCCGCGCGCACACTTTTGCCAGACACCATCCC
>JBLHJX010000344.1:0-5133 GCA_047619225.1 Candidatus Latescibacterota bacterium
CATCCGCCCGTTCGCAGTTTGTGTGCCTCGCGAGATGGCAGTGTGTATGTGGGCACAGAAGGTGGGATAAGTCGTTTTCGAGACGGTAAGTGGGAAAAACTATTGCCTGACGAGAAGAATCAGCGCTGGTTTGTGCACAGCTTAATTGAAGCACGCGATGGGAGCATTTGGGCAGCAACGTATTGGGGCGCACTACGGATTACGCCAAATCACATGTGGCTTTACACAACGGCACCTTTTATGCAGGCCATCGGCAAGTTGCCCGATGGAATGACTCCCATTATTGTTCCTTTTTCTTACGATCGTGCACTTCCCAATTATACGGGAGCCTGGGAACATTATAATCGCATTTTAGCAGTGACCAAAGGCAGTGCTGCCGATCAAGCAGGTTTGAAACCAGGAGATCGAATTTTAAAGACGGATCCCATTATTTGGCGGGCAGGTCTTTCGGTGCCTTTGCCTGGCACAAAGGTCAGGGTAAGTGTAGAACGCGAGGGTGTAAAAGACTTGGTGGATCTGGTATTGGAAACACAGCTTGTGCAAGGTTCTTTTTGGGATTTTAAAATCCACGATGTATTTGAAGATCGAGATGGACACATTTGGTTGGCGCGTTGGGATACCGAACTTTTTCGTTTTGATCCTCAGGATGATGGATTTGATACCTGGCAGCGTTTTACAGCACCCGACGGCAAACGATTTAGTGAGCGACCACGGCTTGGGCAAACTCATGATGGTATGATTTGGGCCATTTCTGATGAAATACGCAGTGATATTTATCGGTTTGATGGGCAAAACTGGGAAGCGCTCAATCGGCCTGATATTCATACTTCCATTATGGTGAGCAAAGACGGCACGCTTTGGATCGGTGGTTCAGGTGATATTTATACGTATCGAAATGGTAAATGGATGCGTTATGATAAAGAGCACTTTCCCATTTCGCGATGGAAAAGAACGACTGATTTTCTGGAAGCATCAGATGGTGGGATTTGGTTGGCGCGTTCAGGCAATGCACCAGCTCGTATTGATTATGCATCATCGCAGTGGACATCGTATGTCGATTTGATCTTTCAGGCCTATGAATCCGATGGCACCGAGTGGTTTTTGAGTGTGGGTGAGGGGGTGGTGCGTTTTGATGGTGAAAATTGGATACGATATGATGAACGCGATGGTTTGGTGGCGATTCCACAGGCTATTTTGGTGACTCGCGAGGGAAAAATTTGGGTGGCAGGTAGTCACGATAATAAAGCTGCATTATCCTGTTTTGACGGCCAAAGATGGACGCGACAGGTTTATCCTGAGCTGTCGTGGGGGGTTTCATACAAAACATTTTTTGAAGCGCAAGATGGTGCTTTGTGGTTGGGGTCTGCATTTTGGTACGATTCTGATTTGTTTGATCCAGAAACAGGTGCGCTTAAGGGCTGGGGTTTTCGAGGTGGGGTTTTGCGAGTGGATCCTTCTCAGGAGAAGGATCCAGGTGTGTTATATTCCTATCCTGATGTTTATTGGGAACCCTATGGTGTTGGGCAATCTCCTGAAGGACATATTTGGACGGGTGGTATTACTTTAAATCGGTTTAATGGTACTTACTGGAGTCGCGTGATAGACCCCTTGGAGTTTGCAAGTACGGCAATCAATATGGTTTATACCGATCAAAAACAAAATCTCTGGTTAAGCACGCGCACCCAAGGTGTGATGCATTACAATGGTGAATTCTGGTCGCGTTATGGCACGAATATGGGGGTGCCAAGCAATGAGGTTCGAGATGTGACCCAAACAACAGATGGCGCCATGTGGGCTTCAACCTATCGAGGTTTTGCACGATTTGATGGCAATCGCTGGATGCCCACATTGCCCAACTGTAAAGCTGGTGATTTGGAACAAGGATCTAAAGGGGAATTGTGGATTAACCAGGCTGGTATGGCAACGCATTTGGATTATCGGTATAATCCCATTAAAAAGCACACTGTGGGTGTATTGGATATTAAAGCAACTCGATATGTGCCTGAGCAGATGCCACCCGAAACAAGAATTACGGTGGCCTTAGATCGTGTATCTCAACCGGGTAATACAGTGGTGCGTTGGGAAGGTTATGATCCATGGCATGGCCGTGAAAATGTAATGTATTCATATCGAATGAATGGGGGTGATTGGACCCCATTTACACCTGAGACCCATGCAACTTTTTTTGAGCTTGGAAGCGGTGACCACATCTTTGAAGTGCGGGCGCGTGATATGGATTTTAATGTTGATCCAACACCTGCTGTTTTGACCTTTTTGGTTGTGCCACCCGTTTGGCAACAACCTTGGTTTATAGGTTTGATGGGTGTTCTGTTAATGATGATTGGGGTTCAAACTGGGCGTGTGGTACGGCGTGGACGCAGTTTGCAGACATCAAACCGGGCATTGCAAGAGGAGATTGAGACGCGGGAGAAGCTGGACACGCAGTTACAAGATTTGCGTTATCTGTACCTGTTGCGAACCGAGTTGGGCGATGCACGTTCTGAGGAGGACATTGCTCAGGTTGTGGGTAAAACGATGATGGATGTGTTTTCTGCGTCGCAATCTTCAAGTGTGCATGTCAAAATTAATGGCGATGCGTGGTCCTTTGGGTCTTTAAAAGAAACACACCAGTATAGCCGACCCCTTTCCTGGGGCGAGCGTGAACGCGGTCAACTTGAAGTGTATTGTGCTGTGGCATTGAGCGAAGGCCAGGAGGGGGCATTGTTGGATGAAACCGCTGGGCAATTGGTGCGTGTGTTGGAAGCACGTGAGTTGGAAGGGCAGTTGCTACAATCAGCGCGTTTGGTGTCGATGGGACAAATGGCAGCGGGTGTGGCGCATGAATTGAATCAACCTTTGGCGGCAATTTCGGCGACAGCAGGTGATGTGCAGTTGCGGTTGATTGAGGGTGTGCCGATGTCTGAGGCAGATTTGAAGGAGATGATGGCCGATGTGGTGAATTGGTCTCAGCGGTTGGGCGAGACGGTGGATCACTTGCGTATCTTTTCTCGGGATACGGCAGATGAGGAAGGTATTTTATTTTCTATGAATGATGTGGTGCATTCGGGTTTGCGATTGATTGGGACCCAGTTGGAAAATCATGGGATTGTGTTGTCATTGGATTTGGGTGATGATTTGCCTGAGGTGGAAGGTCACCCACATCAGATGGAGCAAGTGTTTTTAAATTTGCTCGGGAATGCTCGGGATGCAATGGATGAAATAGGGGGCGATAAACGGGTGTCTGTGCAGACACGTCGAGAGGATGATTCTGTGGTGTTTGAGGTTTCGGATCGGGGTGTGGGTATTTCGGATGAGGATCTCAATAGAATTTTTGAGCCCTTTTTTACGACCAAAGATGCAGAGCACGGGACGGGGCTGGGGTTGTCGATTTCGTATGCGATTGTGAAAAATCATGGTGGCGATTTAACATGTCGCAGTGTGTTGGGAAACGGTTCGGTGTTTTCAGTGAACATTCCGATTCATAAAATCTGACATCTTTTAGAATTCAAGGGCATATTTCAAAATTTCGCGGGTGATCTCAAATAATTGTCATACTTTCTGGCTCCAACGCCAAAAGGTTTTCCTATGTCGGATCAACAGTCTCTCATGCAACTTTCTATCTTTGTCGTAGACGATGACCCTTCTGTTTTGCGCTCTGTGAGTAATTATCTCCAGGCACGAGGCCATCACGTCCAGCGTTTTACGGAAGGATCCAAGGCGATAGATGTGCTTGCGCGTGAGGGGGTGGATATTGTCATTACCGATGTGCAGATGCCCGAGATGAATGGTTTTGAGGTTTTAAAGCGGGTGAAGGAAATATCACCACGTACAGAGGTGATTATGATTACGGCATTTGGGGATGTAGAAAATGCTGTGAAGGCGATGCGTGAGGGTGCTTTTGATTTTTTCTCGAAACCGTTTAAGGTACAGGACTTGAGTGCGGCATTGCAACGCACTGTGCGGTTTCAAGAGTTGAGGCGGGAACGCGATCGGTATGAGACACAGCTTGCGCGGTTGGGTCAGGTGGGTCAGGCGGATTATGGGTTGGCGGCTATTATCGGTGAAGGTGATGCGATTGGGCAGGTGCGCGAACAGATAGTACAAGTGGCTCAGGCAGATCATACAAGTGTGTTGATTGGTGGGGAAACGGGTACCGGTAAAGAACTTGTGGCTCGGGCGATTCATTATGAAAGTGCACGGGCTGCAGGTCCTTTTGTGGCGGTGGATTGTTCGGCCATTCCTGAGTCGTTGATGGAGAGTGTGTTTTATGGGCATGTGAAGGGTGCGTTTACCGATGCCAAGGCAGATCGGGCTGGGCATTTTGAGGCGGCTGATGGTGGGACTTTGTTTTTGGATGAGATTGGCGATATGGATATTGGGATGCAGGCCAAACTGTTGCGCACGTTGGAAGAACGCAAGGTACGTCGGTTGGGTGGCTCACGGGATGTGGGTGTAGATATTCGGGTGGTTTCTGCAACCAATCGCGATTTGTTGGCTGAGATTTCAAAAGGAAGTTTTCGACAAGACCTCTTTTTTCGTTTGAATACGTTTCAAATTACTTTGCCGTCGTTGCGGCAGCGTGTGGATGATATTCCAATTTTGGCACAGCATTTTTTGACGCGTTTTGCAACTGAAATGCGCAAACCCATTCCTGTTCTGTCTGCAGATGCTGAGGCGATGCTTGCGGCACATCCGTTTTTGGGCAATGTGAGAGAGTTGCGCAATTTGATGGAGCGCGCGATGATTTTGTGCCAAGATGACGTCGTTATGCCTGCTCACATGCAACTTGATCTTGTTGTGCATTTAGAAAGCCTGAGTGCAAGTGCGACGGCCGTTCCTGCACCCATTGACTTGCAGGGTATGTTGCAAACGTTAAACTTGTCAGATTTGGAACTGGATGGTGTCGAAAAAGCTGTGATGGAAGAAGTGCTGCTGCGCGTGCGTGGGCATCAGGGTAAGGCCGCAGATAGCCTTGGGCTTTCGCGTGATGCGATTCGACGGCGTATGGTGAAATATGGGTTGTTGGAATAATGATTCTTGTTTGTAAACCATACGCTTAGGATATTTATTGCGTCATCTAAGTACGGATTTAAAAAAATAGACGTTCCAAATTTTCTTTGACCGCTGTGCAAA
>JBLHJX010000345.1:0-5115 GCA_047619225.1 Candidatus Latescibacterota bacterium
TAAATTGTGAGCGGGCACGCATTATGGGTGTGTCTGTTAGTTGGTGGCCCAGTGATGGCATTGGTGTGCAACGGGGAGCCGATGTGCAGGTGATTCACTGTCAGGCGCACCATTGTCGCGGTCATGGGTATCACCCGGGAACTGGGTTGGGCAACAGTGTTTGGTCGCATAATATTGGACGCAATAATGGAGCCGATGGGTTGTATTTCTGTATGCGGGTGCATCACTCTGTGTGCAGTGACAGCGTGTTTGAGGGCAATGGCCAACATGGCATTGGTGGTGTGGGAAATGGTTTTGATCACCACGATATTATCAGCAACAATGTGTGTGCAAATAATGGCATGTGCGGCATTGATGCCAATCGGGGAGAAGAGCAGGTGATTACGGGAAATTTGTTGCTGAATAATTCACAAAAAGATCCTGGTAAATGGCCAGGCATTCGGATGAATGATTTGTTGCGGACTCTTGTGCAGGGCAACCGCTGTGCCGATGACCAAGAAACACCCACGCAAACGCAAGGGATCATCGAAAGTGGTGCGAGTGATTATAATTTGATCAGTGGCAACTTGTGTGTGGGGATGGTTGAAGCGGTTACGGCAGTGGGTAGGAACAGTCGGGCAGAAGGAAATTTGGTTTAGGATAGATATGAGAAGATCAGGTTTTGGTTTCTTACAGATTTTGATGTGAAACGTATCTTTGTGGGTTCTACGAGATTTTTTGATAAGTAAGGTGTTCATTGGATCAGATAATTAAAATTTCAGATGAAGATGTGGCATCATTTATGACCCCAGCAGATTTTGTTGCCAGTTGCGATGCTGCATTTCAATTGTATGGCACGGGTGAGATGGTGAATCCTGCGCGTGAGGAATCGCTGAGCCAAGAAGAGGGGATGGATTTGTTTCATTTGGTTTTGCCAGGTGAGTGGACCGGCAGGTATCGTGGACAAAAGGTGATTGAGGAGCGATCGGATGTCAAAACGGGGCGATTGGGTGAACGAACGGCCAAAATTGAATTGGAAGATTTGAAGACGGGGCACCGAGTTGTTTTTGATGCGGAACATATCACCAATATGAGAACGGGAGCTGCAGGTGTTTTGGGCGCTCAGTATTTGTGTCAAAGGCCCATTTCAAAGGTGGCTATCTTGGGCACTGGGCGTATTGCCAAGGCGTTGGCTCTGTGCGCTGATGTGGCGCTCAAACCAGAGGTGATTCAAGTCACGAGTCGCTCTGAGGCCAATCGTGAGGCTTTTGCCAATGAGGTGGCAGATCATTTGACATGTAAATTGCAAATGATGACAACAATTGAAATGTGTGTGTCTGAAGCAGATGTCGTTTTGGCCTCAGTGCCAACACCCCAGCCTGTGTTGCTTAAGGATATGGTGTCTGAACACGCTCATATTTCTGTATTGGGCGGGGATCAGCGTACCCAACAATTGGAACAGGCACTTTTTTTAAGCCGAAAGATTGTGCCAGATCATTTAGAGCAGGTTTTGAAATCTGGAGAATTTTTGTCGGCCAATCAAGCTGGACAAGAGATCTTATGGGTAAAAGATGGCGCTGGAATGACACAGCATGTCGGCCATGCTGCCCTTGGGAAATTAGAAAATCTGCGCGGGCGAGGTGCAATTGTGTATTTTTCTGGTATGGCCATTCAAGATGTGCATGCTGCATCTGTGGTCTGGCAACGCTACTTGGCGTATAAAGTATGAATTTTATTAAACTTTTTGGGTTTTGATTGCGTCTAACGGTGGTGGGCTATTTTTAATTTTTGTGCGCGATCTGATGAGGATGTATATGTACGGACGGCGATTGGTTTTCCTTTTTTTATGCTTCTTATATGGTTTAACAACACCCTCGCTGGCTCAGCGTGAAGGTGTGACGGGCGTGTTCATGGGTACTGTGACCACGCCTTCTGGTGCGCCCGTAGCCAATGCACAGATCGTGGTTATCCCTGCCGATCAGGCACTGGTTGGGCGACAGAATCGCCATCGAACCGATCAAGAGGGCACGTTTCGTTTGCGTCTACCGGTTGGGCAATATTGGGTGCAAGTTGGGGCTGTGGGATTTGTACCGCATTGGTATGAAGATGCTCAGGGACGTAGTGAAGCTGTGCCTGTTGTGATTTCTGAACCGGGGGCCGAAGTGGTGTGGCCTGTTGTTGTGACACCTATTGCTTCGGTGTTTGGGCAAGTGGTCGATGTGTCGTCTGGCCAGCGGGTAGATGCAGGGGTTGTGCTTATTGAGGGACTGGCAACGCGTTTGCGAAAGCGTGCTGTTATTGCCGATGGATTTTTTATTGCCGAAGGGCTCATTCCTGGGCCCTATCGCATCCAAGCTTTGGTTGCTGGTTATGTTACAGAGGAAGCGGGGGTGGTCTTGGGTGTTGGTGATGCTCTGGGACCTATTCAGGTTGCTCTTTCAAAAGGTTTGTCGGTATCTGGGCGCGTTATGGGACAAAGCGGCGAGGTTATCGAAGGCGTCGCAATCACAGCCCGGTCGGTGAGCCGTGATGATCGTATGCAGGGCGCGGTTTCATTGGCAGATGGCACATATCAGATATCAGGGTTGGTACCTGGTGCCTATACACTTGAGGCGCGTAAGGTTGGATTTGTCAATCAGTTCTATAATGGGCAAAATAACAAGATCGACGCTACTGTGTTGCTTTTCGGTGAAGATCAGGTGCGAACTGGAGTCAATTTTGTATTGGGCCAGGTTGGGGCGATTGTCGGGCAGGTAACCGATGCTCAAAACCAGCCTATTGTTGGGGCACGTGTGGTGGCAGAGCCCCTGGGCAAAGGGCAACGGCAACAGGCTCGATCGGATAAAGATGGGCACTATGTTTTGGCCCAAGTAGCCAAGGGTGCATATTTGGTTCGCGCAGTTGCAGATGGTTATATGCCATTTTATTATGATGGTGTGCAAACAAATGGAGAAGCAACATCGGTGTCTGTGGCGGATGATACGCACACCGATGCTGTTAACTTTGTGTTGCTACCAGGGGGTAAGATTGTCGGGCAGGTTCGCGATGTGGATTCGAATAAGTCCATTGGTGATGCCCTGGTGTCTGCGCGTTGGCTTGAACACCAAGGAACCTGGCAGACTCAAACGGATGGGTTCGGTAACTTTGAATTGGGTGATTTACCCAGCGGTGACTTTTTGTTGCAAGTGCAAGGCCGTCGATACATTACTGGATTTTATGAACATGCCCAAGATCCTGGGCAAGCAAACCAGATATCTGTGCAAGCAGGTAAGACGGTTTCAGATGTCACATTTGCTCTGACCCGGCGGCAACGAGGTGATTTTGATGGGAATGGTGCCATAGATTTTAAAGATTTGATGCAGTTGGTGCGCCATTTGATGGGTCGGAAAGATTTTGATATGCAATTAGATTTGAAGGAAGATGGTGAGATTGGCGTGTCTGATCTTCTTGCCTTCATTCATCTACCTGCCTCGAAAGTGGCATCTGAACAAGGTCAGTTGCACTGGCAACCCGTGGATAACGATCCTCAGATTTTGGCTGTAGAATTGGGTATTGACAACATGCCAGCAGCAAAAGGTTATGTCTTACAGGTGAATTATGACTCTGATGCGGCCGAATTGCTGGGGGCCCACGAGACGGATACGGGCGCTTTTGCTGGGCACCCCTTGCTGGTGCAACGTCACAGCGGTAGTGTTCTCATTGCCTTAGATGGCGAGGATATGACACCCGATGAAAAACAAGGGTCGCTTGTTCAGCTTCGATTTCGTTTAAAGGGCGACGCAACCTCTGTGCCGCTAGACATCGCAACCGCGTGGTTGTTTGCAGAAGACGGACAGTTGGTTCCTGTTGGAGTGCCGGCAAAATTTATGCTTGCAATGCCTCCTCAAGCTTTTCGTTTGATGCAGAATGTGCCCAATCCCTTTAATCCGACCACGACCATTGCCTTTGAACTGCCTGAGGCAGTGGATGTGGATGTGGCTGTTTATAATTTGGTAGGGCAGCGTCTACGGACCTTGGTGAGTGAACACAAGGCACCTGGGAGATATCAAGTGGTTTGGGATGGAAAAGACGATTCGAAACGCGATGTGTCAAGTGGGGTTTATTTTTATAGGTATCGTGCCGGTGATTTTTGGGCGACTCGGCGGATGTTATTGGTTCGATAGTTGGGTAAAATATGATAGAAGAGTAAGAGGGTAGGCGATCCGCCTGCCCTTTTTTATTGCGTAAAAGGAATCGGGCGTGTATTATCACTGGGCACATTTTGTGGCTAATAGCCACAAAATATATGAGATATTTTCATTAAGATATTGTAATATAATGATCTGGTGTTTTTAAGGTGTGGCCAGTTAAGTGGGTTTTGTGCCTAAGTGGAGAGATGGTATGGCTTGGCTTTATCAGCGAGGCAAAAAGTGGTGGATTGGTTATTACGATGAAGATGGCAGGCGTGTACGCAAGTCTATTGGTGACTCACGAGAAGTCGCCGAAGTTGCATTGGGGCGTGTTGAAACAGAGATGCGGAAAAGCAACCCGGACTACCCCATGTTGGTTACTGAAGAAATTGTTGGGTCTCGGAAAATAGATCTGCACGCTGTGAAACATCGCCTCACGAACTACCCTGCTGTGCGAAGTGCGGTGAATGTGCGAGAATTATTTGCCCGTATTTATGAACAATTGGGTTTCGAGGTGTTGAAATCTCAAGAAGAATTTCCGCACTATGTGCTGGCAATTGATGGCAAGCCCATTTGCGCCCATGTGGTGGTGCGCAGTCGAGATTTTCAAACCTTAGGCTTGGATGCTCAGGTTTGTGACCGCATTATTTGTTGGACCGATGACTGGGAAGGTGCACCTATTGCGAGATTAGAACTGTCTCAATATTATGAATTCTTTTAAGTTAGACGTGTTTTGCATTTTCCCAGAGTATGTCCATTTCCTCTAAGGTCGCGCCTTGGGGAGATTGCCCTTTCTTCTTAAGCTCAGCTTCAATATATGCAAATCGGTTTTGGAACTTCGCTATGGTTTGGGTTAGGGCTTCTTCTGGGTCGATTTTGAGAAAACGTGCCAAATTGACCAGCGAAAAGAGTACGTCACCGAATTCTTCTTGTTTCTCCTCTTGAGTCTGAGCATTCTGCAATTCTT
>JBLHJX010000346.1:0-5100 GCA_047619225.1 Candidatus Latescibacterota bacterium
CATAAAAAAGGCGACAAACTCGTCAATGATGCACGCGAAGACTTTTGGACCAGCATCTTCAATTTCAAAAGTGGCGTCATTGGCACGTGGTCTTGGACCATCAGCGCCCCCGGTAAAGGCTTCAACGAACTCACGCTCACTGGCAGCAAAGGCACCATCGTCGATTCCGACATCTTCCACCCCTCTGCGTTTGGACCCAATGGGGAAGCCCAACTTCTTGACGGAACCACCTATAGCATGGCCAAATTGCAAGACATGTATCTCGACACGCTCTCACAAAAACAAAAAGACCGCCTGTTCCCTTATGGACTCACAGACGGCATGGCGCTGGAGCTTTGGGATTTTATTGATGCACTCAGCATTGGCCGCGATGTTGAGATCGACGCTGTAGAAGGCCTCAACAGCAAAGCCGTCTCTGAAGCCATTTATGAATCGGGTAAATCGGGCCAAGTTGTAAAAATAAGCGACGTCATCTCTGGCAAAGTGAATGCTTATCAACGGGACGTAGATCGCATGTGGAAATTGTAAAACGGCACGAGGGGATAAATCCCCTCGCGACATCAACAAAGCCCCTGCGGGGCTCCCTGCCCTACAATCCTGAAATCGTCATTTTTTTGAACCATGCCGATCTTCGGGCCTTTTCGTGATGTACTGAAGATATTCAAAACATAAAAAAGCGGTCGCTCCAAAGCGACCGCTTTTTTATTTAGGCATAGAGGTCATGGTCACACCTCCTTTGCAATGCTTAATGCGCCGGTTGCATACCGTGTTGTTGGGCATAAGCCTCCAAAATCGCATCAATCTCTTGTTGAAACCGTTCTAAAGGCTCTTTCACCTGGTACTGAAATTCTGCGCGAATGTGTTTTTGATACTCTTGTGCGGCCTTCAACAACACATCTGCATTCTGCTGCAAGGTATGATAATCATCTTCCAAATCCTTCAAACGATCTTGCAATTCGCCCATTAGTCGGCTTGCAGAATCTACATTCCGATGAAATGTATCTTTGTAATCCCCGCTAAATTGTTTCAAATGCATCAACGCCTCATCCAAGAATGTCTTGACCTCATCTACGTGCAAAGCCTGTCGCGTGGCCGTAATCAAATGATGGCCCTGGACTGCAAGACGAACACCATCCGCAAAGTCGCTCGGATGATGGCGCAACATAAACGCCAAAAACTTCCAATAAGCCTTGCGATAATTCCCCTTAACCCCTTGCAACCACAAGGACCTAAAAAAAGCAATCACCTCTGTCATCCCAATCGACATCATATTAACCGGCCTGCGTGTGCGACGAGCATAATGGGTGCGACACCGTTCAAAAAACTTATCGGGGCTGTTCAGCGTTTCAACCGCGAACCGATGTTGATTCAAAAGTGTGTCAGGATCCCCAACGGGCACGAAGCTCAATTGCCGACTAAAGATGCCAGAATCCCCTGTATACTTCACCCCTTCAATCAACCGCCCTTGCCGTTTATATCGCTTATAATCAGGTGTATCTCGCAACACACCCAAAATACCCAACATCGCCACCGGAATACCCGCTTCTTGAATAAACGCAACCATCCGATCACCAATATCGTGGGGGTCTGTATCTAACCCCATAATAAAACCCGCCTGAACTTCCATACCGTATTCTTGTAAAATCTTCACTTTGTCCAACAAAGGCGTATTGCCCTGCAAGTTCTTTCGCGCCCCCATAAACTTCAAACTCTCTTCGACGGGGGATTCAATCCCTGCAAACACCTTATCAAAACCAGACTGATGCATGGCTTCGAGTAACGCGGGATCATCACTGACCCGAATGCTGGCTTGGGTATGAAACACAAACGGATATTTCCGTTCTTTTTGCCAAGGAATCACTTCTTCTTCTAATGTTTTCCGAATCTCTTTTCGATTGCCCACAAAATTATCATCCACGGCCATCACAGACCCACGCCAGCCCGCATCATATAACACATCCAATTCCTGAATCACCCGACTGCTGGACTTCAATCGCGCCGTCTTACCATACAAAGTGGGAATATTGCAAAACGTGCAACTCTCAGGACAACCCCGCGTAATTTGTATCACCATCGAACTGTACTGCGAAAAATCAATCAAATCCCACCGGGGCAACGGCGTTTTGCTCAAACTTTGAAATTTCTCACGCCGATCTATATACTGCCGCCCAAGATTCTCCCCTTCTTTCACCAAATCATCTAACACATCTATGAATCCGTTCTCCGCTTCACCCAGATAAAAAATGGCATCCCCTTCGATCTCTTCATGATATTGTGTGGGCAAGGGACCCCCATTCATTACGGGAATGTGTTTTTCATTGCACCGTTGTATCACCTGCTCCAAAGAGTGCCAATGAATGATCATTGAAGACGTCACCACCACATCTGCCCACTCCAAGTGGACATCATTTAGGGGTTCGACATTCATATCGATCAAACGCAAATCGTAATGATCTGGCATCATCCCAGCGATGGTCAACAACCCCAACGGTGGAAAGGCTGACTTTTTGCCAATCATCTTCAGTGCTTCGTCGAAACTCCAAAACGTAACAGGCTGTTCGGGATAAACAAGCAACGCATTGGCCATTTCATCTCCATCCTTTCAAAACACGCATACAGAAGGCAAACCACTCTATTTCAAAATAGCGTTCTTTTTTGGTTGTGGCAAAGAAAAAAACACCTAATTTAGCATCATAAAAATACCTGTAAAAAAACGCACACGTCTCACCTTATCTAAGGTGAGACGAAATAATCTGATCAAGACCCTAACAATCCCTCTTCGATAGAAAAGAAACCAACCTATGTCACTGAATACGCAGGCCCTCGACGACCTCCTTGAACTGCTCGACATTCCGGGCAAACCCGCTGAGGAAGCCCAAGTAGCCGATCATATACGCCAGAAACTCATTTCCCTTGGTATACCCGAAAACGATATCTATACAGACCATGCCCAAGAGCAGAGTGAGTATGGTGGCAACACGGGAAACCTCATCGTCCATCTAAACGGTACAGACCAAGGGGATCGCTGGATGTTCAGCACCCACATGGACACCGTACCCGGCGCTGTGGGGACGATCCCAAAAATCGATGGGGATTGGATCGTCAGTGATGCCCCCGGCAAAGCTTTGGGTGGCGACAACCGCGCAGGCTGTACCGCCGTGCTTCAAGTGGCTCGCGCACTGCTGGCATTAGACGGACAACATCCCCCGGTTACGCTTGTGTTTTTCATCCAAGAAGAAGTCGGCCTCGTAGGCGCAAGAGGTATGGATCTTACCCTATTGGGTGACGCGCTCCCCACACTCTGTTTCAACTTTGACGGCGGTGCCCCAGACCAACTCGTCACCAAAGTCATTGGCACGGAACGCTTCAACATTCACATCCAGGGCGTTGCCGCGCACGCAGGTGCTCGCCCAGAAAAAGGCGTTTCTGCGGCCCTAATCGCATCACTCGCATTGGCAGAACTTCACCAAGACGGTTGGCATGGCAAAATTGACAAACCCGAAGGCCAAGGCTCTGCGAACATTGGCGAAATCGAAGGCGGAACCGGCAGCAATGTGGTCATGCCTCACCTCCGTATATTAGCAGAAGCCCGATCCCATAGCCCTGTTTTTCGCAAAACCATCCTCCAACATTACCAGGATACATTCAAAAAATACGCCGCCAGCTTACAAAGCTCAGAAGGCCTTCGCGGGAGCGTAAGCTTTTCACCCGGGCCAACCTATGAACCATTTGACCTCGGCCAAGAGTCTCCCGTTATTGTAGCAGCCCAGCAAGCCGCGCAATCATGTAGTTTTGAGACCTCGTGCGTCACCAACAATGGGGGCATGGATGCCAACAGGATCGTTGCACACGGCATCCCAGCTGTCACTATTGGCGTGGGTCAAGAAAATGCACATACGCCCGAGGAACGCTTAAATCTACCTCGTTTTTATCAAGCTTGTCAATTTGCCGTGGCTCTCGCCACCATGCGAAAATAATCCAGTGAGGAACCTTATGCCTGCGCTTACACCCACACAAATCCAACTTTTTAGACACAACGGCTTTCTAAGATTGCCTGAGGTCTTGCCCGAAAACCTTGTAGACCAACTCAAAAATGCGATCTTGGAAGACATCAAAAACGAAGTGGAACCCGTTGTGCGAAACGCCAATGGTACCATCGTTCGCGTCTCCAACGCCATTGATCGCGCGGCCATCTTCTATGAAATCGCCGCCCATCCCCTCGTACTCGATCCGCTGGAATGTCTGCTTGGCCCAAACATTGAACTCATCAAGAACCGACACAACCATGCCACCTTGCGCACGGCCCAAGAAAAAAACTCGGGCCTGCACCGAGACGTTAAGCAATGGTCACGCACCATCTTCACCGTGATCTTCTACCTTGAAGAAACGAACCTGGATAATGGCTGCACCCAAATCGTTCCAGGAACCCACCACCTACCGGGTATCGGTACGAGCCTCTACGACATGGATTGGGCAGACGACCTTAACGCTCAAATATTACCCGTACCGATGCCCAAAGGCGGGATGCTGGTCATTGACAGCATGCTCATTCACGGCCCAGGCGACAACAAAACACCCGACACGCGTATGAGCATGACAATGGGTTATCACAGTGTTGATGAAATTAATGACGTTCCCAACCCCAAACGCATCGTGGTAAGAGGTGATGGCATCTACAATGGCAATGACCGGAATTATTAATCTTTTCCTGCAAAAAAACAGATTATGACAAGAAAGGTTTTTATGTCTGCAACCCAAACAAACGCAGAACTTACCGAAGAAGATCTTTGGTATTTCAAAACCAATGGATTTTACCGCATCCCCGAAACCCTGCCCGAAGACCTGATCAACCGTCTAAATGAGGTAACCGACCAAGAAATTGCGCACATGCGGGAACCCATTGTATGGGAAGACAAAACCTCGCAAACGCCTGAAGACGTACGCCGCCTCTCCAAAATTCTTCAACGCGACGAAGCCTACCTCGAAGCCGGCTCACACCCCATCATCCTCGACGCGCTCGAAGGCATTTTGGGCCCCAACATTGAATTACTCACCAACAAACACAACCACATTATGGTACGTCCTCCAGGGTCTTACCCT
>JBLHJX010000347.1:0-5094 GCA_047619225.1 Candidatus Latescibacterota bacterium
CCGCCACCGACGCCCGCGCCTACCGCTTCAAAGCCATCGTACCCAAACAAAGCGTGCAAGACCGCGCCGCCGCCGCCCACGAGTGGAACCTCCTCGACATCGACGCCAAATTTGGTGACGTGGTAGACAATGATGAGGTATTGGATTATTTGAAAGCATTACCCGATCAAAAAGCCTAAAATGCTTCGTAAGATGAAAAAAAGCCCGACAGATTTATCTTGTCGGGCTTTTGTCATTTAATTAAATGGAGAACACGCAACTACCACGTACCTAAAACTCAGGAACAGACGCGCCAGTAGCTTCGCTATAAAGTACATCGGGGCAAAAATCGACTTCGTTCGGCCAAACAAGCGTTCCAATTTCGGGGTCAACACGCACTTGTTTAAAAAATACAACATCTTCAAGCAGCTTAAAAACCCCACCACGCCCAACAACACGGTCTCGGAAATCCAATTCCGCCTTTTCGCCATTTCGAAACGTAAGCTCCAATCGATAGGCTTCTACATGTCGAACACCCAAAACCCTTGGAAACATAATGAGTACTCCTTATCACAGCGGTTCAATTTTATGAGCAGCTTGATCTGTCTCAAGCAAATGCCAATTTAATCTTAAAGCCTGTTGGTGATACACAGCCCATTCAATAACCATTGCAGCTGCACGTGGGGGTAAGCTTCCACGTAAAAAACCTATTGGATCGATACCAATCTTCGCTTCATATTCTCCATAAATGGCATGAAAATGAGGTGGTGGATGGTCATCAAAGTACATCCTAATTATAATTCCGAAAAAACGACTTATCTCTGGCATAAAGTATATATAATTTCCTTTGATTTTACAACCCACAGAAGGTTCACTAAAATCCACTTGTACAAACCGTCAATCTGAAACTTTTTTCAAACTTCCAACAACACCCCACACATAATCCACCATAGTCCTCACACTCTCGTATTCATTCTTTATCCAAGATGATTGAAATAACCTCCCGAATTGGATACGTAATCTCAGCCTGCCGCATTTCTCGTTGAAGCCACTGGCCAAACAAACGTTTGCGAATCTCTTTTTGCACATTTGCATGCCATTCTGCCGGATAATATTGCTGCAACATATATAACGCATATCCACCTGAGACCTTTTCAGGCCCAATCACAGTTCCGACTTCAGATGCAAACACCCGCGAAGCAATGCCCTTTGGCAATTGCTTGCGCCGCAACCGCCCCAAAAAACCGCTGGAGGGACGGGTTGTTTCGTCTTCCGAATACTGACGTGCCAATCTATAGAAGTCGACACCCTCTTCTGTAATTTGTAAAAAAAGTTCTTCGGCCACCCCTTCATCACACACAAAAATCCAACAGACTTCTGCTGTATCAAAGTCCAACTTATTCTGTACAAAATAGGGCTCAATCTTATCCTCCGTGACCTGAACCGATAATAAATACTCCAACCGCTTAAACCCACCAGACTCGGCCACGTCTTCAAATGTGATGCCCTGTACAGCCAAATAAGCTTCTGTATCTTCAACCTGCTCTAATCGATGTTGATATCGCCATTCATCAACTTTTTGCTGCAAATCATCGGCGGTAACTTCAAGCCCTTCTCGGTGTGCAAGTTGCCTGATCAATACCTGGCGTGCAAAAGAATCAAAAAACGCCAAGTTATCTGCCACACCCATTTGCCGCACCATCTGCGCGACGGTCACAGCTTCACCATTAACACACGCAACCACAGTCTCTTGCACATCTGTTTCCGAAATCAATTCATCCAACATATCACACTTACCTTTATTCTTCGATGTGGTTAGCACGCTCAACAACAGCCGTTTCTGCCCGATAGGTTGACGATTCATAAAGTTGACGTAATGGACTCAGCAACATCAACAGAATCGACTGCCTGTTTGTTACCACTTCAGCCACCCCCTTTAGGCCAAACATCAGTGGCTTTTTGCGGCCGTTTACCATGATTTGCGCCTCTTCCAATTCCACAACCCCTCGAAACACAGGCCCAACCCGCTCATCAATAAGAGCATCAGGTGAAATCTGCTTAAGCCATCCCCGTTGAATACCAAAATCTTGAAATGCAAAGGCGTCATATTTTAGTTTGACCACTTGCCCAACTTTTAACAAACCAACATCTTTATTGAGAAGCATCACTTCAGCTACCATAGGTGCCTGTTTGGGTGCCAACGTAATCAGGGGTTGTCCTTTGGTAATCACTTGACCGGGTGTATTTAACAACACTTGTGTCACAATGCCGTCAACAGGGGCCAAAATCAAATCCGATTCTGCCTCCAAAATACGATCCGTTTTTTGCTGTGCTTGGGTGAGTCGTAACTGGGCAGTTTTATAAGCATGCTTCATTTGTGCGGCTTCTCGTTCCAACCCCACTCGGGTTTCCAGAATTTGGTGTTTCAGATCCTGTACGACCATATCCTGTTTATAAATCTCTGCCATTCGCCCAGGAAGCGATGCCAAAGCACCCAAGTATTGCACACGTGCTCTGTCCATATCCGTGCGACTAATCAACTGGCGTTCAAACAGTTTTTGTTGTTGTAAAAATTGCTGCTTTAAGTGTTCAATTTCTGCGTTGCGAAATCCAATCTGCGCCTGTAAATCTGACTTTGGTTTATCCTGTTGGGCTTGTTTCCCACCACCCACATCCCGATATGTTTCTAACGCGTCGTGATGCGCTGCCATAACAGCTTCCAAGACCCGAAGCCTTTTTTCCAATGTCGAAATGGTTTCTTGTGCCAATTCCTTTTTCTGCGGAAACGCTTGTTTCAAATCATACTCAGCTTTTTGAAACGCCATTTGAGCCTGTTCTAACCCGCGTAAATCCTGCCAGGTTTCCCAAGATCGCAATTTGAAAAGCATTTGTCCCTTTTCAACATGGTCTCCTTCTTTTACACCAATGACTTCAATTTCTCCCCCACGCGGGGCTTGCACGGTTTGCATATTGCCCAATGGAACAAGACGGAAAGGCGCTGAAGCCACCACATCGACCTTACTTTGCCATGCCCATACCAGTACAACCACCACAAACAATAACACGATATACAACAAAGCGCGTCCCCAAAATGGGCGCAGAGAACCCATAAATACATAGACCTCATCTGCCGGATCATCCACATCTTGCCTTCGGCTGATCGCTTGAAGGCGAGGAGGCTGAGTCTCTGTCGATGTATGCAAAAGGGGTTCTGCCATTATGCACCTACCTGTTCAGGCTGTGCTTCGATTGCAATCTCTTGGGTTTCCTCCTCATTTGCCATATGATAAAACCACCACAAACCTACCGCAGCCAAAATCACCCCACATATATCCAACCACCACGGTTGGAACGTCACAACACTCAGATCTGTCGAAAAACCTGGAAGTTCTAAACGCGCAAATGTTACTGCAAAAAAGTTATTCAACGCATGCCCCACAATTGCAGGCAACAAAGATCCCGTTTGAATAACCCACCAGGCAAACGCAAGCCCCAATAAAAAGGCCGTTGGGAATTGCCAAGGGTTCATATGAAATGCGGCAAACAAAAATGCCGACCAAACAATCGCTTTAGATTGAGAACAGTGCGCCAACAAGCCGGTTAAAATGATACCTCTAAAAAATACTTCTTCTGTAAGCGGTGCTTGAACCACCGCTATAAAAAAGGCCGATATATAGGAAGTTTTTTTGCCCAATAGTTCTTGAAATACATTCTGCAACATATCGGGCATTGGAATGACATACATCACGACATTACCCAATTCGGAAATCACAATCAGCAATCCAACAATTGATAATACAAGCGGAAACAGCAGGTGCCACGAAACACCTTTTAAAGGCACAATATCAGACCACGTGCCCTCTGTGCGACGCAACACATAGCGCAGAACCAACGCACAACTCACCAATGACAAAAACCCTATGGTATAAGAGTTTGTGTGTAAAGGTTGGTCAATTATAGCGCCTACAATTGCAACCGGAATAGCCAAAGCGATATTATACAAGTAGAACAACACCAACAACCAAACAGACTGTTTTAAATTTGGATACACCATCACTTCCTCCTCTATAAATGATTAAACCACTTGTAATTGTTGGCTACACATATGATAGTACAAACCCTGTTGCATCATCAGTTCTTCATGATTACCCACTTCAACAATGTGCCCTTTGTCCAACACCACAATGGCGTCGGCATCACGCACGGTGCTTAATCGATGAGCGATAATCAATGCTGTGCGATTTTCTAAAAAAAAATCTAAGTTCGCCTGAATCGCTTGCTCAGATTCTGTATCCAAAGCATTGGTTGCTTCGTCAAAGATCAAAATTTTAGGATCGTGATACAGTGCCCGTGCAATTGCAATCCGTTGCCTCTGTCCACCCGACAAACCCACGCCCTGCTCACCCACTTTTGTTTCATATCCCAATGGCATATCACTCACAAAATCATGTACACATGCCAGTTTTGAAACTTCCATCAAGTGATCCATATCCACATCCGGTTGTCCAATGGCAATGTTTTCTGTAATTGTACCACTAAATAAAAACGGCTCTTGCATAACCATGCCTACCTGGCGTCGCAACCAGCTGGGGTCAAAATCTCGCACATCCATGCCATCTAAGGTTACGCGGCCTTCAGAGGGATCAAACAAACGCGATACCAATTTTACCAAGCTCGTTTTGCCTGCACCACTGCGCCCGACGATCGCAACTTTTTGACCGGGTTCAATTTCCAAATCAATGTTGTTCAACACATACGGTTCATCCGAACCAACACCATATCTAAAAAATACCTCATCAAAACGAAGATGCCCTTCAACCTGTTTCAACATCAGACCCTGTCCTTGTTGCCGTGCGTCTTCCATAGGCGTGTCATACACATCATTTAACCGATCCAATGCGATACGCGCTTCTTGCACTTGAGGCCAGATACCAATCAATCCCATGATGGGGCCCATCACATTACCAATCAAGGCATTAAATGCCATAAGCTGACCGACCGACAAATCACCCTTAATGACCAAGGAAGCCCCATACCACAAAACCACCGTATTGCTCAATAAGTTGATGATATTACCACCCGCACCAAACAGCATTTGCATTTTCATCCGCTGAA
>JBLHJX010000348.1:0-5072 GCA_047619225.1 Candidatus Latescibacterota bacterium
ATTTTTATGCCGAAGATCAAAAGCCAGACCTTGTTGATTTGGGATATACGCCATTGCAGGCAGATGTGATGGCACAGTTGTTAACTGGGCAGCCAGGTTTATTGATTGCTGCAGGTGCTGCAGATCCGCAGGCAGATCGGCATCGTTTGGCACTGGCAAACACCTTGGCCGAAGAGGGGCGGTTGGTGGTGTCGCTGGAACACCGTGTGCATTATCGGTCTGAAATACTGGTACAATTGAAAATTGGTGATGCGTTGGAATTTGAATCTGTGATGGAGACGGTTTTGGGGATGCGTCCAGATGTGGTCATTTTTGATGATGTACGGGATAAAGCTGAAGCCGATGCGCTTATAGAAACGGTATTGAGCGGCGCTATGGTGGTGGCGCAGGTTCGGGTGGCTGGTTTTATTGAAGCCGTGCTGCATCTTGTCGATTTGGGTGTCAATAAAGAAGGTTTGGCGCGCGTGCTCTTAGGCGGTGTTGAACGTCGAACATTGCGACGTTTGTGTGTACACTGTCGAATAGCTCGCGAAACAAAACCTGATGAACGCATATTATTGGGCGAAGAAACAACACACGTTTTTGATGCCAATGGATGTGATGTGTGTGGGGATGGTTTTTTAGGATGGACACGACGGTTTGGTGTGTGGCCTGTTGATACCGCATTTTTGCATGGGGTGAGAACAATTGAAAGACCTGGTGCGTCACTGATCCAATGGCGTGCACAGGATGCCTTGAGCCTTGCCGATGTGGTTAAAGCTGCGGCAATATGTGGGGACGTGGCATTTAAGGATGTTCAAGCCCTGATTGTTGATCACAAAGAATCTGAGGATGTGGTATGATAGGCCTTGCTCGATGGGGTGTGTGGGCAGGATGTCTGCTGATATGCT
Source organism: Candidatus Latescibacterota bacterium (assembly GCA_047619225.1). GTDB lineage: Bacteria > Latescibacterota > UBA2968 > UBA2968 > UBA2968 > JABIFK01. The sequence continues at coordinate 891 of JBLHJX010000348.1, forward strand.
CTTGTGTGTGGGCAGAAGACAGACAGCTTACAGTCATTCACAGCAATGACATTTATGGCCAACTCATTCAACGAGATGGACGCGGTGGTATGGCAGCCCGTGTGGAGATGATTCGCAGCATCACACGGGCTGGTCCGACTCTGGTTCTTGATGCAGGCGATGTGTTGGGCCCAAATGGGTTATCACAGCTTGACCAGGGCGCTACAATGATTGCTGCAATGCGTAGGGCAAATTATGCTGCGATGGTTCCTGGCAATCACGATGTGTCCTTGGGATGGGATGTGTTAAAACTGCGTGGTGCTGAAGCGGGTTTTCCAATGTTGGTTGCCAATATATCGCGCAAAGACAGTGGACCCCCTCCTTTACCAGGGCATGTGATGGTGCAGGTGGGTGATCTTTCGGTGGGCGTGTTGGGGGTATTGGGTCTTGGCGAAAAGGAACGGATTGACCCCAAGCACATGATAGGGTTTGCGTTAACAGACCCAGTAAAGGCAGCAGATATTTCCGCTAAGGCCTTGCGTGAGCAAGGTGCTGTATGTGTTATTGCGCTGGTCCACATGAATGAGGCCAGCGCACTTTCTTTTGCCCGACAGACTACTGGTGTGGATCTGGTGGTGGCTGGTGGGTTCAGCAATTTTGATCAAATTGACCGTGTGCCCAGTTTGATGCAACTGCACAATGGTGTCGCTGTGGTTTCTACACCAGGTTATGGGTTTTATGTTGGGCGTGTGGATTTGCTTTTGTCTGAAAGTTCTGACGGTAGGTTTCAGGTGAAAAATGTTTCGACCGCGCAGATTCTGATTGATCAATCCGTTCCTGAAGATTTTGAAACGGGTCGTTTGGTTGCCCAGTTGAAACAGCGCTATGATCAAGTTGCAAAGCAACCTATGGGTCAAGTTGAGGCAGAGACTTTAGAGGCACAAGGTGAGGTTGTGGCAGGGCTTATGCGTTTACATACGCACAGTGAAGTGGGCATTTTGAACCGTGGGGCACTGAACAAGGTGCCGTCGGGAAAACCTTTGAGTGGGGCATGGGTAGATCAATTGATTCGGTTTGACAATCGGCTTGTGAAAATGACACTGACGGGCACACAGCTCAAGGCACTTGCCGATCAGAGTCAGCGAGCCTCTCGTGCAGAAGCACGTTTGGTTTTTTCAGGTTTTAACGTCAAAGGGAATGTTATCAACAGGCGCCCGCTTCAAAATGATGAAACCTATCGGGTGGTTGTGAGTGATTTTTTGGCCAATGGTGGTGATGGGTATACGATATTTACGCAGGGAAAAGATCTTGCCCATACTGGCGTTACTTTGCAGGGTTTGGTGGTGGCTGCTCTGCAGGACACACTGCGTATTTTGCGCCCAAATGATTTTAACTCGCGTGGGCCAGAGGCTATTTGGCGCGCAAAATGGGGTATAGAAGGTGCGTTTAATCGCAACCATGTTAATCAAACAACACTGGCATATCGGGCGCAAAAAGAAAAGGTTTCGTTTTTGAGTGGCGAGACTGCTTTGACCTGGAACGCAACCCTTAATTTGTTGCTTGCTCGAGACTTGGGGAAGCAGGTATTTGTTTTGGGTCAGCGTTTGGCCATTGGCCAAATTGGAACAACTTTTGGCGATTTGGAACGGTCTCAAGATCAGATTGAAACAGATTTGACGTACCATTATCGCACCACAAAGTTTGCTGCAGACCCTTTTGTCTCGGCAGGATACAGTACCACAGTGGGGCAAACAGATGGACAGCGTCCAAAACTCGTGCGCGGAAGCACGGGTTTTCAACGCCGATTTCAAAACACAGTTATCGTTCGGTTGGGCGCCCGTGGTCAGCGAGATATCACAAGTGAGGAAACCGATTTGGGTTTTGAAGTGGGGCTTGATTTTAAAAAGGCATTTGGGGGGAAGCGAGAATTTCGATCACGGGTGCGCACTTTTTTTGGTGCAACAGATCGGCGTGTTGTTTCGGTAGAAAACTATAATACACTCATGTTTCCCTTGGCTGGGAGCTTGAGTTTGTCGATTCGGCAAAATAATTTTCTATATCGTGTGAACAGAATAGGTGCTGTGCCTATTGATGGTGTTGCAAACCGTTGGGATTTGACGCTTGGTTTAACTTATGATTTGGGGCGGAAGTGGTATTGAGTGTTGAGCACCATTTATACACGGAAAAATTGGGGTAATAGCAGATGGGATTAAAAGATCTCTCGCGACGGTTGCTTTTTGGGATTTTTGAAACACAGGAAAGACTTGACGCAAACGATACGGCACGCGGCATTCGGCTGCTTACCATTAATGGCGTGTGCTCAATGGCGACGGGTGCGCTTCAGGGGGGCATTTTTTTAAGCGCGTTTGCCTTGGCCATTGGGGCGTCAAATTATGAAATCGGTATGTTGGCAACCATAGGTTTTGCCAGTCAGTTAATGCAAATTCCCGGACTTTATTTGGTCCAAAAGTTTGGAAAACGCCGAGGCATTACGGTTATCAGTTCGGGGGTTTCGAGACTGTTGTGGGTTTTCATTCTTCTGATTCCCGTCTTGTTTGTCGATCAGGGCGTTTCGTTTTTGTTGTTTTGGCTGGGGTTGGCCAGCATGACAATGGCTGTGTGTCTTCCAAGTTGGAATTCTTTGTTGAGAGATACGGTGCCGTCGGATCGCATGGGGCAGGTATTTTCGCGGCGGTTGGCTTTGGGAACGGCGCTGGGATTGACGCTTACATTGGCAGGCGGATATTTTGTTGGATGGTGGGGAGAACAATTTCCCGACGAGGCGCTTTATGCCTATTCAATGCTATTTTTGTTAGGCTTGCTGTTTGGGCTGGTCGAATTGGTAGCCATTGCGCGCGTTCCTGAGCAGACCTTAGAAAGAGGGCCAGATGTATCCCTAATCGACTTGCTCTCGCTGCCTCTCAAAGATGGCAATTTTAGACACCTTTTGGGTTTTGTTGGCATTTGGAGTTTTGCTGTAAATATGGCAGGGCCGTTTTTTATTATTTATATGCTTGATCGCGTCCATATCTCGTTGTTTTGGGTGACTGTTTTATCGATGGTGAGCCAGCTTTCCAATTTGCTGTTTTTGCGCATTTGGGGGCAGTTGGCAGATCGGTTTTCCAATAAATCAGTTTTGTTGGTGAGTGGGCCTCTGTTTTTGCTCTCTATTTTGGCATGGTGTTTTACCACATTGCCAGAACCGCATGCATGGACTTTTCCCATGTTGTTTGCGATTCATATTTTGAGTGGTATTTCTACAGCAGGCGTGAGCCTTGCCTCTACCAATATTGCATTAAAGTTTTCGCCCCATGGGAAATCGCATGCCTATATGACCGTGTTTAGTTTGTCTGTTGCCACAACGGGTGCCATTGCGCCACTTGTTGGGGGAGTGATTGCCGACTTTTTTGCCGTTCGAGAATTATCGTTGTCACTGAATTGGTCTGACCCAACGCGCCAACTGTCGGTTTATGCGCTGAATTTTCGTGCATTGGATTTTTTATTTGGTTTTGCATTTTTAATTGGGCTTTATTCCTTGAATCGATTGGCCCGGGTCAAAGAAGAAGGAGAAGTGACAGAGAGCGAGGTCTTAGAAGGTCTTGTCAATGCGGTTGTATTACCCGTACGTACATTCTCACCCGCTGCAGGCATTCGCAGCTTGGCATCCTTACCGCTTCAACTGTTTCGTAAAGATGCTGATGAAGAGTTTGAAACGTAAACATTTAGAGGGAGGCTCATGGCGTGCATATAGATCCTTTTCTGACTGTTTTGGTTGGTTGTTATTTTATTTAATCATTTGTTCTTGTGAGAAGGCAAGGTGGACGCATGAGATTGAAAAATGCAATGGGTATCTTGGTATTTCTTTTGGTTTGGACAGGCGGTATACATGCCCAGATAGCAACCGTGCCTGGGCTGGTAGACACTGTTGCAGCGCGACAGGCGATGGGGTCTGTGACGCAGTTTATGACTGACCTTTTTAATGTTTCTACAGAGAATTTACAGGATAAATTACTCCGGGTTCTGATCATTTTTGTGATTGGCGTGATTGCCAAATATTTTATGGATGCTGTGCAAGTGATCAGCCGGTTGGTGGTGTATTCGAATTGGGGGCCACTCAAATTCATTTTTCGAGATCATAAACGTTCTATTACTGTACACGGGTTGTTCATTAATGTGTCTAAATATGTGGTCTATTTTACGGCC
>JBLHJX010000349.1:0-5049 GCA_047619225.1 Candidatus Latescibacterota bacterium
CTTCTCGGTATGGGTTGAAGCGTTTTTCGACCTTGTTGACGTTGGCACCCTCATCCAATTTGAAGTAGGTGATGTGGTTGGCGAGGCTTCCAAATTTGATGAGTTCTGTTTTTTCTAAATCGGATAGGGGGATATAAACCCTTGGGGCAACAGTGGAAAAGGCCATTGCTTCGCCAGCAATCTTTTTGATGCGACCGCCAATGACAAAGGTATGGTTGCCAATGCGAACAGAATCGCCAATTTCAATGCCAAATTGAAGGAGCAAACCGTTATCGAGAAGTGCTGTACGCGTTTTTTGGAATGTGGTTGCAGCTTGGGAAGGCGTTGTTTCGAATGTGCCATAATAGGGGAAGTTGCCTTCCAATGCGCGAATTTGTACTAAGCGTGTGCCATCGGTTTTGGGAAAGTAGACCATGGACGCAAAGCGTACTTCGCGAGACTGCTCGCCACCGATGGAATCAATGAGTGCGTTGACTTCGTCGGTGAAAGCGCGTTGGCTGTTCACGACCAAGTCGGCTCCCAATAGGGTACGTGATTGGTCATCAACGGCTTGTTTGAGGTTGTCACCAAGGGAACGTACTGCAACGAGGGCTGCTACACCGAGTAGGATGCATGAGAGAAAGAGGGCCAGGCGTTGGCGATAGGTGCGGCTGTCGCGCCAGGCCATTTTCCACGGCCAGGAAGAGAATAAGGCGGATGGATAATGGGGCAATTTGGGTTTGATGATGCGATCCATAGATTAGAAACTCGGAGCAAGATGATTCTGGGCTTGGGTAGGAACGGTTGATCTCACAGGCACAGCCTACAATGAGCGGCGCGAGTAATTTTAGCGAAGACATGAAAGGGTTGAGTGGCTTTGCTAAAATTATACGTTGTGTTAAGGTGTTGGTTATTCTAAGTGACTTTGTTGTTCCAGGTAATTTGCTGTTGCTTCGTCGGATATGACTTCGCCGCCACGTAGGCGAATGATGCGTTGGGTGAGTCTGGCAAGGTCGAGGTCGTGTGTGACAAAGATGAGTGTGGTGCCCAATTCACGGTTGAGATCAAAGAGCAGATCCACAATGGTTTGGCTGGTGTCGTCGTCGAGGTTGCCGGTGGGTTCATCTGCAAAGAGGATGCTGGGTTGGTTGATGAAGGCACGTGCAATGGCGACGCGTTGTTGTTCACCGCCTGAGAGTTGGGTGGGATAATGGTCGAGGCGATCTCCTAAACCCACGCGGGACAGTAGGTCTGTGGCACGGTCTGCGACGTCCGATTCGCCGCGTAGTTCAAGCGGTACGGTGACGTTTTCGACTGCTGTGAGTGTGGGGATGAGTTGAAAGCTTTGAAAGACGAATCCGACGTGTTGGTTGCGCACAGCAGCGCGTTGGTCTTCATCAAGTATGTCTATGGCAATGTCATTGAGGGTGACGGTGCCCGAGGTGGGGCGGTCTAATCCGGCACAAAGGCCTAAGAGTGTGGTTTTACCACTGCCCGATGGGCCCACAATGGCACATGTTTGTCCTGTGGGAATGTCGAAAGAGACGTTGTCGAGAACGGTGAGTGGATTGCCACCACTGGTGTAGGTGCGCGTGAGGTTTTGAACGGCGAGTGCGATACTTGAATGGGTCATGTGTGCCTGTGTTGTTTGTTGTTTTTGGTCTGGCGGATTGTAAAAGTATGATGGAAGAGGCGGAGCGTAAGGGGCAGAGCGTTTAAATCTTCGCGCTTCGCGCTTTGTGATTTTAAATTCGACGTTTCTTTTTCCGTTTCTCTTCTTTCTTTTTTCTTTTACCTTTGTGAGACCCCCAAACTTACGGTTGGGTTCCAATAAGTCTAACAAAATTTCATAAAATGGGTAGAGGAGGCAGGTATGCAGGCAGAGATTGTGATGATTGGTACGGAATTGTTGTTGGGCGAGATTGTGGATACCAATGCCAATTTATTTGCAAAAGCGTTGCGCGATATTGGCATGGACCTATTGTATAAAACGACCGTAGGTGATAATCAAAAGCGGATGGTAGATGTGCTGAATTTGGCGTTGGACAGGTCGGATGTGGTGATTACATCGGGGGGTATTGGGCCTACGGTGGATGATATGACAAGACTGGCGGTTGCCGAGGCGACGGGGCGCAAGCTGGTGTATAGTGATGAATTGGAAGGGCAGATTGCCGCGCGTTTTCGAAATTTTGGTCGACCGATGGCTGAGAATAACAAGCGTCAGGCTTATATTCCCGAAGGTGCGATACCGTTGGAGAACCCTGTGGGCACGGCGCCTTGTTTTTTGAGTGAAGATGTGAATGGGCGCGGGTTTGTGATTTCGCTGCCGGGTGTGCCGAGAGAGTTGGAGCATATGTTGCACAATGTGGTGATTCCCATTTTGATTGATCGGATGGGTGGGCGCAAGGTGATGAAGGTGCGTGTGTTGCGCACGTGTGCTGTGGGTGAGAGCAATATTGATCGCTCTATTGGTGACTTGATGACCGAATCGAACCCGACGGTTGGGTTGGCGGCACACGCAGGGCAGACGGATGTGCGGATTACGGCCAAGGCAGATACGGAGGAAGAAGCCGAGGCGTTGATTGCGCCGATGGAGGCCGAATTGCGCAAGCGATTGGGTGTGGCCATTTATGGTTTGGGCAAAGAGACGGTGGCCGAAGTGGTGGGTGGCTTGTTGAAGGAACGCGGTTTGACTTTAAGTGTGATCGATACACTGACAGATGGACAGTTGGTGCGGGAAATGCAAGAAAATGGGTGTGGTGATGTGATCGCAATGGATATGCATCCCTCAGATTTGCATGAAGCCTTAAAGACCATTGGCCTTTCTGTGGCGACAGATGATCACCGCGTTTTGGCAGAAACGATGGCCGAATGCGTTGCGTCGGACGGAGGAATTGGATTTGCAATGCTGGGGCCGTTTGAAGACGATGGAACGTTTATGGCGATTCACGGGCCTAACGATATGCGGTTGTGCGTGGATAGTCGGCGATTTCAAGACAGTGATCACATTCGTCGGTGGTTGGTAATTCAAGGATTGGATTGGGTGCGGCGGTGTGTGTTGGGCGAGTTGGAATCGCCAGCAGATTGGAAATAAAAAAAGGGATCGCATTTGCGATCCCTTTTTAGTTGGCAATTTAGAGTTGCGCTATTCGTCGGTTACACAGCCTTCAGAGGCGGTTTTTACACTTTTGATGTATTTGTAAAGGGTGCCTCTTTTGGCTGGGTAAGGGGGTTTGACCCAAGCGGCGCGACGGGTTGCGAGTTCGTCGTCGGAGACGTCCATATTGATTTCGCCATTTTTGCAATCGATCGTGACTTTGTCGCCTGTTTTGACCAGGGCAATGGGACCGCCTTCGATGGCTTCGGGTACCACGTGACCGATGAGGAAACCGTGTGAACCACCCGAGAAACGGCCGTCTGTGATAAGTGCCACGTCATTCACCAGGCCCGCACCAGCCAATGCCGATGTGGGGGTGAGCATTTCTGGCATACCGGGGCCACCCTTGGGGCCTTCGTAGCGAATAATGATGACATTGCCTTTTTCAATTTTGTTTTGTTCGAGTGCGGCGAGCATGTCTTCTTCGCTGTCGAATACGTTGGCTGCGCCTTCAAAGACTTCGCCTTCTTTGCCTGTGATTTTGCCCACAGAACCTTCGGGTGCGAGATTGCCGCGTAAGATTTGAATGTGGCCAGTGACTTTGATGGGGTTGTCAAAGGGGCGCACGATGTCTTGTTGGCCTTCGTCGGTGCCATAGGGAGGGATACCGGCAATGTCTTTCAGGTTTTCGGAAATGGTTTTGCCTGTGACGGTCATTTGATCGCCGTCGATGAGGTCGGCATCGAGCAGCATTTTCATGAGGGCAGGTGTGCCACCAATTTTGTGTAACTCTTCCATGACGTAGCGACCCGATGGTTTGAGGTCGCAGAGCAAGGGTGTTTCGTTGGACATTTTCTGGAATTCGTCAATGTGAAGATCCACGTCGAAGGCGCGTGCCATTGCCAGTAGGTGAAGCACGAGGTTGGTTGAACCGCCCGTGATGATGGCCAAGCGAATGGCGTTGAGAAAGGATTGTTTGGTAACAATGTCGTGCGGTTTCAAGTCGGCTTCTAAGAGGGCTTGTGCGGTGTGTCCTGCGCGAATGCATTCGGCAATTTTTTCGGGGTCTTCGGCGGGTGTGCAGGACGAGTAGGGCAATGAGAGGCCCATACATTCGATGGCACTGGCCATTGTGTTGGCTGTATACATACCGCCACAGGCACCTGCGCCAGGACAGGCATGTTCGACAATATCTTGGCGTTCGGCGTCGCTGATGGATTGGGTGATGAACTCGCCATAACTTTGGAAGGCCGAGACGATGTCGAGTTTGCGTTCTTCGCCCTGAATGAGGGCACAGCCGGGTTTGATGGTGCCACCGTAAACCATGAGTGATGGGCGATTGAGACGGCCCATTGCCATCACGACACCCGGCATATTTTTGTCGCATCCCGGGAGGGCAACAAGGGCGTCATACCATTGGGCACCCATCACGGTTTCGATGGAGTCGGCAATGAGGTCGCGCGATTGGAGTGAATAGGACATACCATCGGTGCCCATCGAGATGCCGTCGGACACGCCAATGGTGTTAAAGCGCATACCCACGCTTCCGGCTTCGGTCACGCCTTTTTTGACTTCGATTGCCAAATCATTGAGGTGCATATTACACGAGTTGCCTTCGTACCAAACGGAGGCAATGCCAATTTGAGGTTTGGCCATATCCTCTCGGGTTAAACCCGTGGCATAAAGCATGGCTTGAGATGCACCTTGTGATTTTTTTTGAGTGATTTGAGAGCTGAACTTGTTAAGCATTGGGCGTTTCCTTTCAGGTTTCTAACTTAAAATCTTTTGGAACCACAGATGAATACGAATAAAACTGCGAAGTGCAAAGCAGGCTAATTGTGAACGCTCTGCGCCACGCGCGTCGTGTATATCTGTGACCCTGTTCGAATGATTCACCATCTTCTTTTTATTGATATTCGTTGTATGCGTCTGTAATTTAAACGAATTACCAGAAACCTGTCAACAAGGCTTTG
>JBLHJX010000350.1:0-5034 GCA_047619225.1 Candidatus Latescibacterota bacterium
GTCTGGTGAGACTGTGATGCCGCTGGGCGAGTTGCTTACGGGGATCTGTGTGATTGAGGTTTTGGCATTGAGATCAAATACTTCGACCCAGCCTATGCCTTCTTCTGTCACAAAAGCGGTGTTTTGATCCTTGGAGAGCACCACACGGAATCCACCACGACTTTCACGGCCCCCGCTTGTTGAAATGATGGGATCGAGGGGGATTGCAAACGTGGCCGCACCACTGTTTTTGTCAAACGCATAAAAGGTGTCGATGGCAGCGACATATACCTGACTGGTAGACAGAGCCACGCCGCGGGGTTGGTCTACTATGAGTGCACGTGAAGGGTCGAGCAGGTTGGTGGCGATGTCTAAGACTGCGACTCGGCTGCCTGTCACATCGGCAATGTAAAGGAGCACATTCTGTGGGTCATTGGGAGAGGTGCCAAAGGCTTGTGCAAAGACAAGAAAATCGGGGAAGTCAACGGTACCGTTGCCTGAAAAATCTAAACGGGCATCGAACCCGATATCGCTGGTTGATTTGCCAAAGCCGCCTGCAAAAATGAGAAAGTCGGGAAAATCGACCCGACCGCTGCCGTCAAAATCGGCGGCTTCTGTGTTTGATTGCTGAGCATCACTGATACTTGCACTTGCAATGAATATGCACAACGCGATCACAATCTTTTTCATTCATTTCCTCCAAATCAAGCGGTCCGTTGTCAGTAAATGCGAAAAAGGCCTTAACCGGTCTTCTTGCGGTTTTTTATGATACTTCTTGGTTTTCTTGGTGTCAATATCATTTGTTTGGGAGATCTGCAGATCAGTTATGGAACGCGTAGGTATAAAAACGGTTCCTCATTTGAAAATTTAGGATGGCTTAAATTCTGTAAATGTGATATGTTAGTGGCTGATTTTTGGGGGTATTTTTGTTCATGCGAAGGGAGATGAGACTCTCCTGTCTTCCTTCTTTCGTCTTCTCTTTCTGGAGCTTTTATGATTCCTGATTACCCAACTTATTTTTGGCTGATCGCGGGTATTGCTGTGGTATTTGTTGGCATTGCGAAGGCAGGTTTTGGTGGTGGGGTAGGCATTGTGGCTACGCCATTGCTGGCTTTGGTGATTTCGGTGGCAGATGCGGCGGCTATTTTGTTGCCGCTTTTGATTGTGTGTGATGTGTTTGCGGTGTGGCATTATCGGGGTGGATTTCATCGACGCAGTGTGAAGCTGATGTTGCCGGGTGCTGTTATTGGGATTGGGGTTGGTGCGTTTTTCTTTGGTTATTTTAGCCAAAATGAGCGGATGTTGCAGATTGGTTTGGGCATGTTGAGTTTGTTATTTGTATTGTTCCAGGCAACCCGGGCGATGATTATGGGGGTGTTGGCAAAACGCCAACCCCATGCAGCTGAGGGTGTGATTATGGGGGCTGTTGCGGGTTTTACATCTACATTGGCACACGCAGGTGGCCCACCTGCAACTATTTATTTGTTACCCCAACAGTTGGAGCGGCGTTTGTTTGTGGGGACGACGGTCATGTTTTTTGCAGTAATCAATCAAATTAAGCTGATTCCATATTTGGGTTTGGATATTTTGGGCATGAAACATTTGGTGACCATTGGGATTTTGTCGCCTTTGAGTTTTGTGGGCGTGAAGTTGGGTATTTTCTTAAATCAGCGATTTACGGATGTGTGGTTTAATCGGATTGTATATGGGATTTTATTTGTGTCGGGGATTCAGTTGATTTTGGGGAAGAGTTTGTTTTTGTGGCTTATGGGGTAGGGGCTGGTCAGAAGGAAAAAGGAACGTGAAAATTAAGGTTTGAAAGTGATAAAACCAAAGGTGCGTTTATGGCTTTGTTGGCAGATGAATATCAAGAGGTAGGTGAAGAAACCCATCGCCGTGATTTGACGGTGCGGTCGATGCTGTTGGGTGCGTCGATGGTGGTGTTTGTGAATGTGGGCGCACCGTATGCGAAATATATTTTGCATTCGTCATTGATGGCGTGTGATTATTTGCCCTTTGGGGTGATGCTGCCATTTATTCTGGCGGTTTTGGTGTTGAACCCCGTGTTAAAGTCTATTCGCCCAAGCGCGGGGTTGACACCGGGTGAGTTGGCCGTGGCCTTTGTGATGGGTTTGGTTGGTTCTACGATTCCAACATTTGGACTCACAGGATATTTGATTTCGACCATTGCATCACCCTATTACAATGCCACAACAGAAAATGGGTGGGGAGAATATATGCAGCCCAATTTGCCGGGGTGGTTGATCCCGTCAAATGAAACGGGTGCCATGACGTGGTTTTTTGAAGGCTTGCCTACAGGACAATCCATTCCGTGGAATATATGGATGCCGCCCTTGTTTTGGTGGGTCGGTTTTTTTGCTGCCCTCATGGCCGTGTGTTTTTGCACGGTGGCCATTTTGCGCAGGCAGTGGATTGATAATGAACGTGTTGTTTTTCCTCTGGCAGAAATTCCGCTGACGATGATAGAAGGATCTGATGAACCTGGGTTGTTGCCTGTGTTTATGCGAAGCAAGTTGTTTTGGATGGGTTTTGCGCTGCCGATGGTCATTATTTTATGGAATATCATTGGATATTTTCAACCCACTTTTCCCGCTATTGCATTGCAAAACCAAGTGAATATACTGCGCGATGCGCCTGCGATGCGCCTGAATATTTATTTTCCCCTTATTGGCTTTGCTTATTTGATCAATTTGGATGTGGCTTTTAGTATTTGGTTTTTCCATTTATTAGGTCTTGCGCAGTTGGCGGTGACGAATCGTTTTGGTTTTGAAGTGGGTAAGGGTGATAACTACTGTTCGTCATCACCCGTGATGGCTTGGCAGGGTTTTGGTGGGTTTATTGTGTTGGTGAGTTGGGGGCTTTGGATGGCACGCACGCATTTAAAAGACGTGTTTGGCAAAGCCTTTGGGCGTGCGCCCGAGGTGGATGACAGCGGTGAGTTGTTGTCCTATCGGGTGGCGGTGTTTGGTTTGTTTGCTGGCCTTATTTATGTGGTGGCTTTTCTTATTGCATCGGGAATGTCGGCGTTGGTGGTGGTGGTCTTTTTGTTTGCGGTGTTTGTTTTGTATTTGGGTGTCACGCGTATTGTGATTGAAGGGGGCTTGGTTTTTTTACGAGGTCCAATGATTGCCCAACATTTCACTGTTTATACCTTGGGCGTGACGGCCATTTCGCCTGTGAGTATGGCTGCTTTGTCTGTGTCATATGCGTGGTTTTGTGATGTGAAATCGTTTTTTATGCCTGCTGCGGCTCATGCTGCCAAATTGAGTGATGTGCTTAAACTGCGCCGGAGCGCCGTTGTAACAGCGGTGGTTTCGGCGTTGATTATTGGGGTGATCACCTCTATGGGATATACGTTGCGTATGGGGTATACACACGGGGCGTATAATTATGGCGATTGGATTTTTAGAGGGGGCAGTTTGGTCCCCTATGATGCTATGGTGAGCAAGATGCGCAACCCATTTGATGTGGGATGGGATAAGTTGGGGGTGATGTTGGGCGGGATGGTTGCGATGGCTGCTGTCACATTTATGCGGTATCGATTCAACTGGTGGCCTTTGCATCCCCTGGGTTTTCCGGTGGCATTTACGCTTCCTGTGCGCTTGTCATTTTTCTCCATTTTTATTGCTTGGGCAGCCAAGTCACTCATTTTGCGTTTTGGGGGCATTGCCCTCTACCGCAAGGCAGAGCCCTTTTTCTATGGCATTATTGTAGGTTTCTTTTTGGGCACAGGCATTTCTTTTATGATTGATATGATTTGGTTTCCAGGGCAAGGTCATCGGATTTATGGTTGGTGATTTTTCTGTGGGATTGTGCATGTATGGGTTTTTGGGTAATGTTTGGTAATCAGATGGTTGTGAACTTCATGCAGGAGGTGGCCGTTATGACTTTATGCGCTCGTGTTATATCCCTTTTCCTTATCACATTCGTGATGGGGGGATGTTATACGCAGGTTCGGTCACCCATGGAGCGGGCAGAAGCACAATCGCGTGTAGAAAACCCATCCGATGTGGTGTCGGTGCAGCGGTTTGAATATTATCATCATTATGGTCGAAATGAACTTCGTGATCCGTATAATTTTAGGACGCTTCAGGCGTATCAGCCTTACGAACCGTATTTGCAATGGCCCTACTACACGCGTACCCCCACTTGGCACCGGTATCAACTTGCTTGGGATCAGGCTTGTTGGAACTCGGTTTATCACCCGCAGTGGCGACGATATCCACCTCGGGTTCTGATCCCGTATGTTGTGTACGGGTCTTCGGTGGTCAGTAGGGATAGGGATAATGAACCTGAGGTTGTTGTTCGTCGGCGCCCTCAAGTTAGGCAGGGCGGTTTTGAAGGGGCTTCGCCATCGGCACAGGCGATTCGAACCAATAGTGTGAACACACCATCGGTAAGAGAAAGACCGCCGAGTTCTGGCACATCGAGTAAACAAACGACAGAGAAAAAAGAAGAAAAGAAAAAAGAAGAGACTAAAGAAGAAAAACGAGAGGAAAAACGGGCAGAAGGCAAAAAAAGAGGGGGGATGAGATGAGTGTCTTGCGCATCCTTCTTGTGATTGTTTCTTTGAGTGGGATGGCGAATGCTCAGGAGATTGTTCTGGAAGGTTTCTCGGGTATTGGCAGTCGCGCAATGGGTATGGGTGGGGCTTTTGTCTCGATTGGGGATGATTTTTCAGGGATGTTTTGGAATCCTGCTGGGTTGGCGCGGGTGAAGCGCGGCACGGTTTATTGGGAAGCCACACACGGGCGATTTGAAAATCAGTCGCAGTTTTTTGGTGCGCCATCACGGTATGAGGTGAGTAGCACACGTATTGGTGCTCTTGGTGTTGTGATTCCTTATCAGGTATATCAAGGGAGTTTGGTGTTTGCAGGCGGGTTTGGTCGCAATAGAGATTTTGACACTGGGTTGGAAGTTTCTGGTTATGATACGACTGTAGATTTTAACAAAGTGGGTTTCTCGGAAGATCGGGGTGCACTGGGTGCGTGGACGCTGGGTGGGGCGGTTGATTTGGCTCCCAATTTGTCAGCG
>JBLHJX010000351.1:0-4987 GCA_047619225.1 Candidatus Latescibacterota bacterium
ATTGGTCGGTGAGGTTTTTGATGCGCCAGATGTTGAGCTCTTTGCCCAAGTATTGGGCAGCTACTTTTTCGATGTTGTGCGCTTCGTCTACAATGAGGTCTTCGTATTCACCCAAGACCGCATTTTCGGCAACGATGTCTGAAAAGAGCAACGAGTGGTTGACCACAACAATGTGAGATTTTTGAGCCGCTCGGCGAATGCTGTTGGCAAAACAGCGGCCGTTGGTGCGACACCGTTGTGACCGACAATATCCTGAGTCAGAGCATATTTTGGCCCACAGACCCGCGTAACGGCTGTTGTCAAATCCGTTGTTTTCAGAGATGTCGCCGGTCTTGGTTTGCTCGGCCCAAATGACCAAAGGCAGTGCGCCTTCGCGTTCGTCTTCTGAAAAGATGCTGTCTACATTGGTGACGGCGGCATTCCAGCGGTTGAGGCAAATGTAGTTGCTGCGGCCTTTGAGCAAGACATAACTAAAAGGCAGATTGAGGGATGCGTCTAATTGGGGTAGGTCGCTGTAAAAGAGTTGTTCTTGCAGGTTTTTGGTGTTGGTTGAAACGATAACGCGTCGGTTGTTTTGTACCGCGTGATGAATGGCGGGTGCCAAATAGGCCATTGACTTGCCCACGCCTGTGCCGGCTTCGGCTACGAGTAAATGTGCTTTGTTAAACGCACGGGCAACAGCTTTGGCCATGTCAATTTGCTCGTAGCGCACTTCATAGTTTTCTTTGTTTTTAGAAAAGGCACCCGTTTCGCTAAACAGGTCACCAATGGCTTCGACGTCGATGGGGCGTGTGGGTTTGTCGTCTGATTCGGCACGGGGTTCTTCGCCGCCCACGTTAAAGAGCGGTTGGTCTAAGTCTGCACCTCTGTTTGAGATGGGCTTCATCATTTCGCGTTTGACGCCTTCGTTGCCCAATTGAACGAGAATGGGAAGCAGTGTTGAATCGGTGCCTTGTAAGAGTTGGAGCATTTGTTGTTTGAGGCGTAGGGGAGTTTCGCGTAGGGTGTCGACCACACCGAGGTAGATTCCGGCGAGTTGTTCGGCATCTTGGAGGGCTTTGTGTGGGCTGTCGGTTTCAACCTCAAAAAAATCGGTGAGTGTGTCTACTCGATGATCGGACAAACAGGGCAATGCGGTTTTGGCCAAGTCACGCACACTGTGAATGGTGCTGCCAAAAGGCAAACCGGCTGCCTCAGACAAAAATCGCGTTTCAAAGCGGCCTTGATGCACCATAATGGGCAAATTGCCAGTAAATTTTATCAGGTCTTCGATAGCCGATTCGATCTTTGGTGCTTTGTGTACGTCTTTTAACGTGATGCCTGTTAGGCGCGTAATTTCATCGGGCACGCCCATTTTGGGTTTGACATAGGTTTGAAATGTACCGGTTACTTCGCCATTTTCGACTTTGACAGCGCCGATTTCGATAATTTCTGATTCAACGGGTTTTAAACCGGTCGTTTCGAGGTCGAGGGCGATAAATGTATTTAAGATATCTGACATAGACGCATTGCTTTCTCGGTTGACGCTTCATTCCGAGTGGGCTATCATTGGGGGCAAAGTAGTAAGCCCTTTGGATAAGATAGGTAGAAGCCGACCAATGGCTTGTTGGTCGGCTTCTTGTAAGTTCATGTAGTATACACTAACATGAGGTGATTTTCAAGGGCAAAAAAAAACGGTTTTAAAGGGTATATTGGTTTATTTTCTGCATGTTAGATGGCCGCTGTTTAAAAGCGATGCCATATTTTTTTATCCAGGAGGTGTTGAGATGAAAGCGTCAGTTTATTTGGGGCCCGAGCAGGTCGTTTTACGCGATGTAGATGAACCCACACTCGAAAATGGGCAGGTGTTGATTAAAGTTGCACGGGCAGGGCTTTGTGGCACTGATTTACATATTTATCAAGGGCATATGGATAAGCGGGTACAAATTCCATTGGTGATGGGGCACGAAATGTGTGGCGAGGTGGTTGAGGTGCGTGCCGATACGCCCGTGAAGGTGGGCGATCGGGTGGTGGTAGAGCCTACAGTCTGGTGTAATACATGTGCAGCCTGTCGGCGAGGCCATAGGCATATATGCCAAAATTTAGATTTTTTGGGTATTGATTCTCCAGGCGCTTTTCAAGCTTATTGGGCTGTGCCTGCCGATCGTTTGCATTTGGTGCCTGATGCGTTAGATGATGATGCGGGTGCGTTGATTGAACCCTTGGCAGTGGCCGTACATGATGTGCGTCGGGCACAGGTTGAGTTGGGAGATCGTGCGGTGGTCATTGGGGGTGGGCCCATTGGCATGTTGGTGGCCATGGCCGCGCGATTGGATGGTGCCCAGGTGGTGATTTCTGAGGTAAATCCTTTTCGTATTGAAAAGGCCAAGTCTTTGGGGTTTGAAGCGGTGAATCCACTAGAGACTGATTTGGTTGATTATGTCAATGATTGGACCGATGGCGCGGGTGTGGATTTGGTTTTTGAAGTGAGTGGGCACCCTGCTGGGGCGCAGGTGATGACGGAGTTGGTGCGGGTGCGTGGCAAGATTGCTTTGGTCGGCGTTCACCCCAGCCCACCTGCAGTGGATTTGCACAAGTTCTTTTGGCGCGAATTGTCTTTGGTCGGTTGTCGGGTTTATGAACCTGTGGACTTTGAGCGGGCGATTCGGTTGGCGGCTTCAGGGGCGGTGGATGTGAAAGCGTTGGTGACCGATACATTGTCTTTGGCCGATGCTGGGAAAGGGTTTGAACAAATGTTGTCAGGCGGGGCCGTGATGAAGGTGCTGTTGGATTGCCAGAGTTAGAGTCAACGCACATCGCCTGGTTCTTAATTTATCTGCTGGACTTTTAGGTTCAAAATTTGCTTGTTCTATAGAAGATATCTTTTTGTTGATGCAAGTTGTGCCAAATGATGATGTTTTTATTCGTCAATGGTAGATTTGCACCTTTTTATTGGATGAAATCGACCTTTATGAATGTCATTTATACCCTTTTAAGTGTTCTGGTAGTGAAGCTGTGCCTTATCGGTTCGGTTTTTGCGGCAGAACCTTATGTGCCCCAAATAGCAGATCCATTCAGCGAAGATTGGCGATTTCGTCAGTTTCCAGAGTTAGACGGTTTGGGGTTGCGATGCATGACCGAAGATTCAACGGGGACTATGTGGTTTGGGCTCAATGAAGGGGTGCGATCTTATGATGGGGTGGTATGGACGCCTTATACACCCCAAGAGGGTCTGCCAAATGCGCCCGTTAATGTTTTGATGACGGCTAAAGATGGTCGTGTTTATGCAGGCTCAGACATGGGTATTGGACGATTTGATGGCGAAAATTGGACGCATATTTTTCCTCAAGATGAAGAATTGCCGTGGCCGATTGATGATTTGATGCAGGCATCCGATGGCAGCATTTGGGCTGCAACGCCGTGGGGTGCTTTGCGCATTTTGGGTGATGAATATGTACTGTTTGCGCATCTATCACATGGTGAGACCTTAAAGAAGATAGCACCTGAAGTTACATTAAAGGCCGTTCCTGAATCTGTGGTGCCCCAATATCCGTGGGATGCGTCTATGACGTCCCCTTTAGCTCCTCCCTTGTTAGCGGGTATTGGGGTTGCTTTGGCCGACGGCGGTTGGCTTTCCACTTCACGGGGTGATGTACCCGCTGTTATCATAGATGTGGCACCCAACAGCCCAGGTGAAGCTGCGGGTTTAAGACCTGGAGATAAAATTGTTGGCATTGATGGGCGTAAAGAAGTAAAACGCCGATGGTTTTTTGGACAGGCAGGGTCATCTGTTTCTGTAGCATTTGTTGCATATGGCAGTCAAGATACACAAACAGTGATTGTTCATCGGGAAATGGTACCGGAGCAGGTGTCACGTTTTGATGTTTATGATCTGTTAGAAGATCACGACGGAAATTTTTGGATGGGGTTGTGGGATGGGCGGCTCGTACGGTTTTCTCCAAAGACAGAACAATGGCGCGTATTTGATGAATCAGATGGACTCGTTTTGCGCTATGGCCCTCGTTTAGAGCAAATGCAAGATGGTACACTATGGTTGGCGAAAAATGGCGGGGGTGACATTTACCAATATGATGGGCAAGTTTGGTCTGCTCACACGATCAAAGGTACGAGCGTGATCACCTCTCTAATTCAAACCCGCGATGGTGTTGTTTGGGCGGGTGGATTTAATATATTCGCTTTCAACAAGGGTGTTCAAAAAGTGTATATTCCAAATCGCCTTGCTGTGCCATTGCCCTCACAACGGCTCCGCTTGCTTGAAACACAAAAGGGGAATTTGTGGATGGCGGGCTTGGGGCAAGATGCTGTTTTGATGGATTATGGCGATGAGCGATGGCAAACCTTTGTAGATGTGCAATTCCAATGTCAATCAAAAGATGGCACAAATTGGTTTACGGCCAATGATAAATTGATAACACAACGTGGTAGTATTTGGACGCAATATGATGTTAGGGATGGTTTGATGACATCTTTGACTGGGGTTGTTGAAAGCCAAGATGGCACCATTTGGGTTGCTGGCTCACAGAATGATGTCGCGACTTTGGCACGGTTGGAAAATGGGCGTTGGGTACAAATGTCGTTCCCCCAACTGTCGTCTACTTTTAATCTACGTTCTATGTATGTGACCCCAGATGTTTCGGTATGGCTTGGTGCATACAACCCCAAAGAACAAAAGGGGCAATATGGTGGTGTACTTGTTTTTAGAAAAGTGGATGGGCAGTGGAACCACACACATTATTACCCAGCCGAAGGTGCTCCGCCTTCTCCCTACGCTATTGCACAAACGACAGATGGTACAAGTTGGAGTGGGCAGGCGGGGTTGCGGAAGTTTGATGGCACGCGTTGGATGGATGTTAAAGAACCGTCGGTGCTGAATACGGCTTGGATTCAAAGTTTGTATGCCGATGATGTGGGTGGTTTGTGGGTAGGCACGCGAACGCATGGTGTGTTTTATTACGATGGCAAAACGTGGACGCAATATACAGTGCAA
>JBLHJX010000352.1:0-4967 GCA_047619225.1 Candidatus Latescibacterota bacterium
TGGGTTTTTGCGGCGTTGACCATTCCAATGGTTTTTGTCGGTTTTTTTGCAACACCACCAAAATTAGAACAAATTGGATTGGAGGCTTGATGCATATTCACAACGGATCGAGAACAACACAAAAAAAACCGGAGCGATTTAAGGTCATCGCTCCGGTTTTTTATTTGACAACGAACTATGATTTCAAATTTTGCCGACCATCACCACAGCCGCCTTCGCCTGTGGATCTTACACTGGCGTGGCCATTTTGTATGGTGCCTTTGTATGCGTAAGGATCTTCACCCGCGATCATGATAATTTCCCGGTGATCGGCAGTGCCCATGCGTTCGCCCTCACCTGGATTGCGCCAAGGGAGCAGAGATTCGGCGCTCATATAGTGATTGACCAAGACACGACGGAAGCCCGATTCTGCTTGATTGGGCAATGAACGGTGGAGCAAGTAGCCGTTGAAAAAGACCATCGCGCCGGCTTTCACTTCTACGGGAATAGCGTCGTCGTCGGTATAGGGAAAACGAAAGGTTTCGTGGGCGCAGTCAAAGCGGTTGTCGTGTTGGACGCGTTGGGGCCATAAGATACCGCGTTTGTGCGAACCAGGAATGACCCAAAGACACCCATTTTCTGTTGTGGCATCATCTAAGGCCATCCAACCACCCGTGAGGGAACGGTCGCGTGTGGGAATGTAGATTTCATCTTGGTGCCACGCTTGCCCTGGTTTGCCCGAGGCTTTGATAAAGAGCATCGATTGCATGCATTTGACATTGGGGCCAATAATGCGGGTGAGGGTTTCTGCCAGGACGGGGTGGGCGAGGGCATCATACATGATGTGTGAGATTTTGTGAATCATGTGGATGCAGAGCACGCGCTGATTTACGTCGTCATCGGTGTCGCTTAAGGTCACATCGGGCAAGTTGTTAACCTCTCCACGATCACCCCGGCAGATAGCTGTGGTTTCATTGCGGAGGGATTCAATTTCATCTGGTGAAAGGGCGTTGGGTATGACGAGGTAGCCATTTTCATGATAAAATGCAACATCGTCATCGCTCATACGCGAGGTGACTTCTTCTGCTGCGAGGGCCATAGGTACTCCTGATTCTTTTAGCGTTTGGAGATAGTAGGATAAGATCCTATAATTAAGTCACTTTGAGTAGGTTAGGTCAAGGTAAAAATATCATAAAGAAAACGGAGAAAAGTCATGTGCGGCATTGTAGGATATGTGGGCAAAAAACAGGCAACGGACGTTTTGGTTCGGGGGTTGCAACGGTTGGAATATCGGGGCTACGATTCGGCTGGTGTGGCGGTATTAGATGGGAAAACCCTCGATGTACGTCGGGCATTGGGTCGTGTGGCCGATTTGAAAGCGAAAGTTGATCTTGAGCCCGTGTCAGGCAATGTTGGTATTGCCCACACGCGTTGGGCCACACATGGCAAACCGAGTGAAGAAAATGCCCATCCCCATGTGGATGCAAGTGGTCGGATTGCGTTGGTGCACAATGGCATTATTGAAAACCATGCGTCCATTCGGTCTTTTTTAGAAAAACAAGGGGTGATATTTCAAAGCGAAACCGATACCGAAACCTTGGTTCAATTGATCGGTTTCTTTTATGGTGAAACAGGCGATTTATTAGAGTCTGTACGCCATGCTTTGCGTGATGTACAGGGCACATTTGGCATTGCCTTGGTATGTTCGGATGCACCCCACACCCTCATTGCTGCACGGCGGGGCAGCCCGTTGTTGGTGGGCATTGGGGATGATGAGTTGTTGGTGGCATCCGATGGCAGTGCCATTGTAGAGCACACACGCCAAGTGATTTATTTGGATGACAATGAAATGGTGACCTTAGGGCCCGATGGTGTGCAAGCCAGTACAATTGATGCCAAGCCCTTGCAAAAAGATGTGGATATGTTGGAGATCTCTTTAGAAGAAATTGAGTTGTCTGGGTATGCGCATCATATGCTAAAAGAGATTCACGAGCAGCCGACCAGCTTGCAAAATGCCATGCGAGGTCGCCTCGATTTGCAACAGGGGCTAATTACCTTGGGTGGGTTGGTCCATATCAATCGCGAATTGGCGCAGTATCGCAAGGTGGTGTTAACCGGTTGTGGTACGGCTTGGCATGCGGGACTTATTGGTGAATATTTGTTTGAAGAGTTTGCACGTGTGCCCACCGAAGTAGAATATGCCAGTGAATTGCGCTATCGGAACCCGATTGTGGAAGAAGGCACATTGGCCATTTTTATCAGCCAATCGGGTGAAACGGCCGATACGCTTGCGGCATTGCGTGAGATGAAGATGAAGGGGGCAACAGCGTTTGGCGTGGTGAATGCGGTAGGGTCTTCGATGGCGCGGGAAACGGATGCTGGGGTATATTTACATGCCGGGCCAGAAATTGGTGTGGCAAGTACCAAAGCGTTTACAGCCCAAGTCGCTGTTTTGGCGATGATTGCTGCCGATATGGGCCGGAGACGGCATCTGTCACCCGAGCGTTCTATTGAAATACTCAACGCATTGGCACAGATCCCAGAGCAGGTCAGCGAGGTTTTGAAGTTGGATGCGCAGGTGAAAGCAGTTACGGATCGTTTGGTAGATCGCGACAACTGGTTGTATTTGGGGCGGGGGGTGAATTATCCGGTGGCACTTGAAGGTGCGTTGAAGCTGAAGGAGATCAGTTATATTCATGCCGAAGGGATGCCCGCAGCAGAGATGAAGCACGGCCCAATTGCACTGATTGATGCGGGGATGCCCGTGGTGGTGGTGGCACCAAGAGATCACACGTATGATAAAGTCGTGGCCAATATTGAAGAGGTCAAAAGCCGGGGCGGTCAGGTGGTGGTGGTGGCCAATGAAGGCGATGAAGAGTTGACGCGTTTGGCCGATGAGGTATTGTTGGTGCCTAAGACCTTGCCGATGTTGTCCCCTCTATTAACCACTATTCCTTTGCAGTTGATGGCTTATCACGCAGCGGTTGCACGTGGGCACGATGTAGACAAACCACGTAATTTGGCCAAGAGTGTGACGGTGGAGTAACATGATCAAAACGCCTGTTATTATCTATGAAGACCCGGGTTGGCAACGTCTGTTGCCTTTGGTGTATTTGCGTGCGGTGTTTCAACTGCGCTGTGGGATGCGTGATTTGCTGGGGCGGGTGTGTTCGCTGATGGCGGGGGATATGCCCAAATTGTGGTGCCGATCAGAATTGTCAGAAGTGGTTGCCGAACAGACTGCTTTGAGTGTCAACGGTGTGTGCCCAGAACAGACGCTGTTGTTAAATGGTCGGGGTCTTTGGCGGGCATTGCCTGATATATCTGTGCCCGATCAAAGTTGGGTGGGTGTTGTGGGCAATCAGATTGCTTGTGTTTTTGCCCACGCTGATTTGTGCGCAAAATTGTTGCCCGATGTGATGTTAGATGAGGCGCAGACACGGGGTGTTTTGGCGGGGTTGCCCCGACATGATGTGTCTGGTTGTGTGCAACTGATGTCTTGGCCTTGGGAGTTGGTTTTGGCCAATGAGGCGGCTTTGGTGGACGATTGGACGACCGTTAATCAGGTGGGTATGTTTGGGCGTTTGGATGCGGGTAGTTATTTGTTGGGTGAAGATGCTGTTTTTATTGGCGAGGGCACACGCATCAAGCCTTGTGTGGTGATTGATGCCGAAGAGGGACCGGTTTGGATTGGTGAAAATGTGACCGTTATGCCACACAGTTATATCCAAGGGCCAACCTATATTGGCGATGGCAGTTTAATCCAGCCGGGCGCTGTGGTGCACGAAGGCACGACCATTGGGCCGGTGTGTAAGGTGGGTGGCGAGATTGAAGCGAGTATTTTACAGGGATATTCCAATAAGCAGCACGATGGTTTTTTGGGGCACAGTTATGTGGGGCAATGGGTCAACATTGCAGCGGATTGCGTGAACAGTGACTTGAAAAACACCTATGGTTCTGTGCGGGTGCCTATTAATGGGTATGAAGTTGATTCGGGTGAGCAGTTTGTGGGGATGTTTGTTGGTGATCATAGCAAAGCAGGGATTAATGTTAGTTTTCCGACGGGGTCGGTGGTGGGTTTTTGTAGCAGTGTGTTTGCATCGATTAGCCCTAAGTTTGTGCCGAGTTTTGCGTGGATTGATGGACAACGTGTTACGCGGTATGATGAACAACGCGGTGTGGCCATTGGCAAGACAGTGATGGGGCGGCGGAAGAAGGTGATGGGGGCAGCCGAAGAACGGGCTTTTTTGGCTATTACACGTCAAGCACTGGCGCTTGAACGTCAACCCTTAGATATAGAACTTTTGGACCCTATTGAAGGTGTGGTATGAGTAAGCACAATGATCCATTGTATCAACGGCTTGAAAAAGAGGTTGAAGAGCGCACCCTTCAGTTGCGTGAGAGTGAGGAGCGTTTTCGGCGATTGGCAGAGGCGTCTTTTGAGGGTGTTGTGATTACCGAAGGTGGCATTGTTCTCGACGTAAATGATCAATATTGCCAGATGTTGCAGCACACACGCGGCGAACTGTTGGATAAACCCGTGTTGTCAATTGTTGCTCCCGAATTTCAAGCGCGTGTCAAAAAGAACGTTGAAACGAATCACGAAGGGCCTTACGAAAGTGCTATGGTTCGAAAAGATGGGACTGTGTTTCCGATTGAGGTACGTGCTCGAATCCTACCGTATGAAGGTCGGTTGGTACGCGTGACTGCCATTCGAGATATTTCAGATCGCAAAATGATCGAGCGAGAACAAATTCAGACTGAGCGCGTGAATGCTATTGGGGAGTTGGCACAGGGTGTGGCACACAATTTTAACAATATTTTGGTCGGCGTTTTGGGCAATGCACAGTTGATTCAGATGCGTTCAAAAGACCCAGATGTGCTCGCCGATGCCAATTTAATTGTAGAGAGTGCTTTACGCGCCAAAGACTTGGTTCAGCGATTGCAGGTTTCGATTCAAGGCGGGCGAGACGTTCATTCGGAAGTGG
>JBLHJX010000353.1:0-4967 GCA_047619225.1 Candidatus Latescibacterota bacterium
TGAGCCAGAGGCCGGATTCGAAATCGTTATTGGAGATGGATAAACTTGGCATGTGTGTGTCAATGAAGGGGATGAGTGCAGCCGATTCACGAAATTCTGGGCGCGGGATATACCCAAATGGGGTGCCCGCTTGATACACTTCGGCTAAGGTGCTGTACCCCACTTTGGAAATGACGAGGTCGCTTGCCAAGACCAAGTCGGGGTGGAAGAGGGATGAATTGCGTGGCAGGTGAATGAGGTTGCCTTCTTGGCGCAGTGTTTCACCACTGTTGGGCAAGAGAAAGAATGTGTTGGGGAGGTCTGATAAGTGACTTGATCCTGTGTATTGAAAGGGGACGCCACCCATTGTGATCATCACGGCTTTTGATGTGTCTGATAAACCGAGGGCTTGGCGAACTTCGGCGCGGGATTGGCGGTTGTCGCGGCTGACGGGGTTGACGGTGGTTGCGTTTGGTGTGGGATAACATACTGGGCTGGTTTGGATGTGGTGGGTTGCCGATTGGAAGAGGTCGTGTAAATATGCAATGTGGGGTGTGAATGCTGGGTGGTCTGAAGCAAAGGGTTCGTAGATCCAATCCCAGGTGAAGTTTTCGATGAGGACCGAAGGGATGTTGGCTTGTTGGGCAACGGCGATGCCCATAGGGGCGATATCGCAGCACACACACGCGCAATTTTGAACTTGTTGAGCGAGTTTGTTGATGACGTTTTGGTCTAAGGGATAGAAGGTATCGAGGCGGCGCGTGGTTGCGGATAGGTCGGCTTCGAGCGGGGTGAGTTGCACAAGCCCGAGGTCGGTGAGCACATTGTGGTAGGTGAATGTGCCGGGAAGGGTTTCTGTGAAGATGCGCTCGGGTGCTTGGGTGAAGATGTGGATGTGGATTTTGGGGTCGCGGTTTTGCAGGGCGGCCATAACGGCGGCGGCGCGTGTGGCGTGGCCAAAGCCGTGGGGGGTGACGAAGTATGCGATTTCGAGCATAGAGTGAGTTTCGAGTATTGGATCGATTAGGCGTTGGGATTGGATAATATGGACGACGGACCACGGACGATGGATCACGGCTTTTTTGTCGTTCGACGTCCCTCTCGATTCTTAGGGCTGGTCACATAATTCAATACGTGGAATAGGTTTTTCCCAGTGGACAACGGCACGAGAAAGATACCAGGTTTTGCCGTTGTCGTTGTTGCCTTGAAAAAAGAGGTGGATGGTGTCATCTTCGTCGACAAAAGTGTAGGGATGACCGGATTCGCTGGCATTCCAAGTGTTGGGTGCACCCGCAGGGAGTATGGGGTCGTTTGAGATGCGTGTCCAAGTGATGCCATCGTCCGAGACTGCCAGACCAATTTGTTGCGGGCAGTTGTTGTACGCACCGGCGTAGAATTGGTAGAGGCGACCTTCTCGTTCAAATGCGGCGGAGGCTTCGATGCATTCTTGTTCCCAGGGGAGTTCGGGTTTGAGAATGGGTGCATCACAGCGTTGTGTCCAGTGCTCACGATTGTAATTGGAATCGAGCGGGGCGGACGATACACCGATGATTTGGATTTTCATGTCGGGGTCGCGTGTGGCCCAGTACATCAGGAGTTCATTGTTAAAGGGAATGACGTCGGCATCAATGGCGCGGCCAGAATTCCAATTGCCTGTGGGTGAAAAAATGGGATTGGTAGGGTTGCGTTCAAAGGTGATGCCGTCGTCTGATACGGCGTGGCAAATGGCGTCTTTGGGGCCGTTGCCATAGGTTTGATAAAAGAGGTGTACTTGGTTGTTGCGCACCAACGCGCCGGGTGCACAGAGGCCCTTTTGGTCGCATTGCTGTGTGGGTAAAAGTTCGCCCACTTTGGTCCATTGATCGAGGTTGGTGCTTTGGGCAATGCCAATACACCAGCCATCGTTTTCACGGCCATCTTTGAAGGGGGGAACGGAATAGTACATGAGATAGTGATCGTTGAATCGTACAACGGCGGGGTCTTTTGAAAAGGGACGGCCACGGGATGTGTCGGCATAGCGCATTTGTTTGTGCTCCTGAGGAAATGTGACGTGCGAGTCTTAAGGGTACAAGGATTTTTTGTTTCGGGCAAGTGTGTTGGTGCATATCGCCAATGTGTTGGGTTTTATACGCCTATGAACGTGTATGTTTGAGGTGATCCGGAGAGGTGAATAATATATGCTGTTTTAGAAATTCTAATAACTAATTGTTTTAAATAGCTTTGGAAATGGCTTGCGTGTTTGGCATAACATTTGATAGATGAGAGAGCAACTGGTAAGCGACATACGCTTTCTTATGATCATATCATTTTGGGAGGTTTTACATGTTATTCAAACACACACGTATGGCAGGTATTGGTGCTTTGGTTTTGTTGTTCGCTGCGGGAAGTGCATTTGCTACGACTTATCAGGTGGATACGCACTATTCGACATTTGAGGTTCAGAACGATATTCGACCTGTGAAAGGCACGTTTGATAATTTTGAAGGTCAGATTGTTTATGAACCGGTCCAAGTAGAAGATTCATCCATTGAATTTTGTGTGAAGGCCAATAGCTTCAAAGTACAAAATGAGGATGTGATGATGGCTGCTGGATTTTTCTTCGATTTGAATAAGCACCCAGAGATTCGATTTAAGAGTTCCAAAGTTGAAAATTGGGGTGATAAATTGATGGTCACTGGGACCTTGTCGATGTTGGGTGTGACGCGTGAAGTGACTGTGCCGGTGAAGATTTTGGGACGCGGCACGCATCCAAAAACGGGCGAAGCAATTGCGGGTTTTTCGGCGGATATGAAGGTGAAGCTGTCAGATATGGGTGTGGATGCGTGGACAAATGCGACGGGCATTTTGGGAGATTCGCTGAATATTCGGTTGAAGATGGTGGGTGTGGAAAATGATACGCAGGCACAGGTAGAAACGAAGCATCCTGAAAAATTGTGATTCTAAAACACACGTTGATGTTTCAAGGCCGATCCTAACGGATCGGCCTTTTTTCTTGCCTTATTTTTCACCTGTTGTAACATACAATTAAAAAGGCAATGAGAAATACTGAGGTGTTGAATCGACTAATTCGGGCATTGATCCAAGAAGCCAGAGAAACCAAGAAACCAAGCTGCTATATAAGAGGAGCGATTCGATGACAAAGAAATCGATGCCAGACAAGAAGGAAATTTTAAGTCACGTGGCGGCAATTGACACCCCGTACCAATCGGAATCCAAAACCACTGGCAAGGCCCTGATCACCAGCCCGCCTGTGGTGCAGAATCCCCGTGCGAAAAGCTTTGGCGTTAGCATTGCAGTTTCTAGACTTGCCACGGCGTGGGTTGAGTACGGCTTTGCGAGAGATGATCTGACCTTTATTGCTGTCGCCAGTCACCATGGTTTGGTTGCCGCCGATAAGCAAGCGCTGCACATACGCGTCAATCACAGTGACGCATTGCCAACTGACAAACCCATTTACTATCGTGTTGTTGCGCAACCGCTAAGCTATACAAATGCTTATGAGCTGCAACGTGGCAAGCAGCAGTCAACACCGATCTATCCCTTGCGCTTGCCAAATCCGAATGCACAAAGCATTCGGGTAATCAGCATCAACGACATCCATGGGAACACCCAAACCGTGCGCAGCCTGCATGCGCAAATTGAAAAACTGCAACCTGATCTGCTGATCTGGAATGGGGACACCTGCAACGATTTTGGTGCTGAAGATGCACCAGAACAAGTCCTGCTCAATCCCGCCAATGATTTGAAGCTGGCTTGGGCTGCCACACGCCCATTGATCTTTTCCAATGGCAACCACGACGTCCGTGGACCCCGCGCACGTGAAGCAGTGAAATGCTTTGTAAGCTGTCCTGAATCAACCGAACTGCCTTATAACCAAGCCCTTCGTTTGGGTCCACTGGCTTTGGTCACACTTGATACAGGGGAAGACAAACCAGATCAACATCCCGTCTTTGCCGGTACTGCTGCCTACGAACCCTACCGCGAAAACCAATCCACCTGGCTGGAAGGCGCATTGCAGCAAGCAGCAATTAAAAACGCACCATTCAAAGTTGCAACCGCCCATATCCCACTGCGCGGTCTTGATGGTCAACCAGACGGCACAACGCTTGAAGATTATGCACGTTATAGTGGCTTCGGTGCCAAACTCTGGCTGCCACAACTCAAAGCCGCGGGCTTTAAAGCGGTCCTCTCTGGTCACACCCATCATCCTCGCCACGATGCACCAACAGCAGACATGCCAGTACATCAGTTTGTTGGTGGCGGTCCGAAACCGGAGCAGGCAACTTTGACCACCATTGATGCCGCCCTGACCAAGGACAAAGCATCTATGCAGATCCAAATCACAAATCTGCAAAGTGAGGTGTTGTTTAAACAGACCTTTTCGAATTGAGATTGCTTCGGCAATATTCGCTGCGATCGCGTCATAATCCCCTGAATCCACCAGCCCCACTGTTACGCATTGGTTTTTTTTATGCCCAAGGCGGTGTTTGTACTTTGATAGGCTGGTTTTCTTTTTGAGCTTGTTGTATACAAAGGCTCAAGTAGTGATCTTGACAGGCTTCTTCAAGCGGGTAAAAGGGCTCACCGCCATTGACGTGTTCGGCCATTTTGAGCATGCAGGTGCCCACGGCAATTTCGTCGTCGGAGAGTTCGCCGGGTGCGAGGGGGTTGGTATAGACCCATTCGCCACCTATTTGATATCCTTTGAGGTGATTGCCTTCGAGGTTGCCTTCTGGGCCGGCTGTGTGTCGGGTGAAGGAGAGGTTGGTGGGGGTTCTGTGATCTTGAAGATAGGCTACAGTGTCGTTGATGATCTCGCCGCGTTCCCCGCGAATGAGCAGGCGTTGGTTGCGAATGTGTGAGAAGTAGAGGTCGCCTGTAAAGTCGAAGATGCCCAATTTGTCACCAAAGTTGAGCCATGCGATGGATTGTTTGGAGGCGGCGATTTCTTCGGTTTTGGTTGGGCCGTTGCGGTTGGGACTTTTGAC
>JBLHJX010000354.1:0-4945 GCA_047619225.1 Candidatus Latescibacterota bacterium
TGTGATTGAAAATGGCAGCAAAGATTTGTGGGCGTATGCGGTTTCTTTATTGGATGAGGCTGTGGCAAAAGGTCAGGTGGCTGCCGAGTAGGATTGTTATTCGCGGATATGTAGCGGGGCCGTGAGACGAAATTGTATAGGGGTTTGGGCGGGAATAGAGATCTCGCCCGATGGGGTAATGAAGTCACCCAATTCGGTTTGGGTATCAAAGGCCGGTTCTCCGGCAGTAACCGCAATGAGGTCCCCGTCACAAGTCAGTTCGATACGGTTTGTGGTAAGGGTATAAAGATGGTTGTCTATATTGACGCTGTGGAGTTCTAAGCTCAGTTGTGACGTGCCCGATTTGATGGACTGGCTGTGTGTGACTCGGCCATATATTTTTGTGTTTTGGGGCAATAAGACCCGTCTGTTTTGACGGACAGGTTTTGTAAGGGTGACTGTAAATCGGCCACCGCGTTTTAGACCTTTGGTGTTGAGTGTTTGTGTGAGGGTAATGGATAATGAAGTTTTTGCTGGGATGATGAGGGTGGGGTTCCCGGTTTGGTGAAGGGTGAATGTGGGGGGGGGGGGTGAATCTGTGCGTTTTGCCGAGGGTTGTTCGGGTGATATTGGTTTTGGGATCTGTTCTGAATGCGTAAAGGTGAGGCTGATGATGTCGACGATGGGAATGTGTTGAACCTTGTCTTGAACTTCAAATCGAATGCGCAGACGCGTGCCCCCCACATAGGCCCCTTTTAACGCTGTGCCATTCTTCAGTTTTAAGGTGTCGGCCTGTATGCTTGTGAGGGCAAGTGCAAGTAAGATGATGAGGCACATGATTTTATCCCGTATTTTCTGTGATGATGGAAATTCTTATTTTAAGCGTTTTATTTACAGTGTTTTATGTTGTTTGTTTTGTTTTTAGGACATTTGAGATGGGCATGATTTTCTTGAATCTCCAGCGTCTATATTATATATCTTTAAGGCTTACCACTTATTTTGTCCATATTGTGAGGTGAAGATGGCGTCTTTTCGTAAATATATCGAATTGCGACCCGATGAGTTAGAAGCAATTCTAAAGGAGACACCTGTTGCATTGTGGCCTTTGGGGTTGCTGGAACATCATGGGTGGCATTTGCCCGTGGGTTTTGATGGGATCAAAGCAGAGCGCATGTGTGAACGCATTGGTGAAAAAACGGGCGGCGTGATGTTGCCCGTGATGTGGTGGGGCGGTGGCGGGGGACATGATGTGTTTAAATGGACTTTTTATCAATCTGAGGCGGCTTATGCTGCTATTTTGACCGAAACGGTGAGCAAGTTGGTCGAATATGGTTTTAAGGCCATAGTGGTTTTGGCTGGGCATTATCCCTGGCAGAGTACGTTGGTAAAGTGTTTGCCAGAAATTCAAGCGGCGAACCCTGATGTGTTGATGCTGTGGGGAACGGAAGTTAAAATTTGTGACGATACGGTGTCTATTCAAGGTGATCACGCGGCCAAGGAAGAGACGTCGTTTGGGTTGGCGCTGTTTTCTGAATTTGTCGATATGGATGCGCTGACACCTGGGCGTGGCGCTGAGGTGTGGATTGGTGGTGAACCCCCTCCATTAGAAAAGCAGCACCCCAAAGTGTGTTTTGACCCCAGTGATCCTTTGTTCTCGCAAATGGGGGTGGATGCACGTGAGGCGTCAGCGGAGCACGGTGAGGACGGGGTGAAACGGGTGGTTGACGAGGTGACCCGGCGCATTTTGGCGCACATTGATCCGGAGGGTAAATGAGCCAAACACTAAAAGACTTGCTCAATGAGAGCTTTGAAAAATATGCCGATCGCACGGCGGTGCGTGTATTGCGGCAGTCTGATCAACAGGGTGAAAAAGGATTGCGTTATGTGCCCATAACGTATAAACAATTGCGCGATCAACGCAATCGGTTGGCCTCGGGTTTTGCGTTGTCGGGGTTAATAAAGGGACAGCGCATTGGGTTGCTTACCGATGGTGGATTAGAATCGGTGTTGGTGTTTTTGGCGTGTGATATGTTGGGGCTTTCTACGGTGCCATTATGCAACAAATTGCCCGATGATTTGTTGATCTATAACATCAATCATTCTGGCATCGTGTGGCTCATTTCAGATGCCAAGAGCTTAGATCAGGTCAAACGTGTGCGTCCTCAGTTAGACCACCCACCTGAGTTGGTGTTGACCGAAGGGCATCCAGAAAATGGGAAGTCTTTTTTTGAATTGGTTCAAAAAGGTGCACAAGCGCCACCGCCAGACATTGATATTGTACCCGATGATGAATCTAAGATTTTGTATACCTCGGGTTCGTCGGGTTTGCCAAAGGGCGTGATTCAAACACATCGCAATTTGGTGGGCAATGTGATGTCTGTTTTGGATGCAATTAGTACGCGGGAAGATGTGGTTTTTTTCAAGTCGGCACCTGATTATCACACCATGGGCATTTTGAATATTTACTACGCTCTGGCAAAAGGTTGGACCTTGGATTTGGCCCGCTCTCCTGATCGTGTTTTGGCCGATATTCGACATTCCGAACCGCATGGATTTTTGACGGTGCCTCTGATTTTGGATAAAGTATATGGCAATGTGCGCAAAGAAATTGAGGCGGGTGGTGCGCGGGGTAAGTTGATTGCGCGTTCTGTTCGTGCCAAGCAGCGCATCGCCCGAAAACAAGGTTCGGTGTTGGATAAGTTGGTGTATGCGGCCATTGGGCGCAAGGTGGTGGCACAAATTAAGGCGAAGTTATCCCAGCGCGTGGGCGGCCGGTTAGAAGTATTGATTGTGGGATCTGCCAAAGCCGATCCTGAGGCTTTGGACTTTTTTCAAGATGTGTTGGATATTCGCTCTTTCGAAGGGTATGGCGTAACCGAATGCAGTCCGTTGATTGCGGCCAATACGTTGCATGGGCAAAAGACCGGTACTGTTGGACGCCCTTTTCAAGAAGTGAAGTTGATGACCGAGACGGGCGTGGAAATTGGCCACGGTAACCCTGCGACAGATACCTATACAGGCAGTGGTGCAGGCATTGGTGAGCTTTGGGTACATGGCGATCATGTTATGACAGGTTATTTGGATGATCCTGAGCGGACGGCTGAGGTTTTGGTCACCGATGAAGACGGCAAGTTATGGTATCGCACGGGTGATTTATTTAGCTTGGATGATGAAGGGTTCTTGACCTTTCAGGGGCGCTTGGGGCGGCAGTTTAAGCTAAAAAATGGCGAGTTTGTCAATCCTGAGCGATTGGAGCGCATCTTTGCTCGGGTGACATTGATAGAGCATGTTTTGGTTTGCGGTGATCAGTCGCGCACGTATCCTTTGCCTGTGGCAACGGTGAATGTCGAAGAAGCGCGGTTGCAAACCGATATTCCCGATTTGCCAAACGATGATGAGGCCTTGCGAAGACATCCCGCAATTAGAGAACGCATTCGTGAGCAGTTACTCAAAGAAGCAACGGCAGCGGGTTTGCCCGGGCATGAGAGACCACAAAAGGTGCTGGTGTTGCCAGCCCCTCTCAGTGAAGAGAGCGGCACTTTGACTCGCGGACTTAAAAAGGTGGTGCCCAAGCAAATTGTGGCGCAGTATGAGACTGAAATTCAAGCGACATACCAATAAACGAAAACCGTGTTTCAACGAGCTTGTTATCGTGTCTTTATAAAAAGTGTTTTTTTCCAGCTCGAACATTTATGTTCGAGAACCTTGAGACGTTATATGCCCATTTTTAAACCAGACGAATTGCGCCGGATTGGGCGCGAAATTTATGAGCAGATGGGGGCTTCTCCCGAAGAGGCTGAGATTGTTGCCGATTTGTTGGTGGAGGCGAATCTTGCCGGGCACGATTCGCATGGTGTGGTGCGCATTCCCCAATATGTGTCTGCCATTAAACGTGGCCAAATTAAATTGGGCACATCGACTGAGGTTGAGAAGGAGACTGCGGCAACTGCGGTGGTCAATGGTCATTGGGGTTTTGGTCATGTGACGGCCAAGGCCGCGATGCAGATTGCAATTGAAAAGGCCCGTGACTGTGC
This sequence comes from Candidatus Latescibacterota bacterium, assembly GCA_047619225.1. Taxonomy (GTDB): domain Bacteria; phylum Latescibacterota; class UBA2968; order UBA2968; family UBA2968; genus JABIFK01. The sequence goes on from JBLHJX010000354.1 coordinate 4,014, forward strand.
CGTTGGTATTGTGACCGTGCATCAGTGTAATCATATTGGGCGTTTGGGTGCATATCCTCCCTTGGCAGTGGATGCTGGGATGGCTGGGTTGATGACGAACAATGGTCATGGGGCTGATCGATCAATGGCTCCCTTTGGTGGGCTTGGGCGCATTTTACCGGCCAGTTGTATGGCGGTGGCTTTTCCGTCTGATCGTGCGTTTCCCGTGGCATTGGATCTGACGGCTGCCGCTGCTGCTGGTGGAAAAATGCGCGTGGCGTTGGCACGGGGCGAACAGGTGCCCGATGGGTGGTTAATGACTGCGGATGGAAAACCGACCACCGAACCGGGCGACTATGTTCACGGGAGTGCATCCTTGGTCCCTTTTGGTGGGCACAAAGGGTATGGTTTGGGCATTGTGTTCGATATTTTATCGGGTGCATTTTCGCCTGCCGGGTGTACGCGTGAGAATTCTCCCGTAACGGGCAATGCGCTGTTCATTCAAGCGATTCGGATTGATGCGTTTGTGCCGATGGATGAATTCTCCAGTGAGGTGGGGCGGTTTATTGATTATGTAAAGGCTGCAGAGAAAGCGCCCGGTTTTGACGAGATATTAATTCCTGGCGAACGTTCGTGGCGTACACGTGTTGATCGTGAGGCCAATGGTATTGTCGTTGAAGATGCCACTTGGGCACAAATTTGTGATGTTGCTCAAGATTTGAATGTGAAAGTTTAGCACCACAAAAGCGACACGTTCTAACTTTGAAACGTTCTAACGTTTTTCAAAATGTGATTCCCCTGTGGTGGGATTTATCCCACCGATTTTAGGAGGTTATGATGGCCGATGATATCAAAGCCGCAGCAGAGGCCGCGCGCCGAGCCGCATTGCAATTGAGCCAGGCAAGCGAAGAAGAGCGTAACAATGCCTTAGAAGCCATTGCCCATGCTTTGAC
>JBLHJX010000355.1:0-4887 GCA_047619225.1 Candidatus Latescibacterota bacterium
CGTCTCATTGCAGAGTCTATGGGGTTTCAGGGCGCGTATCATGTGGCGAAGGATTATCTCCAACCCGTGTTGAAAGGGGCCGCGCTTATTGCTGCTGGACATTGGTTGGCAAATGATCACATGAGTGACATTCAGAAGAGCACGTTGCTTGTGGGGCCTGTTTATCTGATTCTCTATTTGCTGGCAGGCGTTGCCAGTCGCAATGCACATCGTGTTGTGGCTTTGTTGGGCCATGCAGAAAATGCAGCGCATTTTTTATGGGGCAGTGCGGCATTTCTGTTTTTGGGTATGGCCGGTGCTTCCTTTTTTCAAATTGATTTTGCGTTGATTGTTGTTTTTGTGTTTTTGGATGTGCTTCAAAATCTTTGGCGACCCGTGCAATTGGGTCGTTTGGATACGCATGGGCGTGAAGAACAAGGCGCGTTGTTGTTGTCCATAGAGAGTCAAATGAGGCGTGCTTCTACGATGGTGATGGCGCCGTTAATGGGTCTGGCTGTTGATATGGTGATTGTTCATGAGATTGGTGGCCCCTTTTGGCCTGTCGGTTTGTTTGGCGTGGTTGTGACGCTCTTGTTTTTGGTGACGGGTTTGAGGACATCCAGTAGGAGAGTGGTATAGTTTTGTTAAATCACCCTTCATTTGTATAAACAAGGTGCGGTTTTAGGGCTTCTCGATTGGGTATAAGGCCAATGCCGGGTTCGTTTGGGATAGATGCGTGACCGTTCTCATCGAGTGCAAAAGGTACGGGGAAGATTTTTTCGCGCTCGGGATCTAAATGCGGTGGATAGATTTCGAGACGTCCGCCATCTGGGTCGGCAGCGGCAACGTAGTGACATTGTAGTTCTTGACAACCGTGGGGTGCCAAATGGCATCCTTTTTCTTTTGCGAGTTTCCAAACGTCCATGCCCGCGTCATATCCGCCGGTCATGATGGCGACATCGGCGTTGACCATGTGAACAGAGCCTTGTGTTATGAATTCGCGAAAATGGGGAACGGTGTACATGTTTTCACCGGTGGCGATGGGAATGGATGTGGCTTGGGTGAGTTGGCGATGGAGGTCAAAAGCATCGGGGCGAAAGGGTTCTTCGAGCCAGAAGATGTCATAGGGTTCAATGGCTTTGGCATAGGCGATGGCGGTTTCGGCGTTTTTAAAGGCGCAGTTGACATCGACCATGAGTTCAATGTTTGGGCCAATGGCTTCACGTGATGCGGCAACGCGTTTGGTGTCGATTTCGATGCCCGCAGAGGGGTTGCCAATTTTGATTTTGACGCTGTGTGTTTTGAGGGTTTCTACATTATAGCGCAGTTCTTCTTGGAGACGGGCGAGGCCTTCGGGTTCGCCGTCGTTGCCATAATAATATCCACCAGCGATGTAACCACGCACTTTTTTGGGTGTGTTATCGCCAGAGAGGAGTGCGTGTACAGGTTTGTTGGCGGCTTGGCCTTTGATGTCCCATAAGGCACAGTTGATGGCGCCAGTGAGTTGGGCGTGTGCGCCGCTGAAGCCGAAGGTTTTGATGTGTTCATGTTCAAGGTCGGCGAAGATGGATGCACTGTCTTCGGGGTTGCGGTTGAGAATGCGTTGGTGATAGAAGGGGATGTAGGAGGAGAATATTTCGAGGGGGCGTTCAGCAGCGGTGCCGCCGAGCCAGCCGTGGCCTGAGAGGCCTTCATCGGTAATGACACGCAATAAGAGTAAGACACCATCGTCGTAGGTGTTGCTGCCGTTGGTGATTTGATTGGGGCGTGACCAGCGGTAGATTTCGCAGATGAGGTTGGTGATTTTCAAAGGAGGTTCTCCATTAAACTGTGGGTAAGGGCACGGTATCTCCGGTTTCATATTGCCATAGGCGAATGTGGGCAGCCATTTCACGGATGCGATCGCGATGTTTGGGATCGTCAAATAAATTATGTTGTTCATAAGGATCGGTGTTGAGGTCGAAGAGTTCGCCTTGATCACCGGCACAGAGGGCGAGTTTCCATCGGTCGCCTGAGATCATGCAGCGGCGTGGGAGGGTGGTCATGAGGTTGATGTGGGGGGTGCCCAGGTTGCGGTCGCCGAGGCCGTTCCATTCTACAATGGCTTTGTGTTGGGTGAGATCTATGCCACCGGTGAGGGCGCCTTTGAGGCTTTGGCCTTGGAGTTCGGTGGGGATGGGTTGGTCGGCGAGATCTAAGAGTGTGGGGATGAGGTCGGCGTGGCCAAAGACACCGTCGACGCGTTTTTGGTCGGTGTTGAGCCACGGGACACTGAGGAGGAAGGGGACGCGAGCAGATTCTTCATAGAAGGCACGTTTTTCCCACATGCGGTGATCGCCTGCCATTTCGCCATGATCGCTGGTAAATGCGAAAATGGTGTTTTCCATTTGGCCGGTTTCTTCAAGAGCTTTAACGACTTTGCCCACGGCATCATCAATGATTTTGACGTTGCCGAAGTATTGTGCGCGTTGTTTGCGCCATCCGGCTTCGGTGCTGAGGTCTTCAACAATGATGTTTCCATCGATGGGGGCAACAGGAAAATGATCGGAGCGGACGCGGTTGAAGAGAGAGTGACCTTCTGGGTGTGTGACAAATGCGGGGCCGACGGGGATGTCATCGGGGTTATAAAGGTCGTCGTAGGGGCCCGTGAATGGGGGATGGGGTTCAAAGGTGCTGAAGACGAGCAGCCAAGGTTGGTCGGTGTTTTCGCGGATGAAGCGGTCGGAGTGGTTGGCGACAAAGGCGGCCATTTGGCATTCGGGAGGGAGGGTTGCGCGCTGGGGTGGGGCAAAATGTTTTTCGCCATTGGCCATGGTGGATTGGGGTTCAAAACCTTGTTCGACGAGCCATTGGTGATAGCTGCTGAATGGGGGATTGGGTTTGGTATAACGGGGTTTGCGACCGTCTTCGACGCTGATCCATTCATCAAAGCCGTGTTGGCAAAAGGCGTCGTTGCCCAAGTGCCATTTGCCAAAGTGGGCTTTGCGATAGGTGTCGGGCAGCATTTCGGCAATGGTTTTGGTTTCGTCGCGCAGTTCAATGTTGTTGACCATGCATCCATGGCTGTGGGGATACAAGCCTGTCATGAGTGATCCACGTGAGGGGGTGCAAACCGCCTGCGTCACATAGGTGTTTTCAAAGACGAAACTGCGCTCAGATAGTGCGTTCATATGCGGCGATTGAATCCAATCATTCCCATAACAAGACATGGTGTCGGTACGTTGTTGGTCACTGATGAAGAGGACGATGTTTGGTTGCATGAATGACTCCTTAGGGCAGAAAGGGAAGTGCACAGAGTTGAGTGTATTGTTTGTGGTGTTGGTTTCGCTTTTCTCCCCCTTCAGGGGGTCGGGTTGCTTCCCGCCGGAAATCGACTGTAGCCCCCCATCTGGTATGGCTCACTTCCCTTCGCCCAAGCGACACCCATCTCGGAAAACAGCTTGTCTTCATCCGCGCTTCTGTGGAGAAGTTCTTCCAAATCATTCACGACGAGAAACGTGTGGTCTTCCTTTATTACCGTTTTTACAACGTCTGCAGGAAAATCATGAACCTCCGGACAACTCTCGTGAGCACCGTTGATGCATAGTGTTTGTGATCTCCCTACTTCCAATGACGAGATCACACGTTCCCCATTGCGCAACGCATGAACCATATTCACCCACGGACTCGTTCGCAAACGGGCATCGTTATCCTCAATGGATTCGCTTTTGCCGTTTGCGTATGTGATCTCGCACGATCCTGGCACCCAGTGCACAGTTCCGTTCTCACATTCTAAATTCATAATGGGTCCAAATGGGTTCTCACCGACGTGCGACATCGCGATCAATGCCGTTGTATTGGTATCCGTTTTTACCCGAAGGCAGGCCGTGTCCAAGTTTTCAATATCCCAGGCGCGATACAGCTCTGCTTGCACAGATGTGATGCCACACGGATCTTCGACGGATGTGCTGCAGAGATAAAAGATGTTTGTCAGATAATGTGCAAGGGCATTGTTGATCGGGCTGTCGAGCGTCCAGACACCGTCCCGCTGCCGCGAACCTGCCCAAGGATTCCGTGAAAAATAATGATCGCCCCGTGGCCAACTCGCTTTTAGCCTTGCCATCTGAATTCGGCCAAGACGTCCATCCAAGACCCGATCCTTCAGCCCCTGAATGGTTTGACTATAAAGATGCTGATAGCCGATCACTATGATTTTCCCCGTTCGATCCCGAACATCGATCAGCCGATCCGCATCTTGTACTGTGCCTGTTAGAGGTTTTTCCACGATCACATTGAATCCTGCGTCCATACAGGCGATACTGAGACGTACGTGATCGTGAATTCCGATCGGCAACGTGATCACGTGAACACCACCCGCATTTAAAAGTTCATCCAGTGTGCTAAAAACACGCACGCCTCGAAATTTAAAAAGGGCGAGCTTTTCCCGATGGTTTTCAGGATCAATACAGACGACCGCATCCAAAACGCCCAGCCCTTGGGCCTCGATGTCTGCCGCAGAATCCAGGTGAGATTTTCCGTACCCACCGAGTCCAACAACCGCAAATTTCACTGGTTCGCTCAAAGTTCATGTCCTTATGGTAAGGTGGTGGTTGTAGGCTACGCCGCGTTATTTCGTGATCCGCATCATTTGTCTCATCCAACTGTTCGGATTAAAGTCCCACCGTTTGGATGGCACTTGGTGACCGCCTCCAAAACGCAGATCGTGATAGACTGTTTCGGGCATGCCTTTTTCGGTAGCTTCGCCTTTTTTGACACCACCGCCCACGCGAATCTCGGTTTCAGTGTGATTTTTAAAGAGGTCTTTTTTGAGTGCCAGTGCCTGGCGAATGATGTCGTATTTGTCGTCATGTGTGGGAATGAGACCCGGGAAGCAGAGGCGATGATCCCATTCGTCACGCGTTAGATAAT
>JBLHJX010000356.1:0-4883 GCA_047619225.1 Candidatus Latescibacterota bacterium
CCACCAATGGCGTGTTGTGGATATAAGACGGCGATGTCGTGATGGGCCAAATCGGCGGTTTCGCGGATGCGTTCCCAGATGTCGGCGGCGATGAATTGGCCTTCTTCGTGGAAGGAGTCGAAGGCCAAACCGCGTACTCGTGAGCCTGTTCTTTGGGTGTGTACGGTGCGTTCAAAAAGCACGGGGTTGTTGGCGATGAAGGCGCGGGCAAGGTTGAGGATTTCTATGGCGGAGCGGTAGTTTTCTTCGAGCACGATGGGGGGGGTGCCCGCCATGAAGTCTTCTTGGAAGAGCGTTAGATTTTCGGGGTTGGCGTGTCGCCAGCTGAAGATGGATTGTTCGTCGTCGGCGACCACGAAGATGCTGCGGTGTTTTTGTGCGAGCATTTTGACAAGGGCATATTGTTCTTGGTCGGTGTCTTGAAATTCGTCTACGAGAATGTGTTGAAATTGAGTTTGATATGTTTGTAAGATGCTGTGATGGGTTTGTAGGAGGTCGTGGGTGAGGTATATGAGATCGTCAAAGTCGACGAGACGATTTTTGTGGAGCTCGGTTTCGTAGGTTTCTAAGATGTTTTGGTCGCCTTTTTTCATGGGCACGTGGGGATAGTAGCGTTTTTGGCGTTTGAGGCGGTCTATGGTTTGGATGACGTTGTTGAGGTTGCTTTCGTTTGGGTTGAGGCGTGGGAAGGCGCGATACAGAATGGTGCGTTGGAGTTCGTCGTCGGCTATGCCGAAGTGTTCGGGGAGGCCGACGGTTTCGTGGTGTTCGCGTAGGGCGTGTAAGCAGAAGCTGTGGAAGGTGCCCATGAAGACGGTTTGGGCAATTTCTTCGGTGAGGGTGCGAATGAGGCGGGCGGTCATTTCGCCAGCGGCTTTGTTGGTGAAGGTGAGTGCGAGGATGTGTTTGGGGGCGATTTTGTGGTGGGAGATGAGGTGGGCAATGCGTTCGGTTAGGACGCGGGTTTTGCCGGTGCCGGGGCCGGCGAGCACGAGCATGGGGGATAGGGGTGCTTGCACGGCTTGGATTTGGTGGTCGTTTAGGATGATGGGAGAGAGGTTCATAAGATTTTGAAAATGTGAGAATGGAGATGGGCGGTGTGTTGATGTCGATTCTTGTTGGTTGCTCGACATGCCTTCGGCGACCTCCTTTTGTAACGACACAAAAGTAGGCAAAAAGTCGCCCCTCAAATGCCGGGGAGGCTGCACAGCGCAAATACCTTTTGGGGATGTAAAAGGGGGGGTGGCCTACGAGATGATAAGCCAATATGGGGTATTGTGCAAATGGGAATGGTGCGCTGTGCTTGATGGGTTTGTGTCTATAAGTTTACTGATGAAATGTTATTTTTGGGTGTTTAATTTTAAGATGCGGGCGGTGCGGATGAGTTCTTGGGGGGAGAGGACATTTTGATGTTGGTCGAGGAAGGTGAGGATGTTGGTGTTGAAGGAGGTGGCGTTGGGGAGTTCGGTGTTTGATGGGGATAGGGTTTTGAGGTAGGTGGCGAGTAAGTTGCTTGCGGGTGTGGGGATGTCTTCGAGGGGGGCAAAGACGGCGGCGTAGCTGGTGAAGGTGCTGCCATTGGGGAAGGCTTGGCCGTTGGGGGTTTGGTAGATGCCGATGTTGGGGAAGTTGGTTTGGCCTGAGTTGAGGCGAGCGAGCATTTGGGTGTTGAGGCGGCGTGAGAGTTCGCTGCCGGATTGGGCGATGGTGGAGTCGGTGAGGGTTTGTTGCAGGGCTACGAGGGCGAGGAAGGCGGAGGTTGTGGTTTCTTCGGCGCGGCCGGTTTGTAGGTCGAGTTGTAAGGCCATTCGGGTGAAGATGGGGGCAAAGAGGGGGAAGGCTTCGGAGGTGTAGCGTTCGTCTACGGTGACTGATCGGTCGCTTTTGATTTCGGCATAATCACCTGTGGTGACGGGGCCAAAGGTGAGGGGGCCAAATGGGCCGCGTAGGATGGCGTCGATGCCCGATTCGCCGAGGGTGCCAGTGAGTGAGATGAGACCGGCGCGTAGGGTGGGGTTGGGCATTTTGGCGATGAGGTTGGGGGCGTCGAATTTGGAGAGGGTTTGTTGTAATGTGTCGGTATTGGTGATGCGTTTGGCGAGGAATGTTTCGAGGGCGGTTCGGGCCGCGGTTTCGGTGAGGGTGTCACCTGATGCGGGAACCATTGCGTTGGCTTCGGTGTAGACACCGGGGGTGAAGAGGTTGATGTTTGTGGGGGCAAAGGGGCGTAGGCCGAGGGTTGCTTGGGCGGGGGTGAAAGGGGATGAGAAAGTGACTGAGCCTTGGGGAAATTTGTAGGCACCTTTTATGCCCAGAGTCCAATGTTCTGCAGTGAATATCGTACTGTCTGCAATGAGGCCATTAATAACCAATCGAATATTTGCATCTGCAGTGATATTTGTATCTCGGGTGGCATTGGTTTTATTAAAAGTATATCTGTTAAATATATAATTGTGTGATGAAGTTTGTCCGGTTTCTAAGTTGATAATGGGTGTTGTGAGAGAAAAACTTGGATCCTCTTGAGCAATACGCAATGTGTCTATGACAGGTATGTTTATCTGCGTTTGGTTTTGAGGAATTTGGTTTGAAAATATTTGTTGGATGGAGACTTGATCTTTAATGACCAAAGAATCTAACGATAGACAAATGTTTTGGTTAAACGTTTGAGCGAACGAGATGAAGTCGGGGAAGCTGATGACGCCATCGTCGTTGGTGTCAAAAATAGGGAAAAATGCGTCATCATAAGTTGGGCTAAATTGAACAGCCAATGCCAAGAAATCTTCAAAGTCTGTGATGCACGGTGTTTGAGCGTTTTGGGTTAATTGATTTTGAGCTTGAGCTTGAATAGGTTGGAAAAAAAACAAAACGGTAATGAGGAAGACAAGTGACAATCGTCTCGTTAGAATACTTCTCTTGTTCCAATGCTGTTCAGTTAAGGTTAGGACTTGATGGGTATTTGGAGGTGTCCTGGACCTATCCCCCGGCCCCTTTCCTAAAAGGAAAGGGGAGACCATCTGTGGATTGGGGCGGTTCACTTTTGTTGTGTTTTGGTTCGCTGAGTTGTATTGCCAGTTGTCTCTTATTTGAAAAAAAGGGGATGTCTGTTGGTTCAATGATTGGGTGTGTGTTTTGTCTTTTGGATTTTGGTATCTGGGTGTATCCGTGTGAAGGCTCAAATTACCCTCCTTCTTCTGTGGTTCCATTGTTTTTTGGCGGTTTATTTTCGGCCTTCCCAGTCACCCATACTGCCAATCTCTTTGAGATGATCAACATCACCCCACGTGTCGAGTGCCCACGTTGAGTTGTTGATGGTGATGATGTTGATGCCGCCATTGTAGAGTTCGACATCGAGGGGTTTGTCAAAAGAGAGGCTGGTCGCGTGTCGATAACAATCACCCAGTGGGCCGCCGTGGGTGATGATGATGATCGTTTGATTGGGGTGATTGGCGGAGATTTCTTCAAGGCAGGTTGTGACGCGGGTGTAGCGGTTGTGGATACTTTCGCCGTTGGGAATGGGGTCGTTGACGCGACTGTCGTTGTAAATGGCGTAGGCCTTTGGGTGTTGGGTTTCTGCTTCGGCGCGTGTGAGACCGGAGAGGATGCCGAGATCCCATTCTCGTAAACGGGCATCGGTGTGAATGGGGTGGTGGGTGAGGTTGGCGATTGCATCGGCGGTTTGCACGGTGCGTTTGAGATCGCTGCTGTAGAGCGCGTCAAAGGGTTCGTTTTTCAAACGATGGGCAACGGCTTGGGCTTGTTGTTGACCGCGTTCGTTGAGGGAAACGGGTCGGTGGCCTTGGATGCGCCCTGTGGCATTCCATTCGGTTTCACCGTGGCGTATGAGGATCAGTTTGGTCATGATACCTTAATGATAGAACTTTTTGAAAAGAAAACCAAGATCTGTAAATGTGCTGGTTTTATAGATCGTCAGGATGAGGTCTAAAGAAAGCCTTTAGGCTGGGAAAGAAGAAAGAATAAAATTTTGGTTTTTCTCTTGGTTTTTTTAGATAATAATTGCTTACAAAAAACATTTTTAATCAAATGAAAAACGCAGAGGCAATCGCCTCTGCGTTTTTGTGGTTTTTCTGACTTCTGAAAGTTTTTTAACCTTCTTTTTGTTGCATTTGACGGCGCAAAAATGTGGGATATTCTAAGTCGTCGAGTGAGGGTTCATCCGTTTTTGTTTCCCGCTTATTTTCAACTTCTGTGTTCCCCACTTCCAATTTGTTGCGCATAAAAGCGGGCACATCGGGGCCAAACGTTCGTGTTGTTTGTTGCGTCTTTAGCGCATTGGCATTCGCTGTTTTTGTTGCAGGAATGTTAAAGCCTGTTGCAATGACGGTGACGCGCAATTCATCCCCCATACTGTCATCGAGCACGGTACCCCAAATGATGTTGGCTTCGTTGCCCACAGCTTCGGTCACGAGGCTCACCGCTTTGTCTACTTCAAATAGCTTGAGGTCGCTTCCTGCTGAAATATTGACCAAAACACCCCGTGCACCATTCACAGAGACGTCGTCGAGCAATGGGCTTTTGAGGGCTTTTTCTGCCGCTAAAACCGCGCGATTTTCCCCTGTGGCTTCTGCGGTGCCCATCAAGGCGTCGCCGCCTTCTCTCATCACGGTGCGTACGTCGTTAAAGTCGAGGTTGACTTCGCCGGGAATGGTGATGAGGTCTGAGATACCGCGTGTGGCTTGCAGTAAAACATCGTCGGCCATCCGAAAGGCGTCTCGCAAGGTGGTATCAGCTGAGCTGATGGCCAACAGGCGTTGGTTGGGAATAATAATGACGGTGTCTGCGGCGGCTTTAAGCGCGGCAATGCCTGCATCGGCATTGCGACTGCGTGGCAGGCCTTCCATTGTGAAGGGTCGGCTTACAATGCC
>JBLHJX010000357.1:0-4849 GCA_047619225.1 Candidatus Latescibacterota bacterium
CAGAAGAATTGGGTGCCAAAACCTGCGAGTGCTGCGGCTCGGTATTGGAGCAGGGTGCGGACACGGGCGCTGAGCACGGCGAGGTAGGGTTTGAAGGGATAGATGAGATTCATGGGTATGGTTGGGTCCTTTGTCCTATAGCTTTTGTTCTTTGTAAAGTCGCGAGATGATTTCTTCGATGGGTGTGTTTTCAACGAAGAGATCTCGAACAGGATGTTGGGCGGTGATGCGGGCGATGAGGTCTGCCGTGGCGATGCGCTCTGGATCGAAGGTAAGTTGCACGCGGTGTCCATCCGTGGAAATGACTTGGGCATCTGGGTCGTTGATTTCTTCTACTGATTGCAAGTCCACAATGAGTCTGCGCTCCCGGGTGACATTTGATCGTAAGTCTTGAAGTGTGCCGTCGGAGAGGATCGTACCTTGGCCAATGACCATCACGCGGGTGCAGAGGGCTTCGATGTCGTCCATGTCGTGTGTGGTGAGGATGACGGTGACATTGCGCTCTTTGTTGCGTTTTTTGATGAAGTCACGCACGGCGAGTTTGGAAACCGCGTCGAGGCCGATGGTGGGTTCGTCCAGAAAGAGGATGGGAGGGCTGTGAATGAGGGATGCAGCCAAGTCACAGCGCATGCGTTGGCCAAGGCTGAGTTGGCGCACGGGGGTGTCGAGCAAAGGTTCCAGGTCGAGCAGGGGAATGAGTTCATCGCGTGTGTTGACGTATTGGTCCTGGGGGACGCGGTAGATATCGCGCAATAGATCAAAGGATTCGATGACGGGCAGGTCCCACCACAGTTGGGTGCGTTGGCCAAAGACCACGCCAATTTGGGCCACATGGGCAATGCGATCTTGCCAAGGGGTGCGGCCTAAGATTTCGCAACGGCCTGAATCGGGGACCAATATGCCAGAGAGGACTTTGACGGTGGTGGATTTGCCAGCCCCGTTTGGACCGATATAACCGACCAATTCACCGGGTTCGATGGTGAATGAGACGCCGTCTAAGGCTGAGATGGTGCGATAGGTTCTATGAACCACGCCCGTGAGCGCACCCCACAAGCCGGGGCGACGTTGGGCGATTTGGAAAGTTTTGATCAGGTTTTCGACGATAATTTGGGACATGGCGGCCTCAATAAGTGGTATTCTGAACAAAGCAAACAGGTGCGATGGTGGGCAAGGCAGAATATAAGACAGGTAAGTGGGTGGGTGTGTTTTGCAGATGTGTTTTTTATTGTGATTTTAGGTAGGACGTGATACAAGTAAAGCGGTTTGGCACCTAAGACGCCCGAGGAAGTGTTGGCAGGAATGAGGTCTGGAAATCGCCTGTGTTTAGCGGCTATATGGCATTTTGGTTGTTGAGAGGTAACGTGCTCTGCGTAGCACTACGGCCATCTATTGACCTGCTCAAGAATCGTCTGGGCTACTTCCTCTACAGTGAGGTCATTGGTATCGATATACAGATCGCCGATTGCGTTGCGTTGCAGAACTTCAGCGGTCGCTGCTGCCTTTTCGGCGATTTGTTGGAGGATCGCAGTGGGTTTTCCGTTTAACGCATCACCTGCAATTCTTGGGCCGAAGCCTTGCCCCCGGCGCATGATTCTGTGCCTCAACTGCTCAACGCCAGCATGAAGTCGACATAGCGTGAGCGTCGTTTCTTGCAGCGCATTGGTGTAGATCTGGACCGTGTCGGGGTGGTCGACTGGACCGACGACAATGAGACACTGGGCACCGCTCGCGTGGAAGGTTTGCCACATGGCAGCGAGGTTGTGCGCCTTGATATGGTGGTTGTTCGGATCATCCTCTGGTACGGGTTGGCAGAAGCCGATCTGTTCAAGGTCAACGAAAGCAGCTGTGATGCCAGCACGCCTGATTTCCTCAAAGATCTGCCATCCAACCGTTGATTTGCCAACGGCAGTCGCACCGCAAAGCCATAGGATTGATCCTGGCGTAGTATGGCCCTTTGGAGGGGGCATCGTTAATGTCTGGTTGTTGGATGCGTAGGCTGTGAGCGCTGGCCAATTGTGGGTCTTCTCACGCAAGCACCGAATGACCTCAGAGACGGTCAACCCACTGGTGTCGATGTATACATCGGCGAAGTTGCTGTGATCCTGCGTATTTGATTCGCACAGCATTGCATCCACCTGGTGAGGTTCTATGCCACGACGGAGCAACCGCTCTGTTAGTGCGTCGTGATCAACTCGGAGTTGGCACAAGGTGGGTGTGGTTTGCGGTATCTGATCAATATAGTTGCGAACCCCGATGATCTCGTCGACGACACCGGACACGAGGATTCCCTGCGCACCCGCTGCATGGAAGGTCGCCACCATCGCACCGAGGTTCCGCGCCTTTATCTGGTGACGCTCTGGATCAGATACGGGTGCGGGATAACACATGCCAAGTTGATCGATGTCGAGATAGCCGATCCTGATTCCGTCCCGCGTGAGCTCGGAGTAGAACTGCCACCCGACTGTGGACTTACCGACTCCAGGTGGGCCGCATAACCACAGCAAGGGAATGGGATCCCTGGTTATTGGCCTGTCACAGTATATATTCATCACATCCAATGGACGAACCTTTATTGTGTTTTTGGGCATGGTTCAAAAGAACGGCACAAGGGGATAAATCCCCTTGCTACATCAACAAAGCCCCTGCGGGGCTCCCTGCCCTACAACCCCGAAATCGTCATTTTTGAATCATGCCTGTTTTTGCATGTATTTAGAAAAATATCCTACGCTTGGTCAACGTAGTTCTTATTCTTCAAAAGCAAATCCATTTTTTCTTGGTTCCAGACAATTTGAATTTTCAGATCTTCTTCCGGTGGTGTCCAGCTCTCGGGGTCTGCGGCAAATTGGTCTCTGGTTCTTAAATCACGTACCTCGCCGTGGCCTTCGCCTGATTCGGTGGGGAACCAGATGAATGGGATGCCTTTTTTGTCTGCATAGCCAATTTGCTGTCCATATTTGAGCGCGTGCGGAAATATCTCGCAGGGAATGCCGCGGCTTCTGAGGGTGCGGGCGATTTTTTCGGATCGATCTCGGCTTTCTTCTGATACCAGTGCGATCATAACCACGGAAGGCACTTTGCGAGAACTCTCCAGGAGGCCTTCGTGTAAAACAACACCCAATATTCGGGTGATGCCAATGGACATGCCCATGCCAGGGAGGATGGTTTTGCCGTCTGAGACCAAGTTGTCGTAGCGGCCACCGGCGGCAATGGTTGGGTATTTGGGGAAATCGAGGAATTTCACTTCGCATACTGTTCCGGTGTAATAATCGAACCCACGTGCGATGCTGAGGTCTGCAAGGATATTGCTTGTTTCTGTTGCGGGTGCTTTTTCAAGAACGGCGCAAAGCTCGGTGATGCCTTCTTCGAGTAGGGGGTGTTCCATGCCAAGGGCTTCAACGGATTTTCGAAGTTCTTTGGGATCACTTGTGCGTATCGTGCCCAAGCTTAGGCATTTTTCAGCTGTTTGTGCGTCAATGGACAGATCTTCAATGAGGAAGAGGCGCACTTTTTCTGTGCCGATTTTGTCCATTTTGTCGACGATTCTTAAGACCTCGGTTGTGTTTTCAATGCCCAATGCGCGATAAAAGCCTTCGAGTAATTTTCGGTTGTTCACATGAAGCTGAGTTTTGGGTATGGGTAGGCTGCTTAAGATGTCGTCCATGATCTGCACAATTTCAATATCGCTGTGAATGGTGAGGTCGCGTGTATCGACGATGTCGATGTCGGCTTGTAAGAACTCGCGAAATCGGCCCATTCCAGGGCGTTCGCCACGCCACGCTTTTTGGATTTGATATCGCCGAAATGGGAATGATAGGGCATTCCGGTTCTCGATCACATATCGAGCAAAGGGGACGGTGAGGTCAAAGTGTAGGCCAATGCCCTTGTTGCCTTCGTCTTCGGTGGCTTGCAAGCGTCGAAGGGTGTAGATCTCTTTGTCGGTTTCACCTTTTGATAGAATGACGTCGAGTGGTTCTACGGAACGCGTTTCTACGGGGGCGAAGCCGTAGAGTTCGAATTTGTCTTGGATCGTTTTGATAATGTTCTGTTCCACTATCCGGTCCTCTGGCAACCACTCTGGGAAGCCTGACAAGGTACTTTTTATGCTCATTTTGGTTTCATTCCTTTGTTGAGTTCGGTATTGAAATAGGACACATTTTCGTTGCAGATCTACCGCATAAGGCGCTCTGGTCTATAAAATGCTGAACACGCGCCTCGTTGATGGGCACTATTAAGGAATGGATTTTCAGTAAAACTGGCAAATGATAAAATGCAATGATTGGAAGGTTAGGGGATAATGAGGGATGTTTGGCTTGGTGAAACATTGTGAAAAGGGGGTAACGACAATGATGTCCTTACCCCCTGTTGTATTATATCTGTGCAAATCACCTCGTGCCGTTCCAATTGGGATAGAGTCTTTGAATCCACCAATCGGCGTGTGGCATACCACTTTCAAGTGCTGGAGGCCTCCTGGGTTTCTCCATCGACGCCCAATTCTTTAGCGATTGCTTGCATGGCTTCCAACACGCGCTGGGCATGATCCCATAATTCCACGCCCAAATCAGCCGCGCCAGCTTCAACCTCTTCACGATGAACCCCGGCTGCGAATCGTTTGTCTTTCCATTTGTTTTTAATCGACTTGATTTTAACCTCAGCAATGTTTTTGGACGGTCTGACCAGTGCAACGGCCTGAATCAAACCCGTCAATTCATCAACGGCATATAACGATTTTTCCAAAAGGCTTTCTCGGTTCACTCCGGTTACTTCGGGGGCGTGGGAGAGTATTGCACGAATGACCACCTCATCATAACCGCGTTCACGCAAAATGGGCGTGCCGGTATTGGGGTGGCCA
>JBLHJX010000358.1:0-4807 GCA_047619225.1 Candidatus Latescibacterota bacterium
AACAGTTAAGATATCGTCAGCTTGCCCAATAATCACCTGTTCGGGTAGAGGAACCATAAGTTCACCTTTGGGTCCTTTTACCTGTGCTTGACCTGAATCAAGTTTAACCTCAACGCCGCTGGGCACTAAGATGGGTTGCTTTCCAACTCGTGACACGTGTATGACTCCTTAGGTTACCAAACGCTACAAATTAATTCGCCACCAACACCGGATTTACGCGCATCGGCGCCTGTTAAAACACCTTTTGACGTAGAAAGAATAGCAACTCCCAAGCCATTAAGCACACGCGGAATATCGTCTTTCCCTACATAGCTACGCAAACCAGGACGACTTTCACGTTTGACTCCTCGAATAGCACATTCCTCTTCTACGCTATATTTGAGATAAAGTCGCAAGTAACCCTGACGGTTGTCATCAACAACAGCATAGTTGTGGATGAAGCCACTGTCTTTTAATATACGTGCGATTTCTCGTTTCATTTTTGAGCTTGGGATATCAACCTTGCGATGGTCAGCTTGGCATGCGTTTCTTACGCGTGTGAGCATATCCGCAATAGGATCGGTCATCATGGTACGTAATCCTCCTACCAACTTGCCTTTGTGACGCCAGGAATTTCCCCAGCCAATGCCAAATCTCTAAAACAAATACGACAAACACCAAATTTACGTAAAAAAGCACGTGGTCGACCACAACGGTGGCATCGATTATACTGCCGAACAGCAAATTTAGGTTTGCGCTTGGCTTTGGCTATAAGTGATTTTTTTGCCATGAGATACAAACACCCTTTTCTTACGCGGCTTCAGAAGCCTGATTCCGATTTTGGAAAGGCATTCCCAAACGAGTCAAAAGTTCAAGAGCCTCTTCGTCTGTTTGGGCCGTCGTTACAAATGTGATATCCATCCCTCGGATTTTATCGATTTTATCGTAATCAATTTCGGGAAAAATAATTTGTTCGCGAATTCCCAATGTATAATTACCACGCCCATCAAACGACCGTGTTGAAAGGCCTCGAAAGTCTCGAATACGGGGGGTTGAAAAATTAAAAAAACGATCTACAAATTCATACATGTGATCTCGCCTGAGCGTCACCATACACCCAATAGGCATGCCCTGGCGAAGTTTAAAGTTCGACACCGCTTTTTTGGCAAGCCGAATGGAGGGCTTTTGACCCGTGATAGCAGTCATATCTTTAACAGCACCTTCAATTGCCTTAGCATTCTGCACTGCTTCTCCAACCCCCATGTTCAAAACAACCTTTTCTAACCGGGGGATTTGCATGGTGCTTTTGTATTTGAAATGATCCATCAAATACGGTACGACATCTTGTTGATAAAATTCGTGTAATCTAACAGCCATAGTGTCCTCGAAAAGCTTAACCAGCGTCTGGAATCTGTTCACCGCTTTTGATAGCAATGCGGACGCGGGAACCATCATCAAGTCGGTGAGCCCGCACCCGGGTTCGTTTGTCAGTTTGTGGATCAACCAGCATCAATTTGGACAAATGCAAGGGGGCTTCTTTTTCGACGATGCCTCCTTGTTGATTATTTGGGCTTGGGCGGGTGTGGCGCTTAACATTGTTGATACCTTCAACCAAAGCCCGTTGTTTCTCGGGGAAGACCCGTAAAACTTTACCGCGTTGACCGGCTTGAACCCCACTAATTACTTCTACTTGATCGCCTGTTCGTATTCTGGCTTTCACAATATCAAACCTTTCGTCAAATTACTTCAGGTGCCAAGGAAACAATGCGCATAAACCGTTTATCCCGCAACTCACGCGCAACAGGCCCAAAAATTCGTGTCCCTCGAGGTTCCCCTTCAGGGGTGATCAAAACCGCAGCGTTATCGTCAAAGCGAATATAAGATCCATCGGGACGACGCACTTCCTTTGTGGTCCTGACCACAACAGCACGCGCAACCTCGCCTTTTTTCACACCACTGTTGGGCTGTGCGTCTTTAACGGAGACTACAATGGTATCACCAATTCTGGCATATCTCCGCTTGGAACCACCCAAAATCCGGAAACACATCACCTTGCGTGCACCAGAATTGTCTGCACAGGTTAAAACAGAATATTCTTGAATCATGATTTCACCGGGTTCCTATTGGGCTTTTTTGACAATTTCAATAAGCCGCCAACGCTTGGTCTTGCTCAGCGGACGTGTCTCAACTACCGTGACGGTATCACCAATATTGGCTTCGTTGTTTTCATCGTGCGCAGCCAGTTTAGTACTGCGCTGAACAACTTTACTATAAAGCGGATGTGGAACCCGCCTACTGATTTCGACGACAATCGTTTTGTTCGATTTGTCGCTCACTACCTGTCCAGTTCGCGTTTTTTTGCGCCCTCGAGTTTGTACTTCGGCCATACCCATCGATCTCCTTAAGTCACAGCACCAATTTTTTACTCTTGTTCGCGCAATATCGTTTTGAGGCGAGCCAACTCTCGTCGAATTTCCCTAACAACAAGAGGGTTCTCAAGTTGACGTGTCGCCAACCGAATGCGCATATTGGTGAGTTCTTGTTCTTGCTCTTGGATTTTCTCCCGAATATCGCCGGGGCTTAAATCTCGAATCTCACTAGGTTTCATTCTTCATGACTCCGTTCGACAAACTTTACTTGAATCGGCAACTTTCGGCTAGCCAATTGAACCGCACGCTGCGCCATTTCACGTGTCATACCCTCAAGTTCAAATACAATCCGCCCAGGCTTCACTACAGCAACCCAATATTCGGGATGCCCTTTGCCTTTTCCCATGCGGGTTTCAGCAGGTTTAATGGTAATTGGTTTGTCCGGGAAAACCCGAATCCAAACCTTACCACTCCGACCGAGCGAACCAGTAATAGCCCGACGAGCTGCTTCAATCTGTCTACTAGTGAGCCAACCTACCTCAACAGCTTGCATTCCAAACTCACCAAAAGCAATATAAGCACCACCTTTGGCCATTCCTCTGCGGCGCCCACGTTGCTGTTTGCGCCATTTTACACGTTTTGGCATTAACATAACAAATAACTCCCTATCCCCAAAAACCCTAATTTTGCTGTGGGTTTACAGCTTCTTTGCTAATTTTTTCACCGTGACAGATCCACACCTTGACCCCTACAGTACCAGAAGTTGTATATGCAGTGGCCCGAGCGTAGTCAATATCTGCACGCAAGGTATGAAGTGGGACGCGTCCAGCAGGTTCCGATTTTTCAACACGTGACATTTCAGCCCCACCCAACCGACCACCACACACAACCTTAATACCTTCGGCCCCCATACGCACAGCTGACGCAACTGACTTCTTGATAGCTCTACGAAAGGAAACACGAGATTCTAATTGCC
Source organism: Candidatus Latescibacterota bacterium (assembly GCA_047619225.1). Lineage (GTDB taxonomy): Bacteria > Latescibacterota > UBA2968 > UBA2968 > UBA2968 > JABIFK01. Next base: position 3,325 of record JBLHJX010000358.1, read on the forward strand.
GAGCGATATTATCAGCGACCAATTGAGCATTGAGTTCAGGCCGTTTAATTTCATTGATATTGATGTAGATTTCTTTGCCGGTAAGGTGTTTAAGTTCATCTCGCAATTTGTCAACTTCAGTACCTTTGCGACCAATCACAATACCCGGGCGGGCGGTGTTAATAGTAATGGTGACCCGTTTAGGTGCACGCTCAATTTCTACCAGAGCCACACTGGCTCTTTGTAAGCGGCTCTTCACATAACGCCGTAGCATCAGATCTTCTTGAAGCAATTTGGGAAACTCTTTTCCAGCAAACCAGCGAGAGTTCCAGTCTTTTACAATGCCCAATCTTATTCCGATAGGATGCGTTTTTTGGCCCAAAAGATTACTCCCAGTTACTCGCCGTTTGCAACGACGAGGGTAATATGGCTGTACCGTTTCCGAATCATACCCGCAGCACCTCTTGGCTGAGGGCGCATTCTCTTCATACCAATACCACCATCGACAAATGCCTCTTTAACATACAATTCTTCTTCACGCACAGTTGCCTCTTCTTTGTTGACAGCGTTGGCAACCGCAGATCGCAAGGTGCGTTCAACCAGTCGGGCGGCTTTTTTGGGGGTGAATTGCAAAATATTCATTGCTTCTTCAATCCCTTTGCCGCGAACCAAATCAACTACTTGCCTTGCTTTGCGAGGCGAAACTTTGGTGTAGCGCAATACTGCCTTGGCTTCCATGGGTGATTCGTCCTTAATTAATATTCCGATTATCTTAAAGCTGTTGACCGCTCCGACGATTGTCCGCGCTGTCCACGATAGGTGCGGGTTGGTGCAAACTCACCCAACTTGTGCCCCACCATATTTTCCGTAATATAAACGGGAATAAACTTGTTGCCGTTGTGTACTGCTAGAGTGTGTCCCACAAAGTCGGGCGCAATTGTAGAGCGTCGAGCCCATGTTTGGACCACGCGTTTATTACCAGACTTATTCATCTGTTCAATCTTTTTCTGCAAGCTGGCCTCAATAAAAGGACCCTTTTTGACAGAACGTGCCATAGAGCATCAACTCCTAATTATTTTTTACGCCGTTCTACTATCATCCGATTGGATTGCTTACTTTTCTTACGCGTTTTATATCCCTTAGTTGGTTTTCCCCAAGGGGTAACCGGGTGACCACCGCCACCGGCCCGGCCTTCGCCACCACCGTGAGGGTGATCGACAGGATTCATTGCAACGCCGCGAACCCTTGGTCGAATTCCCTTCCACCGGCTACGTCCTGCTTTTCCCAGCACAATATTTTCATGTTCAAGATTGCCAACTTGGCCCAGAGTCGCATAACAACTCAAAGGAACCAAACGGCGTTCTCCTGAAGGCAACCGAAGAGTAGCAAACCGACCTTCTTTGGCCATCACTTGAATTCCGGCACCAGCAGAACGCCCCAATTGCCCACCTTTACCAGGTTGCAGTTCAACATTATGAACAGTACTACCCAAAGGGGCATTTTC
>JBLHJX010000359.1:0-4779 GCA_047619225.1 Candidatus Latescibacterota bacterium
CAGGGCTGGATATCTTGCCAACGCTCTGCGATTATGCAGAGATTGAAGCACCCGCACATCTTTTGGGCACGAGCGTTCGCCCACTGGCAGAAGGCAAACCTGTTGATGCATGGCGGTCTTATGTTGCTGCTGAGAATCATTGGAGTCGAATGATCCAAAGCCAGCAATTTAAGTACTGTGTTTATGACTCAGTCGATTACGAAGCGTCTTTGGTGGATACGGAGAGCGATCCCGGTGAAATGCAGAATCTCATCCACGATCCCAGGTTCCATGATATACTGGTTGCTCATCGCAGATTTCTGGCAGAGTGGATACAAATATCTGACGATAAAGACGGGATGAGATATGTTTGGAAAGGTAAAGCATAAACGGGCTTAATGGTCTTTTCTATTTGAATTGCAACGTAGCAAAACCTTCAACACCTTCCCAATTGCCTTGGTACATGGGCACACGATGATCCAAACCGGATGGACCAAATGTGGGTGATAGTTCGCATTCTGTGTTGGCCGTGACATCTCTTCGTGCCAGGTTAATACGAAGTGCTTGGCCTTCTACTTGGATGTCTTGTAAGGGTATGACCATTTCTGTTTGCCACCCATTTTCTGTGGCTACGGAAACGGCTTTGAAGGTGCTGTTCCATTTCAGATTTTCTGTTGTGCTTCGTCCTTTTGTATCCAGTTCCGCTCCGTGTGCGGTGACCAAAAATGTATAGGCCTGATCCCCCACACCAATGTGTACTCTAAAGTGATCGTTCCTGGGCGCTCTGGAATTGTCTCGGCCTTCATAGCCTTTTTCGGTAAGGCCTTCTGGGGCTTCCATTTGTGCGGCAACATAGAGTAGGTTGTCTTTTTTGACCATGCTTGCTTTGACCTGTCGCATAGGGCGACTGCTTCCTTGCACATCGATAAAGCTATCCGTTGTCCATGCTTTTTTCCACGCTGCATCAGATAAATCGCCATCGACGGTGGGTGCTTTTTTGGTGTTTTGAATACGCAAGGTTTGATCGGGTGATACTTTGAGTGGGTAGAATGTGACAACATCGTTGCGAAATGCTTTTTCGCCATCTTCTTTTGAGAAGGACAGTTGGGCGACGGGCAGTGGGTAGGATGTGTTGGCTGGCCCGTTTGCTTTAATGACAAGCCGGATGGGTGTGCCTGGTTGTAGCATTTCGATCTTTTGCTGGGGTTGCACCTGCCAACCATTGGTACCCTGCCAGGAGAAGGTCATTTGAATAGGGACTTGAAAAGGGTTTGGTACTTCTATGACCTGATCGATTTTCACGCCTTTTTTGCTCAGCTGAGCGACCGGAAGTTTTCGTATGGCGTCACCTAAGTCGCGTTCGAGTGTGTAGATTTCATAGGCAATGAATTCTTCTGCTGAACTGGGTGCTTGTTTGTCATAAACAAAAGCGTCAAACGTGTTGCCGTCGATGTCGATGGCTCTGCCCACAATGCGGTCGTCTTGCACGTCCATGACGGTCACGTGATGTATTTGCTTTCTGGATGCGGCGTGAATTTTGGGTACAATGGGATAGGTGCCCGCACCGCCACCACCGGAGATGAGGTGATACACACCGCGTGTGGGTTCTTCTGCATAATTGCCAATAGAATAGGTTCGCTGATAATAGTGGTCGTGTCCATTGACCACGAGATCGACACCGTATTGCTCAAAGATGGGTTGCCACACCCAGCGTTGTGGGGTGATGCCACGAGTGGGATGACAGCGGAAAAGTGGATGGTGAAAAAATACGATGGTCCATTGTTTGTCTTGATTGGCTTTGAGGTCTTTGATGAGCCATTCGGTTTGTGCTTCGCCAAGCTCAAAGGGCGCATCTTTTGAGTTGCTGTTGAGTGAGATGATATGCGCATTGGCGTAGTCGAAGGAATAATAGACTTCGTTGTTTTCTTTGGGTACGGATGTATAGTTGTAATAATGATCGGCGTTTCGTTCGTGGTTGCCCAAGCAGGTGTAGACCGGCACATATTCGGCCAGCCCGCGCAAGGGATCAAAATATTGGGTTTTCCATTGCTCATAAACCGTACCACTGGCGACCAAATCGCCTGAGTTGATTACAATTGCAGGGTTGAGTTTCATGATCTGTTGCACATTTTTGGTGTGTGTATCGGGGTTGGATCGGTTGTCGCCATATACCACAAATCGCCAATTTGAAGTGCCCAATGGCGGTGCGGTGCGAAACGAAGCCGGTGTTAGGGTTTTTTCGTCATATTGTACCTGGTAATTGTAAGCGGTATTTTCTTGCAGCCCTGTTAAGTGTATTTCGTGGATTTTGACAGGTGTTGTTTCTGTGGCAGAGTGGTCTAATTTTTCATTTTGACCATAGGCCACTTTGCCAATCACTGGATTTTTCGTTTCCCACATAACGGTGATGCTGTTGGTTGTGACATTTTGAAGATAAGGTGCAATGTAGAGATCGGGTGGATCTGCTGCACCGGCACAAGCGACAAACGAACAGAGCATTGTAATCACTTTCAGAACCATCTTAAACCTCTTTTCCATAATTGATATTGTGGCAGTATGAACACATATATTATATACCTCGTTTGAACAAGGTCAACGTTCATCCAGTCTTAGCCTGATGTTCCTTGACGCGTGTTAACATTCGGCCAAATGCATCGGCGGTTTGTTCGATGTCGGCTGGGGTGTGTACTGATGAGATGACGCCACCGGGCCAGGGTATGATGTCAACCCCTTCGGCAATGAGACCGCAGCGGATTTGTTGGATGAGGTTTGCAGGTGTGCTGCCTTTTAAGGTGGTGTGTGGAACGGTGCCTGACGCAATGTCTGCGAGGCTCAAGGTCTGATCGTCGGCAAGAGGTAAGATGTGGAAACCTGAGAATTCGCCGTAGGTGATCCAGTTGAGGCCTTGTTTTTGTGCGACATCATTCAGGGCGGCTCGGAGCTGTGTGCCGCTTTGGTTGGCTTTTTGTGTGAGGGTGCCATCGGCGACCAAGCGCAATGCGGTGAGGCCTGCACGGGCAGATATGGGGTTGGCGTTGAAGGTGCCCTGATGCGGTACTCTGTGTGTGGTGTTCCATTTTGGATCGTCGCGCATGGTCATTAGATCCATGATATTTGCACGACCGGCAACGGCGCCACCAGGGAACCCTCCGGCTAAAATTTTGGCAAAGAGGGCGAGGTCGGGTGTGACTTTGTGGTGTTCTTGGGCACCTCCAGGTGCAACGCGGAAACCGGTGACCACTTCGTCAAATATGAGAAGCACATCGTGTTCTTGTGTGAGAAGCCGAAGGCTGCGCAGAAAGTCGCCCGTTGTGGGTACTCGTCCAAAGCTGGCACCTGTGGGTTCGAGGATGATGGCCGCAATGTCGTCGTGGGTTGTTAGGGCGTGTTTGACTTGTTCGACATTATTGGGTTCGCATAAAATGGTGTCTTGTGTCGTGTTGTTGGTTATACCGGCAGGGTGAGGACCATCGCCCGTTGTGGTGAAAGCGACTTGGTCGTGCCAGCCGTGGAAGTTGCTTGTGAAGCGCAGAATTTTGGGCCGGCCGGTATATGCACGGGCGAGGCGCAGGGCGAGCAGGCTGGCTTCGGTGCCGGAACCAGTGAAGCGCACTTTGTCTGCACAGGGTACCATTTGTATGATCTGTTCGGCCCATTCCAGTTCCAGTTCGTGCGAGGCGCCGTAGTGGGTGCCTTTGGTGAGTTGATCGCGAACGGCATCCACGACGGCCGGATGGTTGTGCCCAAGCAAGAGCGCGCCGTGCCCACCAAAGTAGTCGATGTATTCATGGCCGTCTACGTCCCATTTGTGCGATCCATCAGCTCGCTCGACCGATAGAGGATAGGGCTGCAAGTAGCGAGAATCGTGGGTGACGCCGCTGGGGAAGATTTCCCGAGCACGCTGATATAAGGCTCGAGATTTGGGTGTTTTTTCGACGTAGGCTTGTACTGTTGATGGGGTTTGGTCGTTCATTCTTCGTTTCCTTTGCTGGTCGATGAATGGAATCGCATTTTGGGTTCGGGCTCAGATGGGTCTCTATTGCCCAATCAAGATAAGTGCCTATCGGTAGGAACAAGATAAGTGCCTATCGGTAGGAATGCAATGCGGAATCTTTGGATTGCGAACAGATTTACTGCTTGACTTGCATAAGTGGGCGATGAATTTTAATATTCATCGTTGATGCTTTTAATTGCATATCTTTGTCCTTTAGATCATTGCTTCAATGAGAAAGGGACCCGGTGTTTCAATTCCGTGACGAAGGGCAGTAACGAATTCTTCTGCAGAGTTGACGCGGATGCCTGGCACGCCCATGCCTAAAGCCAACGAAACCCAATCTAATGCCGGTTGATCAATGCGCAACATTTCAGACGCTTTGGGACCGGGTTCATCTCCGCCAACGCTTTGCATTTCGCCTTGTAGAATTTGGTAGGTTTGGTTGGCAAAGATGACTGTGACAACATTGAGAGATTCTCTGGCTTGGGTCCATAAAGCTTGTAAGGTATACATGCCAGAACCGTCGGCTTCCATTGCAAATACCTGACGGTTTGGGCAGGCAATGGCTGCGCCCGTGGCTACAGGAAGCCCTTGGCCAATTGCACCGCCGGTGACGTGCATCCAGTCGTGAGGGGGCGCTGTTTCGGTGAGGGGGCCTGCTGCGCGACCGGAGGTAATGGATTCGTCGCAAACGATTGCATTTTCTGGCATCAATGCACAGAGCGTTGTCCACATGGCATCTGGGGTGAGCGCGCCAGACGGCAAAGGTGGGCGTTTCAGCTGGGCGAGGTTGGGCGGGTTTGTGG
>JBLHJX010000360.1:0-4775 GCA_047619225.1 Candidatus Latescibacterota bacterium
GCGCACGTCGTAATGGTATGGACTGGGAATGCGCATGAGGCGCACGCCTTGTTCTCGGCCTTCTACGGTGATGTTTTGAAATTCTGCGCGGGAAGGGAAAAAGAGGCGGGCATCTTGATCTGTTTTGGAAAAGGGCACAATGTCCATGAGATAACACGGCGACTTGGATGTGGGCACGGCACTGTAATCGATTTTGAAGTCTTGTACTTTGATGGACTTTGCAAAACCAATGGGATATTGATAATCAAAATTGCTCATGCGGTGTTGAAAGATGGATGTGTTTCCTTGGCTGCTGGGTTTTAGTGTGCAGCCGCGCAATTGAATGTGGCCGTCCCATTTGGCGCCATAATCGCTTCTAAAGTTGACAAATTGATTGCCATGCCGAATGGTGTTTTCGATGATCAAGTCACCGCCACCGGTTAGGGCGATGCCTTTAAAACCGATGGTGCAATTGCTGATGGTGAGGTTCCAGCAGTGAAAATGCACGTCGATGCGGTTGAGGCGGCAGTTTTCGACGCGAAAGTTTTTATTGAGATTGGTACCAAATACACCCCAAGCGACGGGACCGCCTTCGGCGGTGAGGTTGCGAAATGTACAATTGAGCATGCGCGCACCCCCAATGCCATAGGTACCTGCGGCGAGCACGCGTGTTTTGTCTTTTCGAATCTTTTCCCAAGGCATAGCGCGGATGTTTTCAAGGGTGACGTCATAAACACCTCTGAATGTGTAAAAACCGCTGCGGGGTTGCATTGAGATGTCGGCTTTTCCTTTTTCCAAACCCATCCACTGTTCACGAATAATGGTGCGGCTGCGTTCTATTGTGATGCCGTGTTGATGATAGCCCGAACCGTCTTCACCGCTGTCGCCTGAAAAATAGAATCCACCGCCTTCTATGATGAGAAAATTATCATTGCATGGTGTGGCGGTGATGGTGGTGAAGTCTTGGAAGGGCCAGGCAATGTCACCAATGATGCGGCCTTCTTCTTCTACATAAAATAGTTCTTCCCGTGCCCAACCGCGTTTGTGGTAATTGCCTGCGCGAATGCCAATGCGGTCTTTTTCATCTTCTACAATAAAAAGGTGACCGGCATAAGCGGCCAATTCGGGTATGATCTGCACACCGGGTTTTAGTTTTTTTAAGAGTGCTGTTTTTAGGGTTGTGTCTTTGGTGAGTGTGACTTTGGGTTGGTCATTGCGTACGATAAAACGGGGGGATCGTTTTTCATTGAATTTTTCATTGATGTGAAAAATGGTTTGCCCCCACGACACATTGGTGAGGATGGGAATGTTATGGGTTTGTTGGATCCAATATTCGCCACTTAAATTGACAATGGGCACGTGATGTTGATTGGCATATTCATGTGCCAACTTGATTTGAATGCCGTCGTTGTGGGTGCCATCGCCTACTGCGCCGAACATTTTGTAGTTTACGGCTTTTTTTTCTTGTAAAACGGCAACCAAACGTTTTCCAACATCTATCATGTCGGCGTTGTTGGGCGTGTGTTTGGCATTGTTTTTTTGTATGTAATACCACGCGGCACCGCCATCACCGGGTGTGTGAAAACCCGCGGTTTCTGCCCAATCGCCTTCTTTGAGTGTTGATTGGGCTTTGAGGGCTTGAACGGTGGGGTAGCGGGTCAGGGATACATTGGGGTCTGTTGTCATAGGAGGCTCCTGAGCAAATACGTATTGTGCAAGGGCAAGGCCACTCAGGCCAATGCCAGTGATGGCTTTGCGTCTTGAGAGGATGTTTGAGTTTGCTTGATCGGGCATTGGGTGCTTTCAATAAGTGTGTAAGGGGCAGCGAATCTGCGAATGAACGAATCTGCGCACAGGCGAAGCCTTAACGAGCGTAGCGAGTCATCGGTGAATCAGCGAGGCAATAATTTTGACTTAACGAACTTTTCCACGGCCTGCAACTTTCCAAACATGTTCTACTTGCATTTTGGCAATTAGGGTCATTGTCGTGTCTGTCGTTTAAGGGTGGATGGGTCGCAGAGCGCAGAACGTTTTTTTTACGCTGTGGGCCACGCGCTCGGCGCTTTTGCTTATTTTTTTAATACTTCAGCCTGTTTGGAATCGGGCATGAGTTGCATGAGTTCAATGCGTACGCCATCGGGGTCGGCAATGAAGTATTGGCGGCATTTGCTTCGTCCTGTGCGAATTTTGGTGGGGTCTACGTCAAGACCTCTGGATTTAAGGTCGGCGAGGGTGGTTTCGATATCGTCTACCCAAAGACACAGATGTTTGAATCCTTGAGCGTTTGTGGGTTGCTCTACTCCGTCTTCGCCATTGGTGAATATTTCAATGAAGTCACCGTTGCCGGTTAACACGTAGACCATCCAGAGGCTGCCATCGTCATTGTGCATCCGAAAACCTTCTGGCAGGCCGAGAATGCGGGTGTAGAAGTCGAGTGTTTTGTCCATGTCTTTGGCGACAACGGCGATGTGACCAATACCTGTAATCATGAAAACCTCCGAGATGGCAGAAGACGATCCGTGCGTCATCCACCTGAGTGAATTATGGCGTTGTATGATAAATGATGAATGGGCAATGTAAGTCAGGGCATTTGGCACGTCAAGCGGTTGGAGGGGTGTGTTGTTTGTACTTGTGTTTGTAAAAAAAACGGGTTTACATAGGGGACCAAAATGAACCACGCTTAAGTCGTAACCACACACAGGAGGTTTGAGATGGATCGTGATGCGATGACCAATGAAGAAAATTATACATTTGATATTGCAGGGTATTTACATGTGCCTGGGGTCTTGGCCAAGGCAGAAGTGGGTCGTTTGAACGCGGCGATTAATTCGGCGGGTAAATTGGAAGGGATGTTGCGGTGGGATGCTGAGCAGCGAGACCCTTTTCGTGATTTGTTGATCCAACCGCAACTGGTCTGGTATTTAAATCAGATTGTGGGGCCGGGTTTTCGGTTGGATTGCGAACCTGAGATTTTATGTAATGAGACGTGTGATACCTCTGCACCGCTTGTGGGCGGCAATGAACCCCGTGACCCTGGGTTGGCGTATTATCATCAAAACAATCGGCGGTTCTGTGAGCGTGTGCGTGTGGTTTGGGTATTGGAAGATGTGAATGCAGGTGAGGGTGGGTTTATGATGGTGCCAGGTTCGCATAAATCGAATGTCGCGACGCCTGAAGATATTTTGACGGGGGCTGATGACAAAGATTTTTTATGGCAGCCGGTGTTGAAGGCCGGTGATTTGTTGATTGTGGGTTTAAGTGTGTTACAAGGCATACGCCCTTGGCTGGGGGAAGGCACACAGCGTTTGTTGTCTTATGAATATGTTGGGCGTGGTGTGATGGGTTCTGCGGGTGTGGGGCCCGATGCGGAGAAATATCCGCAACCCGAGTGGATGCCTGAATTGACACCCGAGCAGCAAGCGTCGTTGTATAAACCAGGTTATCGAGACACCACGCCGCCACCGACTTTGGTGACCGATGGTGAAACGGTGACGGTAGATGCATCACGCAAGATATTTCACCCATCGATATTAATCAAAGATCCCAATTCGATGATTGACGAGACCGAGTTTTATTTTTGGGATTTGAATGGGTATTTGGTGTTGCGGGGGGTGATGGATGAAGCTTGGTTGGCTGAGGCCAATGCCGTTGTTGATGCGTTTGAAGATCAGATTGTGGTTGGTGAAGTAACGTCGGGTAAGTCTAAGAGTTTGGTTGGTACGGGACGACCTGAGTTGAAAGGACTGTTACAATTACCCGCGCCTCATTGTGATCCTTTTCGGAGAATGATTGCGCACTCGGTTATTGAACATCGTTTGAATTGGATGGGCGCCAGTGGGGGGCGTACGGGCAGTCCTTCGGTGTTTGCTTCTGTGAAAGGGACTTCTGGGCATGCGCAACACGGCAATGGGGAACCTATTAACCCGGGTCGTCAGTATGTGTATCAAAATGGCCGCAGTTATTGTCAGGCCGTAACGGTGACGTGGCAATTGCGTGATGTGAGCCCAGGCGACGGTGGTTTTGCGTGTGTGCCGGGATCGCACAAAGCCAATTATCCACCCCCACCGGGTGTGCAAACCTGCGACGACGATATGGGGCTGGTAAAACATATTGGGATGAAAGCGGGCGATGTGCTCTTTTTTATGGATGGTGCAACATCGCATGGCACATTTCCGTGGCAAGGAGATCTTTCGAGACGTGGGGTTTTGGTTAAGTATTCGTCGCGGAACTTTAATCGAAGTGGCGGCGAGTTGGCCCACCCGGAAAAACGATGGGGTAATCTGGTGGATGGGATGAACGATGCACAATTGGCCGTGATGCGAGGACCGGACCGGGATGTGTTTGGCCGAAATGTGCCGCGTTTAGATGTTCAGAATGGAGAAATTAGCGTGTCATATGAACGTGGTGGCGGACTTTATAGCAAAGACACACCAACAGGACCTGTTGCTAAATCATAACCCTCTGGAGAGATAAGATGGATCAGGAAACGATGACCAATGAAGAGAATTATGCGTTTGATCTTGCAGGGTTTTTACATATAAAAGGTGCACTGACGCGCCCTGATGTTGAGCGGTTAAATCAAACGATTGATGCGGCTGGTTCTTTGGATGGCATGTTGAGATGGGACGGTGATTTGAAAACGCCGTTTCGCGATTTGTTGATCCAACCACAATTGGTGTGGTATTTGAATCAGATTGTGGGGCCAGGGTTTCGGCTGGATCGCGAACCTGAGATTTTGTGTGATGAGACGTATGATAGCTCTGCGCCTCTTGTGGGTGGCAATGAACCGCGTGAAC
>JBLHJX010000361.1:0-4764 GCA_047619225.1 Candidatus Latescibacterota bacterium
TATCTGCCACAAGAAATCACCCAATAGGTAACAAAACAACAGCACCCTATAAATCCTGACAAAGTCAACCATTGTATTAAATATACTTCATTGAAAATTACAACAATCAAAAAACCCCGATTTCTCAGGGTGCGAGAAACCGGGGTTTTTGAGAGCGTTCATAGCCATCAGATCGATCACAGCCGGGGTAGTGATCGTATTCGTCGAACCACAAACGCTCAAATTGTTCTGCTGACTTCATCAACAGCATCTTATGTGCACAGTCGTCAAGTGGCCGATAGACTACCCTGTCGTATTTTGCCCGGCAATTCTTTCTTGTGCCAGTCTCCATTTGGAGGTATCTTGAGTTTATATATACGCCTGAATACAATATTCGTTCCCACGGAGGTTTCAAATGCAAAAGCGCCAATACGGCAATAAGGAAGACCAACTCTCCATTATTGGTTTTGGGGGCATTGTGGCCAAAGACACCACACCCGCAGAAGCCAGCCAGCGTGTTGCCAATGCCATTGACCACGGCATCAACTACTTTGACGTTGCGCCGTCCTACGGCAACGCCGAATCGTGCCTCGGCCCAGCATTGGAGCCGTATCGAAACGACGTCTTCTTGGCCTGCAAAACGGGCAAACGCGACAAAGCCGGTGCACAGGCCGAGCTGGAGAATTCCCTTAAACTGATGCGCACCGACCACTTTGATCTCTACCAAATGCACGCAATGAGAACTTGGGACGACTTCGAACAAGCCACAGGCCCCGGCGGCGCACTTGAAGCCTTCGTTGAAGCCCGCGAAAAAGGCCAAGTCCGTTACCTCGGTTTCTCAGCCCACTCAGACACCACCGCGCTGGCCTTAATGGATCATTTTGACTTCGATTCGATACTCTTTCCGCTCAACTGGGTCAACTTCCTCGAAGTGGGTTTTGGCCCAGACGTCATCGAAAAGGCCAACTCAAAAGATATGGGCATCTTAGCCCTCAAAGGAATGGCCCGTGGCCGCGTAGAACAAGGCCAACCCCGTCCCTACGACCGCTGCTGGTACGCACCCGTTGACGATCCCGAACTCGCAGACTTGGCCCTACGTTACACCCTCTCACAACCCATTACGGCCGCCGTACCGCCAGGCGACCCCGACCTATTCGAAATGGCCCTCAAAATCGGTGAAAACTTTAGCCCAATCACCGAATCTGAAATTGAACATCTCAAAACACAAACAGCAGGCGTCACCCCATTGGCCAGTGGCGATTGGATAATTGACGCACGATAGGTGCAAACAAAAAACAAAAGGGCATCTGGATTTCTCCAGATGCCCTTTTTTGAAAACAAGATTTAATACTTCCTAAAAACTCAAATCACAACAAATCAATCAGGCGCATTCAATCGGGCAATGATATCCAACAATTCCGACAAACGAATCGGTTTAGACAAATAATCGTCCATACCCGCTTCCAAACACGTTTCTCGATCCCCTTTCATCGCATTTGCCGTCATTGCCACAATTGGGATATGGTCTTCTGTTCCTAACTCTTGTTGCCGAATTTTCCGTGTGGTTTCCAACCCATCCATAATGGGCATTTGCACATCCATAAGCACCAAATCAAAACCGTGATCTGCCGGCATCATATCCAAGGCGGCCTGACCATCATTGGCAACAGCCACAACATGCCCATGTTTTTCAAGCAAACGCACGGCCAACATCTGATTCACTGCATTGTCTTCGACCAACAAAATATGCAACGCCGGAACAGAAAGCGCATCAGATTCGATGCGCTTTTGCGGTATTGAATGCGCTGCTTTTTCAAGCTGAGGGATCAAAACTTTTGAAATCGCTTTCAAAAAATCATTTTGATTGACAGGTTTGGTCAAATATGCAGCAACGTTAAGGGTTTCGCACTGTTCCATATAATCTGCTTTATTTACCGATGACAGTATCATAACAGGCACATTTTTCCACGCAGCGCGATCTCTCAATGCCGTTACAAAATCAAAACCATCCATTTCGGGCATGAGATAATCCGAAATGACCAAATCAAAAACTTGGGTGTCCATCAGATTGAGTGCATCAGATCCCGACGCAGCTTTTTCTGTCTCGGCGCCCCAATTTGCCAGTTGTTTTTCTATAATCAACCGATTGGTTTGGTTGTCATCAACAATCAAAACCCGTTTTCCTTTTAATGCATCTAAGTTACCCGGCACAGATACGGGATGCGTTTGAATGACAAACTCAGCGGTAAAAGAAAAAACACTGCCCTTTCCGGCCTCGCTTTCAACCCCAATCTGCCCACCCATAAGCGCAACCAATTTAGATGAAATCGCCAACCCCAATCCTGTGCCCCCATATTTTCGGGTGGTTGACGCATTGGCCTGCGTAAACGCTTGAAACAAACGATCCTGTTCCGACTTTGAAATGCCAATACCTGTGTCACGAACAGAAAATTTCAGCCGCACCTGCTGATCCTGTTTGTTTTCCACAGAAACAGTCAAAACCACTTCCCCACCTTCGGTAAATTTAATGGCGTTGCCAATCAAGTTCACCAATATCTGTCTCAAACGCGTTGGGTCACCCAACAAATCATCGGGCACATCGGCATCCACACCATAGGTCAACTCCAAATGCTTGGCGCACGATCGCAGGCCAAACATTCTCAAAGTCTCGCCCAACAAATCCCGCAATTGAAAATCAGTGACATCCAAATCTAATTTGCCAGCTTCAATCTTAGAAAAATCTAAAATGTCATTAATCAAATCTAACAGTGTATCACCCGCAATTTGAACCGTTTCCAAATACTCTCTTTGTTCATGGGTCAAAGAAGTGTCCAATACCAATTCCGTCATACCCATAATGCCATTCATAGGGGTGCGAATCTCATGGCTCATATTGGCCAAAAATTCACTCTTTGCCCGATTGGCATCTTCGGCAGCATTTTTTGCAGATTCAACCTCTGTGTGTAATTCAATCAGCTCAACCGTATTCAATTCACTCTCTACAACCGCAGCAAGATCTGCCAAATTCTTTCGATCTTCGTCCGTCAGCGTATGGGGTTTGCTATCAATGATACAAAGCGTGCCCACCCGGTGACCATTTTTGGCCTTTAGGGGGTGCCCGGCATAAAACCGAATTTGGGGTCCACCAGTAACCAATGGATTGTCAGCAAAGCGTGCATCCAACAAGGCATTGCCAATAACCAATGGATCATCAAAATGAATGGCGTGACCGCAAAAAGAAATATCACGCGGCGTTTCAGAAACATCCAAACCCTGACAAGATTTGAACCATTGACGGTCAGAATCCACCAAACTCACCAACGCAATAGGCACACCAAATACACGGGTGGCAATGCGCGTAATGCGATCAAACCGTTCTTCAGGCGATGTATCAAGCACACTTAAATCCAGAAGGGACTTGATCCGCTCTGCTTCATTTTCCGGTATAGGTGCAGGTTCCATAAACAAGTTCTCCAAGGCTGTTAAAACAATACCATACACTATGACAATCTACATCATTTCGCCCAATAAGCAACCCATTCAAACACACGCCAATCTCCCTCTCTCTACGGCGTTAACCTCTCCATCCCTGCAACCGCAGATGGATGATCCGGCACCACCTGCAAAACGCTTTCCCATTCATCGCGCGCATCCTGCATTTTCCCAATTGTAAAAAGTGCCCACCCCATATTCGCCCGCGCATTATGCGCCTGCCCATCCCGTTTAAGCGCCTCCCGATAAGCCCCGATCGCTTTCTGATATTCCCCCTCATGAAACCAAATATTCCCCAAATTCACATATGCCGTCACCATATCCGGTTTCCTGCGCAACGCCTCCTCATAAGCCCACTTGGCCTTGTCCTTCTTATCCAACCGAGCATACGCCAACCCCAAATTATAATACAAAGCCCCATCCCCCTGCCGATACCCCTCCGCCTCTTCCAACAAATCCAACGCTCTTAAATTCTCATTCGCCCACAAATAAGACGTCCCCAAATTAAACGGATCCTGCCCAAAGTTACTGCCCGCCACCCACCGATTCAAATCTACCCAATACCCAGCCCACAACACCAACAACACCCCCAAACCCAAACCAAAAGAACGCCAAGATTGCCCGCGCACCCAAGTCACCAACACACACACCCCATAAGCAGCAAACAGCATCACAAAAGGTATCACAGGCATCCGATACCGCGACGACACATGAAACAAAATAACACCCACCGCATAACCAACACCCCACAAATACAACAACGCATGCCGATCAAACTGCCGCAACGCCACAACCATCCCCACAAACGCCAACGGAAAAACAACCCACAACTCCGTAATCGGAATTTGCAACAACCGTGCATATTGCCGCTGATAATAAAAATTATAATTCAACGGAATCTCATAACCCGACAAAAACAACCGCGTTTTATGACCCATCAACCCCAGCGCAGCCCCAGGGTGCCCAAACACAAACTCAAGCCCCTTCCCAAACCAATACCCCGACACCTCCGACGCCGTCAAAGAACGCCCCAATGCCGCTTCCGCAACCCTCCGCGTCCCCTCCAAATTGCCCTGCACGCCCTCTGGTGTAATCTGTGCATCCACCCCCTCCGGTGCCGAAAACCACCCCGGCGCCCCCGCATGATTCCCCATATAAAAATTGATGCCCCCATGAGACGTAATCAAAACCCAATCTCCCGACATCACCCCATTGCGCAACCCACACATCAATAATGGCACCACCAAAAACCCCACAAACAACCCCACCGGCCTCATCATCACCCACCCCCAA
>JBLHJX010000362.1:0-4763 GCA_047619225.1 Candidatus Latescibacterota bacterium
AGCAGCTTACCCCATTTACATCGTTGTTGCCCTTCATCGCAATATTGAAACAAATGGTGAGAGTGCCACCAAATATATGGTACAAGGCATGGCAGCCTCTGCTGTATCACTCTACGGTATGAGCTTTCTTTTTGGCGCGTTTGGATCCACATACTTTACAGACATCGCAACCCAATTTGCCCAAGTCTCCACCCAACCCATCTTCTATGTGGGCCTCCTGCTAACCCTATCGGGCTTTTTCTTTAAACTCGGTGCATTCCCGTTTCACTTTTGGGCACCCGACACCTACCAAACGGCTCCCCATTCGGTCATTACCTTTATTGCCTCTGTCTCCAAGATTGGCGCCATTGCCATCTTGTGTCGCCTCTTGTCTTTGGCCACGCCTCACGCTTGGGATGCAGGTCATCTTCAAACGGCACTGATGTGGCTTTGTATTTTAGCGATGACTTTGGGTAACTTAGCTGCGCTTAGACAAAAAGATCTCAAACGCCTGTTAGGGTATTCCACAATTGCCCACGCAGGATATGTAATCCTTGCTTTACAAACTTTCTCGCAAGCCGGCTTCACCGCTGCGATCTTTTACGCACTCGGTTATTTTGTCATGTCCTTTGCTTGCTTCCTCGTGATTAGCGAAATTGGCAAAGAGGATGACCTCGTCTCCATCGAATCGGTATCGGGCCTCTATAAGCGCGCGCCCCTGATGGCCTTCACACTTCTCTTGGGTCTATTTGGCCTCATAGGATTGCCGCCTACGGTTGGTTTTATAGGCAAATGGTTTCTCTTTTCCGCAGCCCTCGAACGCGGGCAATTTTACCTTGTGCTCGTTGCCGCAATCAATGCCACTATTGGTCTCTATTATTATCTAATGGTCATTCGCCAGGTATATTGGGTCGAACCCAACACCGAAAAAACCTTCACCCCCTCCCCCCTCATCACGGTCACAGCCTTAGCTGCAATTATCCTTGTAATAGCAATGGGCACCTTCCCGGGCACCTTCTGGGAACTCGCCGAACGTGCTGCTTCTGCGCTTATGAGCTAAAGACCTTATCGCCATCCAATAAATCTTGAATATTCACATTTTTTATCCGTAAACTATTGTTTATTATTTTCTTATTCTTAATATTTAAAATGTTTACGGAAATATTATTTAGAACCTGTGGGGCCGCCCACACCAGCGTGGGCAAATATATGCTACGAACTCAATCGGTAGTTTTCACGTCTCATCTCTCACCGCTTGTTACCGATTTCTCACAATAACCCATTGTGTTTGCAAAAAACCAATTGCGCGATTAACCCAATATCGCGTAAACGTAGCACAGGTCTGCACCCAAGACAACCGCTCGTATTGCTGCCCTCGCCCACGCAATGCACTCAAGGTGAGTATAGTGACCACCCCTTCAGGAGCAAGGCCTGTCACCGCTTGGAATTGCTTAAGGGCCGTTTGCGTTTTGGGTCCCAAGACCCCGTCAATCCCGCCAATGTCGTATCCTACATTGTTCAGTAATACTTGTGCATCAAATATATGGTCTCCCTCCAACGGCGCATCGTCTTCTCCTAAGACACCGCTCCCAACTGGAATGCTCAACTCGCCTAACAACTGTCCCGCGACACCTATTTCATACACAGCCAAGCCCAGAGCCAAAAGACTGAGCCCACCCAGCAAAACCACAATGCCCAACCGAACCTCGTAAATACCATAAAAATCAGTGTGCATTTCCAAACGGTAATACACTTCAAAACCTGCCAAATACTGTGCCCACGCCCAAATCAAAAGATGCAACCCGCCCGCCCCTAAGGGAAGACCCAGAGCACGCATTCCAATCTGCTGATACAACATCTGCCCTATGATACACAAATCAACCCCAATAAAACACAGGGGCAGTAAAGCCAAAACAGACGCCAACTGATCAGTGGGGTTATCTGCCCGAGAAATTCCCAAAACAATTCCCACGATCAGGCAAACACCAAACATGCGCCAAAGCCAATACGCTTCAGAACCCTCACCTGGCGCCACGACAGATCCGGCAACCAATTGCCCCGAAACAGAATCATGATCCGTTAGTATAATTTGTTCGCTATTCATAACGCTTCAAATATAGTATTTCACCCAAAGAACAGCAAGCCACAATCGCCTTGCACGCCTTGAAAAATTGGCTATATTTCAATAAGTTAGAGGTGGGGTTACAGATTGGAAATTAAGGATGTTATCTCTATTTCACATTCGCAAGAGCATGACCTTTTCTGACAGGAGTCACTATGGCACACCGCCCTGGCGTGCTGGCCGTTGAACTCATCAACGGCACCCAAATGGCAGTCTACACACGCAAAGAGAAGATCACCGAAACATTCTCCCCATGGCTCTTGCTCGAAACCCCCGAAGATGCCAGCAGAGCAGGCCTTGAGGGCGTGTCAAACATGGTTGCACTCAAAGGCGGTGGCGAACTGAGACATCGTGTGCACTTCCACACCTGGAACCATTTTCTTGAAGCACGCGATCGCCTCTCTTCAGACGGCATTATGCATTTCAACATCAACACACCTGTGCGCCAACATCTCATGCTGACTGGCCAAACACTCTTTAAAGAGATGCGCTTTGACGACCTGCATCGCCTTCAACTCGACATTGAAACCCTCTCATTAGATCCCCAAGCACCCAACGCAGAAATTATCATCATCTCCATTTCAGACACCCAAGGCTTTGAAACCGTGCTCAGCGGTCTCGATCTTTCAGAACCCGAACGCCTGCAACAACTTTGCATCATCATCGCAGATCGTGACCCCGATATCATTGAAGGGCACAACATCTTCGAATTTGACCTGCCTTATATTGCAGCGCGTGCCCAAGCCCACAACATCCCCCTCACGTGGGGTCGCGACGGCTCAAACTTACGTGCAGGACACGGTCGCCAACGCTACAAAGTAGGTGCCCAAAGACCCGATTTTCGCCCCTCTTACATTCACGGTCGCCACATCATTGACACCTATCACCAAGTACAACGCTACGACATTGGGGGTAACCTTGAAAGCTATGGTCTCAAACCTGTGGTTCGCGCCTTAGGTCTCGAACGAGAAGATCGCACCTTTGTCGCAGGAGAAGACATTGCCCAAACTTGGCGAACGGACCCACAAAAACTCATTGCCTATGCTCTTGACGACGTGCGCGATGTGCGTGACTTGAGCAAACTTGTCGTACCCACAGAATTTTATCAAACCCAAGTCTTACCCTATAGTTTCCAAGCAGCAGCACTCAGCGGCCCAGGTGAAAAAATCAACGCGATGATGGTGGGGCATTACTTGCGCCGTGGTTTGGCCATTCCGCGTCCACGCAAAAACAAAGACCTCGGCGGCGGATATACCAAGCTTGTTTCCGACGGCATTTTTCAGCGTGTGGTCAAAGCAGACGTCGAAAGTTTATATCCATCGATTATGCTTTCCAACCAAATCAGACCGGCAACAGATACCGAAGACTCTTTTCTTCCCATGCTCGAACACCTCACACACCGTCGTCTCGAAGCCAAAACCAGCTTCCAAAATGCCACAACAGAAACCGACCGCACCTATTGGAATGGCGTGCAAGGCAGTTATAAAATTTTAATCAACTCTTTTTATGGCTACTTGGCCTACGGGCGGGCCAATTTCAACGACTATGATGCCGCAGGGCGAGTGACAACCATAGGACAACAAATCGCGCACAGCATGGTCAACACCCTAAAAGATTTCGGCGCAGAAATCATCGAAGTAGATACCGACGGTGTCTACTTTGTCGCCCCACCCAATGTCAAAACCGAAGACGACGAAAACAAACTCATTGAGTCTATCTCTGCCACCTTACCCAAAGGCATTCACCTGTCCCACGATGGCCGATTTAAAGGCATGATCAGCCTCAAAGCCAAAAACTACATACTCAGCGACTACGAAAACACGCTCACAGTCAAGGGCAGTTCGCTAAGAAGTCGCCGTGACGAACTTATTTTTCGCCGATTCATTACCGACCTGGCACCGCTCTTAATCGAACAGAATTTCCAAAAAGCATCACAAACCTATCTCGACCTGGCCTACCAACTTCAAGACGGTAAAGTGCCACCAGATGATTTCTGCCGCTGGGAGCGCATCTCTAAAAAGACATTTTCCAACCCCAACCTGCGTCGCCTTGCACAAGCTGCTGAAGATAGCAACATAGGTGACAAAATAGCGGTCTACCAACGCGAAGACGGTTCGCTTGCACGCACCGAATTTTTCGCGCACGATGAAGATCGAAAATATCTACTGCGACGCCTCCACGACACAGCCGAACGTTTCCATACCCTCTTCACCGATGCCGAATTCAAAAAACTATTCCCCCAAGTGCAACCCAAAACACGCAACCAACTCACCCTATTTTAAACGGTGCCACCTTCAATACACACCACACGCGCCAACCCAACACACACGCAAAAGCCCACCCCGTTACCGTAGGGGCAAAAGCAGTGCCCCAGGCACCCGCCCACCCAAAACCCAGCCCGCCCAAAACTGTCCCTACAAACACCATACACACCATCCACACAAATCCCTCACGTTCTAAACCCAAGGCCAACAAAGCCGTATGGCTCGCAGCGCAAATAAGCAATGGGGGCAAAGTCCAGCCCAACACCTTTACGGCCACAACAGCACCGATATAACCTTCACCAAATATCCAAACCACAGCCCAGTGCCCCAAAGTCTGTATCAACCCAACACCCAAAATACCAGCCAATAAAAACAAACCGCAACACCGCAAAAATAAA
>JBLHJX010000363.1:0-4728 GCA_047619225.1 Candidatus Latescibacterota bacterium
GATCCGTGAGAATGACAAACGTTTGGGAGATATCTTAAATGTAACCGGAGGACTGGATGTCCTGGTGTGTTCAGATCATGGTTTTTCTACTTTGGCAGAACCTTTTGGTCACCAAGATGCATTTCGCGAAGCAGGCTTTGAGTTGGGGCAAATGGTATGGACTGGAAATGGTGTGGTTTTGAAAGCGGGTTACAAAAATAAACGAGAAGAAATTGTGGATTTCTTGGCACAGCAAAAGTGGGTCGGACCCATCTTTACGCAAGGCGAAGCAGGGGGTGTTCAAGGGCAAGTTACGGGCACTTTTTCTTTCGATGTACCTCGATTAGACCATGTGCGCACCCCAGATGTGATGTTCTCAAGGCGCTGGTCAGATGAGGCAAACGATTACGGGATTCCAGGGTTTGTCTTTGGGGCTGGAGGAATTGCATCGCACGGTTCTTGCAGCCCTTATGACTTGCACAATGTTCTTATAGCAAGTGGCCCAAGTTTCAAAAGCGGGCAAGAAAGTGAGCTTGCCAGTGGCGTGGTAGACATTGCACCTACCGTGCAACAGTTGGTATTGGGTAAGGTAGAAAGCGAGATGAATGGGCGTGTATTAACTGAGGGGTTGGTCGGGAAGGTTACTTCAGCTCAGGTTGAGACGGACGTTTTGGAGGCCGTTAGGGGCCAACGTCGACAATTTATGCAGATCAGTCGGGTTGATCAAACGTGTTATATCGACAAGGGTTGGGTCTGATGCTTAGGTTTTGGGTTGAAGTGTTTGGAGGATGTTGACCAGTAAATCGATCTGCTCAAAAGAATTATAGATGTGCGTAGAGACCCGTTGTACAACGCCCTGTTCTTCGTTAAACACGGGTGTGGTGATGCGGTAGTCGTCGTACAATTTATGGTTAAAGGTTTCAAAATCGAGATTTGCGTATCTAAATGAGGTAATGGAACCGGTCATGGCTGGGTGTGATGGTGTGAGCAATTCGGCCCACTTGGCATCGGCCAATTGGTCCCTAAAATACCCAGCCAACTGTTGACCTCGTTTAAGAATGTTGTCTTTCCCTATGTTCTCCTGAACAGCAACGGCGTCACCCACAGCGCCAAAACCAGCCATTTCGCGTGTGCCCCAATGTTCAAGTTGCCACATATAGGGTTGATTGTTTATTTTTAGAGCCCCGTCATCGTCTCGGTTGGGGCCATTTTTGTTGTAACCCCAACTTACGATGAGGTGGTGTAGTTTTTCCTGGTTTTCTGGGCGGGTATACAAAAATCCTGTACCTTTGGGCGCGCACAGCCATTTGTGGCAGTTTCCGCCATAAAAATCAACACCACTTTTTTCCACATTGAGTGGGATCATGCCGGGAGCATGTGCGCCATCAATTGCAATCATGGCGCCGTGTTCGTGTGCCAGCTTGGCGAGCTGGTCAACTGGAACGATCAACCCTGTGCGTGTTACAATATGGCTGCACACGATAAGTTTTGTATTGGGTGTCATTTTTTCACGAAAAGCTTGGACAATTTCTTCGGGTTCTGATGCTGAAGTGGGGATCTGCGCGCGATTGATTTGGACCCCCCAAAGTTTAGCAGCATGATCAAGGCAATTGTCAATGGCACCGTACTCTTGGTCTGATGCCAAAATTTCGTCGCCAGCCTTCCAGGTCAAACCATGCACGACCATGTTGATTGCAACGGTGACGTTGGGCAAAAAGGCGATGTCGTCTGGTGGGGCGTTGATAAATGCACCGAAGGCTTCGCGCGCATCACGCATTTTGTCCAATAGAATACCCCGGTTGCGCGTGGGGTTGCCTTCAAGGTCTTCCAGGCCTTTGATTAACGATTCGAATACAGTTCGATGGAGGGACCCCCAAGACCCCGTGTTTAAGTAAACTTCTTGGGGATCTAACATAAATTGCTTTGTTTGGGTTTCCCAGTATGTTTCGGCTTCGGGTGTGGTCGGCCAAGATGGTTTACATTCGGTCATAATTACGCGTAACTCCTAGTATTCCTAACGGGTTTGGGTGTGGGCACCCAATAGTAGACCAAAGTTATCTTAAATACAAGGGATTTTTCAATTGCGTTTCCAGGGTTATATTTTCGATTTGGATGGCACTGTTTATTTGGGGGACGCCTTGTTGCCCCATGCCAAAGAAACCATCGCACAGTTAAGAGAGGCCGGTCGCCAGGTTCTGTTTTTGTCAAACAAACCTACAGAAGACAGAAAAGCCTATGCTGATAAGTTGAGTAGATTGGGCATTGACACCCATGTTCATGACGTGATCAATTCGTCTTTTGTTGCTGCCTTGTATTTTCAAAGAGAGATGCCTCAGGCAAGAATATTTGTGATGGGCGAATCGGTGTTGGTCGAGGAACTGCAAAAAGTTGGTTTACAAATGGCAAAGACACCAGGCGATACGGATGTTGTCTTGATCTCTTTGGATAGACAGCTATCGTATGAGAAGATACACTTTGCCTATCATGCAGCCAAGGCTGGGGCAAAAGTTTGGGCGACAAATCCCGACTTGGTTTGTCCTATGCCCAGTGATGAAATCATCGATGCAGGTGCGACAATCGCAGCCCTTGAAGCGCTCTTGAGGCGTCCTATTGACGGTGTTATCGGGAAGCCCTCAGCCATTATGCTGGACACTGTACTCAAACATCTTCAGCTGTCACCCTCAGAGTGTCTCATGGTTGGCGATCGATTGGAAACTGATATTCTGATGGGTAATTTGGGGGGGATGGCGACGGCTTTGGTGTTGACTGGTGTGACCCGCCGAGAGGATATTGATAAATTGGGCATTGAGCCAGATTATGTAATTGATTCGGTGCATGGTGTTTTGTCTATCTAACTGTTGTACAGTTCTTTAGGAGAGGTGGTTTGCGTTGTCTTTGAATCTTGCATCTATTCTATTTGAATCTGCAAAGCACCACAAGGATCAAGTGGCTTTGTCTTGTGGGGTGACCTATGAAGGACTTGCTGGGCGGGTCGCCTGTTTTGCATTGTTCTTAAGGGGCAAAGGCGTTAAACCTGGTGATCGGGTTGCCCTGATGTCTGAGAATCGGCCAGAGTTTACGGTTGCTTATTTTGCCATATTATCTGTAGGTGCTGTTGTTGTACCTGTGAGCACATTGCTTTCTTACCGCGAAGTAGCTTTCTGTCTGGGGCACGCCCAAGCTCTTGCGATTATTTTTTCAGCATCAGTCGATCAGGTTGTTAGGGAGAGCCTAACAGACGTTGATCACACGCCTCTCATGCTCAGCATAGAACCTCTTTGCGAGGATTTTGAAAATGAGACCTGTGCGAGTGTTGACAATCCTTTTGAACCCACAGCAACCGAACCTGATGACACGGCAGTTATCTTTTACACGTCCGGTACGACGGGGCAGCCAAAGGGAGCCGAAGTCACGCATTTTAATTTGTATTCAAACGCCCAATGGGTGTCTGAGCGAAGTTTGAGCCACGACAGTAAGGTGGGTGAATATTGGGGGCCGGGTCATTGTACACTTGCGGCATTGGCACTGTCTCATAGTTTTGGCCAAACATGCATGCAAAATGCCCCACTTTTGAACGGCGGGTGCATTTCCTATTTATCCAGGTTTGATGCCAACACATTAGCAGCACTATTGGTGAAAGAACAGGTGACAATTCTTGCCGCGGTCCCCCGGATGATCAAAGAGCTGCTGGAATTGCCGGACTTTTCACCCGAATCTTTTATCCATTTCAAATATTGCCTCGTGGGGGGTGCGCCTATTAACCAGGAGATCGTGGAAAAATTCGAGGCGCGTTTTCATGTGTCAGTTTTGGAGGGGTATGGGCTTTCAGAAACTTCGCCAGTCATCGTTTTTCGAACGCCAGCAATACCCAGAAAAGAAGGAAGTGTTGGACGTGCAATTCGGGGGGTGGAAGTTTGTGTGGTAGATGATGACGGGCAACGACTCAATGCAGGGGATGTGGGGGAAATCGTTGTTCGTGGACATGCGGTGATGAAGGGGTATTATCAAGACGAATCCGCGACACAGGAATCGATTCGCGATGGTTGGTTGCACACGGGCGATGTCGGGTATCTGGATGATGAGGGTGACGTTTTTCTGGTTGACCGGAAAAAAGATATTATCATTCGCAATGGATATAATATTTATCCAGCGGAAGTTGAATTGGTCCTGGGGGCTTTTCCCGGTGTCATAGAGTCAGCCGTGGTGGGTGTAGCGGACGTGAAGTGCGGAGAAGAAGTGAAAGCCTTTGTTGTTGGAGATGTTGATCCCAACGCATTGAGGGTGTTTTCCCGCAGTCAACTGGCCGCGTATAAATATCCTAGGATAATCGAAATTGTAACTGAACTCCCAAAAGGCACCAAGGGCCAAGTCTTGCGCAGAGCTCTGAGAGTTTCTATCTGATTTTATTACTACAAATATATGAGCAATCATTCAATTAATGTATTTCAAATAACCAACCCTCATGTTTTTAACAGATCAAAATAGTTCAATTCCGTTCTCCGTGGTTTATAAGTAATTGTAAAACAGGTGTTAAACTTTATAAGAGTCTTGGCGTGTGCGTGGCGCAAAGTTTGCTTTCTCCCTTTGTAATAGCCAATGGATTTTCCCCCACGTAGGGAAGGAGTAAAAATAATGAATGCGCCATCGACAGTGTGGTTACCCAAGGCATTTTTGGTTGTTCTTCTGTTTGGTTTGGTCACCTGTGGCAGCAAAACTCAGGATTCAGGATTGGGCAATGTGGAACAAGGT
>JBLHJX010000364.1:0-4655 GCA_047619225.1 Candidatus Latescibacterota bacterium
GTATCAGAGGATTATGTCAGGAGTTTAGATTATGGTCGATCAAAAACCGAATGTGTTGTTCTTTTTTACTGATGATCAACGTTTTGATACGATTCACGCGTTGGGCAATTCAGAAATTCAGACACCTACAATGGATCGTTTGGTCGCTCAAGGTACGACCTTTACACATGCGCATATACCAGGGGGAACATCTGGGGCCATTTGTATGCCAAGTCGAGCAATGCTGCACACGGGGCGTACCTTGTTTCACCTGGATGGCGCGGGCAGGAGCATCCCTGAAAATCATGTATTGATGGGAGAGCACTTTCAAGCTCAGGGATTTAATACATGGGGCACCGGTAAGTGGCACAATGGGCCTGCGGCATATGCACGTAGTTTCTCAGATGGGGCAGAGATATTCTTTGGTGGGATGGATGATCATTGGAATGTGCCAGCCTTTGATCATGATCCTACGGGAAAGTATGATGGACGTTTGCCACAGTGCCCCGATGCGTTTCGATCGAATGCGCTTAAGATACGACAGGGCGATCATTTGACAGCGGGTAAACATTCGAGTGAACTGTTTGCCGAAGCTGCGATGGATTATCTCAATGGGTATGATTCGGATGATCCTTTTTTTATGTACATGGCCTTTATGGCACCTCATGATCCACGCACAATGCCACAAGAATTTTTAGATCTTTACGATCCTGAAAAAATTAAGTTGCCTGAGAATTTTATGGGCGGGCATCCGTTTGACAATGGTGACTTAAAAGTGCGCGATGAGTTGCTGGCCGACTTTCCGCGTGATCCGCAGGATACAAAAAGACAGATTGCTGAATATTATGCGATGGTAACGCATTTGGACGCACAAATGGGCCGTGTTTTAGAGACGCTTGAAGCGACGGGCAAAGCGGACAATACGATTGTTGTTTTTGCGGGTGATAATGGTTTGGCCGTGGGGCAACATGGATTGTTTGGGAAACAGAATATGTATGAGCACAGTGTGCGTGTGCCCCTGGTCATGCGGGGCAAGGGTGTGCCTCAGGGGGAACACCGGGATGCTTATGTGTATGTGTTGGATATTTTTCCTACCTTGTGCGAATTGGTAGGGGCCGATATTCCCCGTACCGTTGAAGGGATAAGCTTGGTGTCTGCCCTGAACGATGCGAATGATCATGTGCGTGATACTCTGTTTGCCGCTTATCGCCAGTATCAGCGGATGGTGAAAGATGATCGGTTCAAATTGATCGAATATGTGGTGGATGGTCGGCGCACGACACAGTTGTTTGATCTGCAAAATGATCCGCTGGAGCTGCATAATTTGGCCAATGATGGGGAGCACCTCGAGACGATCTCAAAATTGCGTGAGATTTTATTCCAATGGCGCGATGAATGGGACGATGAGAAGAGTGAATGGGGGAAGGTGTTCTGGGAAGGGTTTTAATAATGGATATACGATTGGAGATTTTAATGCATTTTGCTGTCATTGGTTCAGGTAATATGGGTTGCGTTTATGGTGCTAATTTGGCACGCATCGGCGAAGATGTCACGATGGTCGATGTCTGGGAGGATCATGTGACTGCCATGCGTGAGCGTGGCTTACAGATGTCGGGATTGCACGGGGCGTTTAATGCCAAAGTGGATGCCACAATAAATCCGGCAGAAGCGCAAAAAGCCGATGTGGCAATTATTACAGTGAATGCGTACAACACACGTGATGCAGCAGAAGCGGCCAAGCTTTTGCTCAAAGAAGATGGTTTTGCGCTGACGTTGCAAAATGGGTTGGGCAATATTGAAGTGTTGATTGAGGTATTGGGTGCTGAAAAGGTGATGGCGGGTTTGACTTTTCACAGTGGCGACTTAAAATCTCCTGGGCAAGTCACACATACCAATAAGGGGCCGACCTATTTGGGTGAGTTGGATAAGTCGAAAACCGAACGTTTACAGGCTGTGTATGATCGTATGTTGAAGGCGGAGGTGGAACCCGTTTTAGAGGCCGATATTATGGCGACCATCTGGGGTAAGTTTGTGCACAATTGCGGTTTGAATGCGATTTGTGCCATTACAGATCTGCGCCCCGGTCATATTCGTGAAGTGCCCGAATTGGATGACTTTCAAACATTAATCATTGAAGAGGTTTTGGCATTGGTGAAGGCAAAGGGGATCGAGATACCCGAAAAAAATCCCGTTCAATTCATCAAAGAATATTCCGCAATCAAGTTTCACCGGGTGTCAATGAAGCAACATTTGGATCGGGGACGTATGACCGAAATTGATGCCTTGAATGGATATGTTGTGCGCGAGAGTGAAAAATTAGGACTCAAAGCACCCTATAATGATGCTTTGACGAAGCTGATGAAAGGCCGACACCACATTCCAGTGAATCAAACCGAGGTCGGGAATTAGGAGAACATATATGGCAAGTTTACAAGATCAAGTCGCCAGTATGAAGGTTTTGGTGACGGGAAGTTCTGGGCGTGTGGGTAAACGGGTGTGTACCCATTTGGTGGATCGTGGTTTCGAGGTGCGGGGCATTGATGTGGTGGATGCTGGCACACCGGGCGTGGCGTTTCAGGCCTGTGATCTAAAAGATTATGAGGCGGTGAAATCGTGTGTATTAGGTGTCGATTCGGTTTTGCATTTGGCGGCATTGGCATCACCGAGAGAGGGTACACCTGAGAAGATTTTTGAACTGAATGATTATGCTGCCTTTCATGTTTTTCAAGCCTGTGCAGAAGTGGGTGTGAAGCGGGTGGTTGCCGCCAGTTCTGTGAATGCCATTGGTTTTTTCTTTGGGCGTAAGGGATTTCAACTGGATTATTTGCCCGTTGATGAAGACCACCCCTCATTTACCACAGATGCCTATTCGTTTAGCAAGCACATATTGGAAGAGATAGGACGTTATTTTTGGCGAAGAGAAGGCATCAGCAGTACGTGTGTGCGGTTTGGTGCGGGCTTGAGTACCGAAGCAGAAATTTTCGCACCAGAACAGAAAGATCGTTTTGATGCGGTTCGGCATTTGATTCAAGACCTTATGGCCTTGCCTAAAACAGAGCGTGGTGCTGAGGTGGCACGTATTCAAAAAGCATATGATGCCAACCGGGCACAGTCGCCTTGGGAAACGGGGCGAGAATGGGAAGGGATGACCTCAGCCGAATTGACGACCATGAATATGGTACACAACTATTGGTCGTTTGTTGATCCACGCGATGCCAATATGGGTATGGAACGTGCATTGGTTGCCGACTATGAAGGCAGCTATCCCGTATTTGTTGTCGATCAGCACAATACGATAGGTGTTGAATCACAAGTTCTGGCAGATTTGTTTTACCCTGGCGTTTCTTTACATCGAGACTTTGAAGGTACTGAATCGTTGATCAATTGGCGACGTGCGGAGTCTTTGATTGGCTTTGTTGCGGAACATTCTATGAAACCTTATTTTGATTCGTTGGAAATTTGAGGAGGGGCTATGTTGGTTGAAAATGAACGCGGGCATTATGCTTTTTTGACAGGCATTGCCCCGTATTCGAGTGGTGCTGTTGCGTTGCCAGGTTACGAGATTGTACATGCACATTTTCAAAAACCGGTGCAGTGGAAAAAAGGTTTTGACTGCATTGCCGAACATTTAAAAGATGAAGGGCAAGATCGGTTTGCGCTTTGTGGTGTTGAGTTGCGTTGTCCTGAACCCTATTCGATGGATGGATTTATTGATTTTAACAAAGGTTATTGTGCCGTGTTGGAAGATCTGGGTTTGTATCTGGATGATATGAATCCTATAGCCAGGACAAATGTGTCGCCTGAGTTTGGGGCGCCCGAGGAACCCGCTCTATATGGTTTCTCTTATACTGTTCCAGCAAAAGGAGATGTGGGCACAACATTTGTTGCGGCTGGTGCGGGCGAATTGAATTCTCCAAAGCTGATTTCCGAGGCTATTATTCGGCGTGGTGACCTGTCGTCTGATGCGATGCACGAAAAGGCAGCCTATGTGATGAAGGTGATGGAAAAGCGGATGACGGGTTTGGGTGGTTCTTGGGATTTGGTTACTGTGGCAGATGTGTATACGGTGCATCCTGTGATTGATGTATTGGAAGATGTGGTGTTTCCCAGGATGGGGACTGCTGCTATTCATGGGGTGCAATGGTTTCATGCGCGCCCACCGATTTTGGAGATTGAGTTTGAGATGGATTTGCGTGGTGTTAGAAAAGAAATTGTCATCTAAGGTCGGTTGGGGCCTGGCATGGGCGATTTGGATTTCCAACCGATCATGCGGGCGCTGGATGAAGTGGCATTTGAGGGTTGGGTGTATGTAGAAGCATTTGAATTCTCACATGGGGCTGAGTTTGTTGCACGTGAGAGTCTGAAGAATTTAGAAGAAGCAGCACTTTAGCGTGAAGCACGTTATGTAACGAACAGTTAAAAAAGAGGGTGATATGTCAAAAAAGCTTGGATATGGTTTGATCGGTTTGGGCGAGATTGCTTTTAAATCGACAGGAAAGATATTTCAGCAGGCGACGCATTCACGGATGGTGATCGGTGTGGATCCTGTTGAAGACGTTGCAATGTCTTACCAAGAGGAATTTGGTATTCCGTGTGGTACCGATTTGGATGCGGTGTTGAATCATCCCGAAGTGGAAGCTGTGATTGTGTCAACGCCACATTTTTTGCATGCCCCA
>JBLHJX010000365.1:0-4624 GCA_047619225.1 Candidatus Latescibacterota bacterium
GCCGAATCAGCGTAGACTTGCCACACCCGCTTGGCCCAATGAGCACGGTTGTCTGCCCATTAGGTATAGACAGCTCTATGCCTGACAGCGCTTTTAGGTCCCCAAACGTTTTTGATAAATTTGCCAACCTAAACATACAAACTCCATCGCAATTAGCGTTCACATCAACGGTTCTCGGTTTAACAACATTTCTTCAGACTATATACAGCAGAATCCCTTTTTTATTTATTTTTTGGAATTGCGGAATCTAACTCAAGTTGGTGGTATGTGCAATGACAATAAAAGAGCCTCACATAGTGATGTGAGGCTCTTTGTTTTTCTGATGTGGATAGGTGCAGTTTAGTATTTTCCCGTGATCCCGCCAGGGAGAATGTTGGTGAATTGGTAGTCTTCGACAATTTCACCGACGGAGGCTTCAAATTGGTCGTCGGTCCATTGCTCAATGCTTAGTGTGCGTTTTTCAGAGTCATCTAGATAATCCCATACGATAAATTCATCACCTGTTCCTTGGCCATCTTTAAAATAACGCCCGATAGAGGATGAATCGGCCTCATAGGTAATATGATTGTGGATGATTTCGTCGGGCGGGTCTTCGTTTTCGCTCACATGGGCAGGAATGTCGGCATCAAGTTCTGATACTCGGATTTTGCGGGTGAACGTGTAGGTGAAGCCGTCGTCTTTTGCGCATTCAAGGTAGGCGACTTCGTCCGCGCTCGAGAGTTCCCATTCGTCCACACGATCCCCATCGTATTCGTAGTAATGATGCGCGCTGACTTGCCAAGTTTTGAGGTCGTAGTCAAGCACGTAGCCGGGTTCGAGGTTGGATAGGGTGATATCGAGCGGATCTATCGACTCCGATTCATCTTCTTTTTTGCGAAATGGATTCCAGTTCATAAGTTTAGGGACCAAGCGTTAGGGGTCAAAGATCAGGGATCAGAGCTGTAAATGCCCTGATCCCTGATTCCAGTTATGTGATGGGTGGTTATGCGTTCATGCCCATTTTGGCTTTGAGGGCTGCCAGACGTTCGTCGGTGCCTGCAGACGAACCGGCCAATGCCGAGTTGATTTCTTCGTCTACGCTTTTGGAGGCACCGGCCATTTCTCCATAGGCTTCTGAGAGCGATTCGTCTTCTTCCACGCGTTCTTTCATGCGTTCAAGCATCGCAATGGTACCCGATGAATCGACTTTGGCCAGTTGTTTGTTAATTTTTTTGGTGGCCGCCGCTGTTCTGGCACGGGCACGCAAGGTGATGAGTTCGTTTTCGTGGGTTGCAACGGTTGATTTGAGTTTTTCAACTTGTGACTGGAGTTGATTGGCCATGTTTTCTTGCTGAGTGGCACTTTGTCCCAATTGGGTGACGCGGTTGTCGGCTTCTTCTTTTCGGCTTAAAGCTTCGGTAGCTAAGCGGTCGGCATCGGCGATGTCGACGTCGCCATTTTGAGCCTTTTGCAGCAGCAACATGGCTTTGCGCTCATAGTCGGCAGATGCCTTTTTGTTGTCTTCGACCTGTTTGCGCAAGCGAATGGCTTGGCTTTTTACTTCGGCCAAACTCATCATGGCGGCATTAAGATCTTTTTTGAGATCGCGAATGCCTTGTTCTGTCATTTTTATGGGGTCTTCAAATTTGTCAATTGTGGCGTTGACTTCTGATTTGCCCACGCTAAAGAGACGCTGGAAAATGCTCATTTTGAAACTCCTTTATAGGCGGTGAAAAGTGAGACGTGAAAAGACCCTGCCCAACCTCCCCGTAATGAATTTTACTGCTTACTGTATTCTAAGAGCTCGCTGGCGTTTTCGGCCATTGCCAGTTCTAATGCATTGATGGAACCTTCTAGTTCACTACGATCTAAAGTGTCTAAACGAAGGGTGTCGCGAAACAGGACGGTGCCGGTTTCGCTGTCGATGGCAAAAGCACCGTGAATGAGGGTGCGGTTGAGTTCGAGCAAGCGTTTGAAGAAGTCACCCGGATTTTTTGGCAAGGGCATAATGGCTTGCTCAAGTATAAGAATGGGGGCTTCGCAGTCGATGATGAGGCGGTGGATGCCGCGATCTTCGTCACTGACCACCACAAGTTCTTCAGCCTCTTCTTCTTCTTCAATGACCAAGTTGAGGTCTTGAAGATATGATTTGACGGTTTGGAAGTATTCTGACATGTTAAGGCTCCTGAGAAAAGGGAGAAGGAAGAAGACAAAAGAGAAAGGAAGAAGCCATTCTTAGAAATTGTAGGTGGAGTATCTCTCTTTTTGCTTTTAACTATTGAATAAGATACATAAATTGAAATTTGGTTTCAAAAATCGCACGGCTTAGTTTATGATATGGCACAGCTAAAGTTAGCGGTCAGAATGCATTACGTCAAGGGGAGATCGGGTTATGGGCAATTTAAAGGTGGCAGTGGTCGGTTTGGGGTTGGGGCGGCATCATGTTGCTGCGTATGCAGCCTCTAAAGCTGTTGAACGTTTGGTGGTGTGTGACCCCGATGAAGCACGTATCGCACAATTGCGCCAAGAATTTCCCCAAATTGCCGAAGGGCATACCGATTTGGAGCGTATGCTTAAGGCCGAATCACCCGATGCGATCAGCATTGTTACACCCGACCATTTGCACCGCCCCCATGCCACACTGTGTTTTGAAGCGGGTTGCCATGTGCTTCAGACCAAACCTTTGGCAACCAATTTGGATGATGCAAGAGCCATTGTGAAGGCTGCCGATGCGTCGGGCAACGTGTTTATGGTGGCGCATGAACGGCGGTTTCGCACGGGTGTTCGGGCAATAAAAGAGATTTTGGATGGCGGTGATTTGGGCGAGATTGTGCATTTGCGCGTGGATGCCATTCAGGACAAACGCGGTCAATTTGCCAAATCACCTTGGTATGCTTCAGCGGAAGCGGGGCGCACCGCGCTTGTTGGCTCGGGTATTCATGAGGTGGATTTGTTGCGCTTTTTGATTGGCAAACCGATTAAGGCAGTAACGGCGTTTAGCAATCGATTGGGGTCCCTTGACTTTCCCAAAGACAAAACAACGTCGGCGGTGTTTCAGTTTGAGGGTGATGTTATTGGTCAGGTTACTGTGACGTATGAGGCGCATTGGCCCAAAGGCCCCCACCCTGATGATCATTTTCGGTTGGTGGGTACACACGGGTTGATTGTGGGCAATCAGATTGGGCGCGATGGTTTGTCGGGTTGGGAAACGCTGCCAACAGATGTTTCGGAAATTGCAACGGGGAGCCAAGGTTGTGTGGCTGCATTTTTGGATGCGATTGTCAATGGAAGCCCGGTGCCCGTGGATGGGCGCGATGCATTTGCTTCTTTGGCCGCATGCGTGGCAGCCGATGTTTCTGCGCGTGGAAATGGCCAGCCTGTAATACCGGCTCGTTTGGAAGGTTAATTTTTTTGTAGGCATGGTCTGATTGTTGCATGATATTAACGCCACAGATCAAAAGGTCATTTTATTACAGTTTTATTGTAGTAGAAATTATTGTGTAAGTATTTGTTTTTATTATATTTGAATGCTTTTAAAATTACAGACAGAGCTATTCTTCTTAATTTAAAGGCTGAAATCAGACACTTTTAAGGCATTTTTCAACCATCTTTCTTATTTTAAGTCACCGTTTTGATGGTTGTGAGCAGGACAATTTTCCCATTCCAAAGAGGCGTTCTGTGGCTCGTATACTTGTTGTAGACGATGATGGTGCTATTCGAGGTGCTATTCGTAGGTTGTTGATCATCGAAGGTTATGAGGTGATTGAAGCCATAAATGGCAGAGAAGCCATCGCGTTTTATCGTGAGCAGCCTGTGGATCTGGTGATTACAGATATTTGGATGCCAGATAAAGACGGGTTGGAAGTGATCCGAGAATTGCGCCAGATCAGTCCTGATCTTCCTATGATTGCTATGTCTGGGCGCAGCAGCCGGGGGCAAGTGGATTTTTTGCATCATGCAGAAGCTTTTGGGGCTTGTCAGGTGTTGCAAAAACCTTTTAAGATTGAAGATTTGGTTCAGTCTGTCAGAAAGTTTTTAGATGAGGGTGCATCATTGGGTGTAAAATGAGAGCAGAACGATGCACTTATTCCCCTTATCTGTCTTATACGATTATAAAAACCCCGGGCGGTTTATTTTACCGCCCGGGGTTTATTTTTTAACCTAAATAAGAATGTCGTTTGAGTCGTCACGCACAATGCGCAGTTGCCCATTTTCTTGAAGTTCGCGCACGGTTTGTGCGATGTGTTGTTGGGCTGCTTGCACTTCACTGAGTCTCACTTTGCCCAAAAATTCGATTTCTTCTTTGAGCGTGTTGGCGCGGTTTTTAGAGAGGTTGGCAAAAAAGCGGTTTTTGATGGTGTCAGTGGCGGTTTTGAGCGATAGTGCCAAGTTGCTGGTGTCCATTTGTTTGAGCAAGGTGCGTATATCTTGGTCTGAGAGCTGTTGTAGATCATCAAAGACAAACATTTCCTCCCGAATACTTTCTGCCAATTTGGGGTCGAGCTGGGCAATGTGATCGAGCACTTGGATTTCGGTGTCTTGTCGGGCGCGATTTAAGATGTCGGCCACAACTTTGGGGCCATCGAAGTCTGTGACGTGACCAGAGAGCACATCTTGTAACTCCGATGCGAGGTTTGTTTCGAGT
>JBLHJX010000366.1:0-4623 GCA_047619225.1 Candidatus Latescibacterota bacterium
TGCAAGCATCAACATTTTAAACATTTTCAACGGACTACCTCCTTTCGCGTT
Organism: Candidatus Latescibacterota bacterium; assembly: GCA_047619225.1. Lineage (GTDB taxonomy): Bacteria > Latescibacterota > UBA2968 > UBA2968 > UBA2968 > JABIFK01. The sequence goes on from JBLHJX010000366.1 coordinate 52, forward strand.
AGCGAAATTAACGACCTTCGGAATCGTTCTTCGAAAAAACCGCTCACAAATTCAATGCTTTCGCACCACCTCCTTGTGAAAATAAGTTTAAGTTTTGAGCATATCCTCTTTGGATAACAGTATCCATTATTTAATTTGATATCCTTGGCGGGGACGGAGCTAACAACTTCGGAGGGCAAAAGACACAAACAGTAGCCCAACCAACGTCCATTCTTTTTTTACTTTTAAGACACAAAAAGACCAAACACAAAAACAGCTCTCGGCTATCAGTGAGGTTAGATAACAAACATCGCTTATAAAATTAAGGTCCTTGGCGGGGACGGAGCTAACAACTTCGGAGGGTTTAAAACCCTTTTACTATTTGTATAAAAACACATTATGTCAAGGCAACTTTAAGATAAGGAAAAGAAAAATGCCATGCAACACCTTTTTTGCAACTTGTAACACCGAGCATTAGACACGCTAATTTTGGATTTCAAAATTCTTAGAAACATCCATACAAATAACTCACTAAGCATATATTAAATAACACCTTACACAAATACATCCAAATTCGAAACCACTATTCAAACACTCGGGATTGATCCAACCTCAAAACAATTTCATTTTTCGAAAATGGGACAAAAACGAATTACATATACATAAATTAACAATCATTTACTTTAATGTTGCAGCCAAGCGTAATTTTTTCGCTTCGGACTTTATTTTATCCATCTCCATTTTCATACGTACAATGCCTTCCCAATGGGTATAGTCAGGCGAATGATGGTATGCGCCTTTAAACGTTGTTGCATGATAAAACTTAAACAATCGAAAAAAAGACTGTTCAATCTCAGACGTATTTTCATACAACTGCTGCCCACCCAACTCAAATGCGTGCCCAACCACAAGATTCGCAGGACGATCCTCCGGCATCGGGTCCAATGCCTTTTCATCATAAAGCGCCTTAATAATCGTGTATCCTTCTGCGACAATGGCATCGGCTTCACGTTTGATGGCATCGGCTCTTTCCAAACTCTCGCGTGAAAATCGCGTCGTATGGCAAGGTGCGCAAATAGTGAGCATCTCTTTGCGATTGGCTTCAAACGTTTCTTTGCTCAATCGTTTCATTGCCAAATGTGGCAAATACTCATCTTCCAACACGGCCCCCGTAAACACCGCGCCCAATCCAATATTGGCCACATGTCCGTGTTCACCATTTGGCATATGACACGTCACACAATTAGGCGATTTTTCTGCGTCGCGATCATGATAATACAACACCCCATGTACACTTGTTTTATATGCCTCCATCACAGGATGATCGGCCCCGCCGTGACACACTTGGCAGGCTTCGGGTTCACGTGCCATTGCCGAACTAAATTCATGTCCTGGGTGACACACATTGCACCCCCCCACACTGCCATCGGCAAACCGCGCCCCCACATTGTGGCACCCCATACACCCTTCTTCTTGCATCGCAGGTGATTGTGCTAAGAATCGCGCGTCGGAAATGGCGGCAACTTCTGCATCGGCATGCCCACTTTGGGCAAATGCTATCACCTCTTTTTCGTGACACTTGCCACACACACCTGCCGAAACCTTGCCTTTTTCGGCAAATACAACCTCATGATCTTCACCGTGACAATCTGCACATCCCACATTAACTCTAAAATGCACACTCGCACGCCATTGTTTATCCATGCCCGAATCAATTTGGGAATGACACCCTTCACAAGACTTTTCGCCACTGATACGCCACAAAAAACCAGGCCGTTGCGCAAGGCGTTTTACCACCACACTGCCCGTGGGATGCAATAACCAAAACGCCCCTATTGCAACGACAAAGACCAGCACCCCAATGCCTGCATATCGAACAAATCGTATCACCCCCATCACAGCTCTAAACCTCCCACTTGATTCAAAAGTTCACGCGCCTGCTCATGATTCGGCTCCCGTTTTACCACCCGTGACAAAACCGCACGTGCACTGTCGCGGTTGCTCTGCATCATATAAACCTGCCCCATAAACAACTCAACCCCCGCTGCCGACGGCTCCAATGCCCAAGCCTGCCGATACAATGCCAATGCCGCATCCAAATCATTGCGTTCTTGAAACACAGTGCCCAAAATTGTGAGCGCCGGCACATAAGAAACATCTACCAACAACGCATCATAAAGATGTTGTTCGGCTTGTAAAAACGCACCTTGGTCTGCTTTAATCAAACCCATTAAAGTATAGGCATCTGTTCGTTCAGGATCCAGTTTCACCACCTGAACATATGCAGACAACGCACCCTCCAAATCACCCAGTTCGTATGCTGCCCCTCCCGCCGCAAAAACAGAATCAGGAAGAGTTTGCACTGCAGACCTCGTTTTTTCACTCAAAGCAAATGATACATCCCCTCGTCTCTCGCGATCCAACGCCGCACCAAAATACATGCGTGCCTGGTTCCACTTCTTTTGACGCACAGCCGTTATGCCTCGGTCAATCCATTCTACAGTTGGCAATTCATCATACACATCTTCAACCTCACCCCTCACCGTTTCAGAAAAAGCCATTTGTACCAACCGCTGTACCGCCGGTCGAAAAGCAGGTACAACATCCAACGCCTGTAAATACGCATCCAACGCTTTATCGCGATGCCCACTGCCCCATTGTGCATTTCCCACAGTGGTCCAAAACATAGCCGAACCATCTAACTGATTTTTCAAAACCTCTGCAGCTTCTTCATATCGACCATACTGCACCAAAGCTGCACCGCGCAACACTGCCAATTTTTCTATTCCAAAATGCCCCATCATTTGCGCAAACAAATCGCGTTCTTTTTGCAACCGAACCCAATCTGCCTTTGTTTCTGGGTGACCAGGATCTAACTTGGCAACAATTTGGAATTCGCGCGCAGCCGCATCAAATTGGCCTTGACGTTCATACACCTGCCCCAAACTTTCGTGAAAACCCGGATCATCACTTTGCACACTCGCAACCACGTCACGATGCTCAGCCAAAGCCTTCTGAAATGCATCCGTTGTTTGATCAATATATCCCAAGTCCATAAGCGCAAAAGGAGCTTGCACACGCACCACCCGTGCAGAATCAGACAATGCCTTAAGCAACTGTGGAATGGCACGCACATCACCCAAACGCCCCAAAGAAACGGTTGCTTTCATACGCACCATCGCATGACCATCATCCATCATGTCAATCAAACGAGGCACCACACGCACATCACCCAAACCACCCAACAACCCCGCAGCAGTTGCCCGCCAAACCGAACTGCCCTCTTTCAACATATCTACCAAACCATCAACCGCACCAGCATCCCCCTTTTGAGCCAAAACAACAGCGGTACTGCGTGCCACCTCGCCATCTTGATAATTGCCATACCACTTTGTCGCCCACGAAGACGCCCATTGTGCCGACTGATCAATATGACAGGCACTTTGGTTACACGAATTGGGCACGCCATTGACAACTGTATTTTGAGGCACGGGCGATACAATGCGATGATCGGTTAAATTTTCACCCGTTACATAATGATAAGGCATGTGGCATTGTACACACTGGTTGCCCTTGCTACCGGATTTGTGATGCCCATGCGCGACCGGATTTTCTGCAATATCAGCATGGCACCCTTCACACAAACCCACACCCTCTCTATCTGCCACCAAATCCACATCGCGTGTTGAACCATGCGCATCATGACATGTGGTACATTGCAACTCGTCATTGACAAAACACGGGCTCATCAAATGCAATGCACCCGGATAGATATAAACGCGAGGCTGACCGTCGGGATAGAAAAACCGCTTATCGTCGGGCAAAATCAACTGATAATAGTCGTAAAAATTTTCTCCGGGCAAATACCCTTCGGTCAAAATCTCTTTGGCCGCATGGCATTGTATACACACCTCCACAGCAGGTTCTTTGTCTAACAGCCGCAAAGCCAATTGGTGCATAGGCGCACCCGGCTGCCCCCGTGTTTCATCGTGTTTGGCCGATGGCCCATGACATGCTTCACAATCGATGGCCAAATTCCCCACAGAACTGCGATATGTATCGGTATCCACATCATAATGTTTTTGCACACGGCTGGCATGACAATCAAAACAATGAAAGTTCCACGTTCTTCCCGCATTGGTCCAATGATAATAATCATCTGCCACCAACGGCTGATGCTGAGCAACCACCCCACCCTCTTGCGCATCTACCCACGCATGAGTTGCCCCATCGTGATACAAAGGCAAAACTTGATACCGTCCATCGGGAAACTGTGTCATATAAGCCTGATGTTGTCGCACCCCAATCGTATAGTCCACCCGAAACTCTTCTACCTGCCCCTTGGCATTGAGCGTTTTCATAAAAAAATCACCATCGCGCCGATACATCTGGGTTGTCACACCCCCATAAGTATGCGATGCCTGATTAAAGTCACCCACCACCGTTGAATCGGTTGGTACCGTCATTGCCAAACCGTGCAAACTGCGCTTCCACTCGGCATAATTATTCGTATGACATTCGGCACATCGTTTCACACCCGTAAAGCCCGGCTCGGATGCCCGCACCAAATCTGTCACCTTCGATTCTTTGCCA
>JBLHJX010000367.1:0-4614 GCA_047619225.1 Candidatus Latescibacterota bacterium
CTATTCATCTATCCATCTGTTCGTCTGTTCCGAATGTTTACCTTACGCGATTGAGGCCATTGAGGGCGGCTACACGATAGGCTTCGGCCATTGTGGGATAGTTGAAGGTGGTGTTGATGAAGTACATGAGGGTATTGGCTTCGCCTTTTTGGGCCATAATGGCTTGGCCAATATGGATAATTTCTGAGGCGTGGGAGCCAAAACAGTGGATGCCAAAAATTTCGAGGGTTTCTCGGTGAAAGAGAATTTTGAGCATGCCTGTGGTACGGCCTGTCATTTGAGCGCGGGCAAGGTGGCGAAAAAATGCGTGCCCAACCTCGTAAGGTACTTTTTGTGCAGTGAGTTCTTTTTCTGTGAGGCCGATAGAGCTGATTTCGGGAATGGTGTAAATGCCTGTGGGTATGTTTTCGACCAGTCGCGTTTCACACTCGCCAAAGACGAAGTGGGTGGCGGCAAAACGCCCTTGGTCATAGGCAGCACTGGCGAGGCTTGGAAAACCAACGACGTCTCCTACGGCATAGATGTGCGGTTGGGTTGTTTGATAGTTTTCGTTGGTGATAATCGAGCCGCGTTCATTGGTTTCAATGCCAATATCGCTTAGCCCCATATTTTCTGAATTGCCAGTACGACCTTGTGCCCATAAGAGCACGTCGCTGACCATTTGTTTGTTCGATTTAAAATGAACGCGGACTCCGTCGTCATTGGCTTCTATGCGCTCGTATTCTTCATTGTGTCGAATGAGCACGCCATTTTGGCTCAGGTGATAACTGAGGGCGTCAATGATGCCGTCGTCTAAAAAAGAGAGCAGTTGATCGCGTGTGTTGATGAGGTTGACTTTGATGCGCATCCCTCGAAAGATGGAGGCATATTCGCAACCGATCACACCTGCGCCGTAAATGGTGATGCTGCGCGGGCTTTCTGTGAGGTTGAGCACGGTATCGCTGTCGAGAATACGAGGGTGTGTAAAATCGATGTCAGGAGGGTGATAAGGCCGTGATCCGGTGGCAATAATAAATCCTGCAGCCGTGTAGCGTTCTTTGCCACCATTGAGATGTGAGACTTCAACGGTGTGTTCATCGACGAATGATGCGCGCCCATTGAGAACTTCTACACTGTTTCGTTCATAATTGCTTGTGCGCAATTCTACCTGCTCATTGATGACCCGATCTGCGCGCTTGATCATGTCGGGGAAGCTGGCATGACGGTAATCGCTGATGTCAATGAGCTGTTGAACGTATTGTCGCAGGGCTTTGCTGGGAATGGTACCTTTGTGCGTACAGTTGCCACCCACTGCGTCAAAGTTTTCGACAATAGCAACTCGTTTGTCTTCTTTTACAGATTTCATGGCGGCACCTTCGCCGCCTGGGCCTGAGCCAATGACAATCATGTCGTAGTCGTAGGTCATAAAGAGAGGATCCTAAGGTATTGTTTTTGGCAAAACGTTGGAGAATCTGTTGGCTAAATATACACATTTTACGCATTTGAGACAGGTTTTTAGGCCAAACGAGTTTGAATCCAATTTTCGATGTCTGTTAGGACCTGACTTCGTTCGGGTTCGTTTAGAATTTCGTGTCGTAGGCCTTCATAAAATATAAGGGTCTTGTCTTGAGATCGCGAATGGTCATGTAATTCACGGCTGCCTTGAGGGGCTGTGAGTGTGTCTTTGGTGCCGTGTAATATGAGCAGGGGATGGGTGATCTTATCTAAACTTTGACGGGCAAGTTTGGCCCCTCTGAGCAATTCTGAACCTGCTCGGGCAGGAATTCGCCCTCTGAAAACCAATGGATCGGTGGTATGTTGGTGGGTGATTTTCGGGTCGCGAGAAAGCGCGTCGGGGTTATCGAAATGGACAGTGGGTAAATGAGGCAGGTATTTGCTAATGATGTCTGAGAGGGCAATTAAAACTTTGGGTACTTTTGCAATGATTTGGATGGCGGCACTGCTCAGGATAAGACCCGAAATATCGGGCGGGTTTTGGGCTGCCCAAAGCGCAGCAATGGTTCCGCCCATGCTGTGGGCAAGAACATATACGGGTATGTTGGGGCTTTTGTGTTGAACCCAGTATACAAATCGGGTAAAGTCTTCGATGTGGTATTCAAAAAGATCGACGTAGATCCGTTTGCCCTGTGATTGACCATGCCCTCTCAGGTCCAATGCATAAACGGCATATCCTTTGGATACAAAGTGTTCGGCGACGTGAACATATCGGCCACTGTGTTCACAAAAACCGTGTTGGATAATGATGATGGCTTTGGGGGGCGAGTCGGGCAACCACGACTGGGTGAAGAGCGTGATGTTACGCGATGTGTTTAATGTGTTTTCATTGTGGGTCACGCCAAACATCCTTGTGAATAGGCAAGTTGCAGAGGCGAATCAACGAACGCCCATTTCACGCGCGACCTCTATGAACGCATCGGCGTGATTGAGGTTGAGCATTTCGACATCCCAGTTGATGACTTGGCGAAAGGATTCGGGATCTTTTTCTTTGTGATAGATCATGATTTTGATGCCGAGGTCTTGGCATGTTTGTTTGAATTCTTCGGTCATATTGTTGAGGCTAATTTCGACGATATCTGTGTTGTAGTTTTCGTGAACCCTTTTTAGATCTTCGATATTGCGTGTGTTGAATTTGACAGGGAGTTCGGGGGCGCGTTGTTTGAGTTCTGCTGACCATTCGTGATGGGCAGACCAAAAAAAGCATTCTTTTTCTAGGCCCACTTCGTAAACAAGGTCAATGAGTTGTTGATGATCTGCGCGCTTGACGTCAAAATAAACTTTGGCTTTGCCTTTGACCCAGCGCAAGAATGGATCGAGACGTGGAATGCGTTCGTCTTTGAACTCGGGGCTAAACCAACTGCCACAGTCGAATGTGTCGATAATGGTCGAGGTCATATCATAGAACATGCCCATGCCATCAGTCGTTTTTTCCAGCGCGGGACCGTGAAAGATATATTGGACGCCGTCACGGCTGGTGTTGATGTCTATTTCGACATAATCAACACCCCACTCAATGCATTTTTGTGCGGCGGGATAGGTGTTTTCGGGGGCGTATTCATTTGCACCACGGTGGCAGACGATTTCGATCACGAGAGACTCCTTGGGAATTATATTTGAGATTCTAATTTTTCAATGAGGGCGATTAATTCCATTGGTGTTTGAATGGTGTATTTGGGTATTTCGGTTTCATCGGCTGGAATGTGTGTACGTTTGTCTGACCAGCTTAAAAAGACGCTGATGATGCCCAGTGCATTGGCACCTTTGATATCGCGTTCGAGGTTGTTGCCAACCATGATCACACGATGGTAGTCTTGTTTTTGGATATTGAGCTGGTCGAGCGCTGTGGTGAACATTTTTGCGTCGGGCTTGAGTACACCTACTTGTTCTGAGATCGCAAAGGTGTCGAAGCTGTCGTAGAGATGGTGTTGGGTAAGTATGTTTTGAAAGGTGCCCGTTGGACCGTCTGCAACAAGGGCGAGGGGATAGCCGTGTTGTTTGATGGCACGAACCATATCTGCTGCGCCGGGGATTAAGTCGGCTTTTAGGGTGACGCCATTTGGGTCTTTGATTTCAGTGCGTTCATCGGCCAAGGTGTCGCCACAATCGAGGCATATGGCACGGATGTTTTTGGGAGATGTTTTCATGTGCTCCTAAATGTCCAGTTGAGATTTCCACACAGCCATTTTGTATTACAATATAATGCTTGAGCAAGAAGATTTAAAGATTTATACTGAAAGGGCAAAGCGCATAGCGTAAAAGATCCATCTCTCTCTACTTTTGCCCTTCGCGCTCTGCGATTTTAGATTGCCTATCACCCTTTTAGGAGCTTTTAATGCCCCCATTTCATTTTCAAACCATAAGTCAAGTTGCTGAGTTGATTCGGTCGAAGAAGATTTCCCCCGTTGAGGTAACGGAAGAGATGTTGGCCCGTATTGAACAATTGGACGGTCGGTTCAAGAGTTATACAACTGTGATGGCCGATCAAGCAATGGCCGAGGCGAAACAGGCTGAATCCGAAATCGCATCGGGTGCATATCGCGGGCCTCTTCACGGGATTCCGGTGGCGGTGAAGGATTTGTGCTTTACGAAGGGTGTGCGCACAATGGGGGGCTCGCATGCATTGGCTGATCATGTGCCAAGTTTTGATGGGACTGTTGTCGCTCGGCTCAAAGCTGCGGGAGCAGTGTTGTTGGGCAAGTTGAATATGACTGAGGGCGCAATGGGGGGGTATAATCCTAAGTTTGATGTGCCTGTGAATCCGTGGCATCCCGAACGGTGGGCGGGGGCGTCGTCGAGTGGCTCAGGTGTTGCAACGGCAGCGGGTTTGTGTTTTGGATCTTTGGGCAGCGATACGGGGGGATCCATTCGGTTTCCTGCTGCTGCTTGTGGCACGGTGGGGCTTAAACCCACGTGGGGGCGTGTGAGTCGTTATGGTGTGTTGCCTTTGGCAGAATCGTTGGACCATGTGGGGCCGCTGACACGCAGCGTGGCCGATGCGGGGATTATGCTTGAGGCGATTGCTGGTTTGGACGAAAATGATCCGACGTCTTTGCCTGATGTTGTTCCGGGTATGATTGCAGGTATTGCGCGTGGGGTTAAGGGGGTTCGAATTGGGTT